>JAQBSZ010000052.1 GCA_027623555.1 Pseudomonadota bacterium | reverse complement strand
TGGCTTGAAAGGTCGACCGTCCTGCGTGCGCCTTGAGAGCGAAATTGGCTGAAAGCCAGAGCGGCCATATACTTGTTCAGCGGCTCCCTCGATACAGACTTATCGATAAGAGCAGAAAAGTCCAGACAAGATGTGATTAAAAGATAAATTCCAGGAAATATCCAGAGCTAAACCGGCCAAATCAAATCGGATGGGTGGGGAACGCGGGAGACCAGGGGAATTACTTTGGGGATATAGAGTTCGGTAAATGCCTTCGCCTGCCGATGCTTATCCAGGTCCGCTTGCGTTTCCCACTGCTCAATCAGGAAAAACTGTTGCACAGCAGATTGCGACTGGTATACCTCGAAGCGTACACAGCCTGGTTCGTCACTGGATAAACTCGCCTGTTCGGCCAACAGTGTTCTCACCTCTTCAACGTCGCTCTGATTGTTTACAGTGAGCACTACATTATTGTAGATCATCGCAATTTATCCTTTACTCCTTACTGCGTCGGCGCAGGGCTTTGAACACTTTGGTTTCCCAGGGCCGCAGAGATAACAGCATACTCATTCCTCGTTTCTGTTCCAAGGGCAGTTTCTCGTCTTCATGATGAAGATCATTTAACTCGCCTGCCAGTTTCTTGATTTTGCCTTTTATGATGTCCACCGATTTGTCTGTCAGCGTGGAACTGACAAATACCCGGACTTCATCCTGCTGATTAAATTTGGTATCGAAGAAATCTGCTTGCAGTTGTTGTTCGAAGTAGTTCTCGATTGGACCTGACTTGATCCAACTGAATTTTCTGGAGATGAGCAAGCTATAACGATTACCGGGAAGCATATTGATCAGTTTCATCCGATCCAGCTTCGCCATCAGCTTGATGCCCTCATGCTCTGAGATAGCGTAGATGTTCACGATCTCATCGAATTTCCAACCGTTTAACAGGCAATGGGCAAAACAAAGCAGCTTTACATCTTTGGCAAACTCTTCTTCCTGCTCCCTGGTCAATTGATCGATCTTGTCGGAGGCCTCTTCCATCAGGGCGACCAGCCCGATCAGATCCAGACCCAGGTAATCGCAGATTTTCTCGACTCGATCCAGCGAGAATTTTCCTTCCGCGAATAGTCTCTTCTCGCTGGCATGGGAGAGTGCGAGCACGCCTTCAAGATCTTCATAGGTCTTGCCCTGATGCTTCAGCTCCTGTTTCAGGGTATTAACCAGCTGGGCACTCTGGGACATAGAGACTCTCTGTGGTTGAGCAGGCCGTTTTGGCGTGGTCAGAAACAAGAGTATAGGGCCTGAAGGCCTTTTCCAACTGTTACGGGATTCCGGTATGGACTGGCGGGTCCCGCTGCCCAATGCGTCAAGCCCAGGCCAGGCAGAAGTCAGTCTTGCTTAATACTGGAAGTAGCACGGACTGCTACTTCTTCAGGGGCGATAGCGCGATACCACGGGAAGAGTACACTTACTGGCACATCATTAGATCGGGTCTTCTTCATGACAACTACCCTTCAGAAACCTCAACTTATCTGTTCCAGTTTTAGGAATCTGTGCGTCCGCCTGACGCTGCTGATTTTCTCTGGCGCCGTCTCGATGGTCACGATTGCCCAACAGAGCCAACAGTCGCATGAGCTATTCGATCACTACGAATTCACAACCGGAACCACCAATCAGCAAACGGTATTGACGGGCGATTACCTGGGATCGGAAACGGCAGAGCTCGCGGTCACGGCTATCGATGACGAAGGGCAGCGACACCTGCAGCTGTACGGATTCGACGGCCGCAACTGGGGACAGCTGCTTGATACCACTTTGAGGAATGATGTGTTGTTCATCGATACGATCAATATCGATGGCCGCGACTGCTTGCTTACCTGGGCACCAGGCCGACTCTACTGGTTCGATGCTGAGTCCTCAACTGAACACCTGTTACTGGAAGTTCCCATGGAGTTCCAGAGTACTCGCGAGTTATTTCTCCCCCATGTCGATATTACTCGAGATGTAAACCAGGATGGGCTCGATGACCTGGTAATGCCTGGCGTCGATGGATTCTGGATCTCACTTCAATCCAACGACGGTTCATTCAATAACCTGATGCTACTGGGTCCCCCCGAACCGTTTCAGGACGCTAGCACATTTGATGATGACCGCAGGTACAGTGAAGTGGGAATCAATGCCCAGACCGTGCCGGCGTATCTGAGCCGCATGCATGAGGTGGATTTCAACCGCGATGGGCGCGGCGACCTGGTGTTCTGGAACGAGGATCACTTCGATGTGCATTTCCAGGATGGCCGCGGACAGTTCTCAGCTCAGTCAGAAAGATTCACCACCGACGTAGCATTCACTGCTGACGGGGCGTATTCGTTCAACTTTGCCTTCAGCGATGAAAACATGTTCAGGCTGATAACCGGAATGAAGGCACGAACAAAGCGCACGGCACTACATTCTTTCTTGGACATGAATGGTGATGGCGTTGCCGACCTGCTCACGCAATCTATTGAGGGTCGAAGTTTACTTAACCAGCGCGGCGCTTATGCGGTGCATTTTGGTACACCAACCGGCAATGGGCTCTCGTTCGCAACAGATCCAAGTCTGCTGCTTGAACCGCAGGCGAATGCCGAAGGTGGCGCACCGCTGGGCTATTCTCTGGGATGGCTAGAGGACTTCGATGGGGATGGCCAGACAGATATTGGTTTCGGCCGCGTGAACACCGGGGTCTTCGGGTTCTTCAGTGCGATCCTGCTGAATTCCATCTCGGTTGAGATTGAATACTACCGAATCGTAGACGGCGTCTATCCAGACACTCTGAATGGCTCGCTGCGAGTCAGATCAGATCGCGAGTTTATTATCGGTGGACGAGGTCCGTTCTTTCCAACGATATTGCTTGGCGATATCAATGGCGACAGCCGTGCGGACCTGCTGGTTGGCGTGCACTGGGACGAACTACAGGTCTATTTGGGCAGCGAAGGATCTGAGCTGCTGTCACCTCTGCCGCAGAAACTCACCGTTGCGATGACCGCCAATGGCGAGCAGGACGTGAGGCTGGTGGATCTGAACAATGACAGGAAAAAAGACTTGATCATCCATCATCCCAACACCGAACCGCAGAAACTGGTAGTGCTACTAGCACGTTAAAAAAGGTGCCAGGCACCGCTGCCTGGCACCTTTTTTCGTTTCCTTTTTGTTTTATTTCTTATCGAGCAGGCTTCTGACTTCCTTGCTACTGGCCATGCCGCTTAGCCAGGCAAAGGTGCCCTGCTGCAGCATTTCCTTGCCGGCTACCAGCAGTGGATTCACAGCCGCCCAACTCAGGGCGCCACCGGTACTGATGCGGGTAGCTCCGGCCGCCGACATCTCTGCCACGGTAGCCGTACGCAGCAGTGGTGCCAGCACGTTGAAAGGTTTATCGATCGCTGCACAGACTTCTCTGAGCTGATCGAGGCTGTTGATTCCCGGGGCATAGAGCACATCCGCGCCCGCTGCAGAGTATGCCTGCAAGCGCCGAATCGTGTCATCCAGATCATCTACCCCGCGCAGAAGATTCTCAGCCCGTGCCGTGAGCAATACGGGAATCTTCGTTAATTTGATACTTTCCGCAGCCACCTGAATCCGCTCGACCGACTCCTGGAAACTGTACAACGTGTGCGAGTCCCGGCTGAAATCTTCGATCGAGAGCCCAGCCACGCCGGTCTCCACCATCCGCCGCACATTGTCTTGCAGGGTCGAGCAGTCGTCGGAAAATCCATTCTCGAAATCGGCATTAACGGGAATTGAAGTGGCAGTGCAGAGCTGCCGGCAGTGCGCCAGTTTTTCTTCCAGGCTCACCGATCCATCCGAGCGGCCCAGCGTATAGGCAAATCCGGAACTGGTGGTAGCCAGCGCTTCAAATCCCAGCCCCTGTAATACCCTTGCCGAACCCACATCCCAGGGATTGGGTATCAACCAGGCGTTTTCTCGCCTGTGCATTTCGGAAAAAGCCTGGCACTTATTTAATTGGGCGCTCATGCTGCGGCACTCCTGATACTGAATTTTCCTGATCTCACTGTGTGAATTCCAACCATAGCATAGTACACTCCATCCATTAGTCATTTGCTATGGATTAGACAACAGGGACAACTTCGATGCCTCCAATTGCACCTGCAACAAGAACAACTCTGGCGCGCGGAAAAGATCGCGCCGCGTACGATGCAGACAGCATTAACTCAATTCTCGATGCGAGCTTTCTGTGCCATGTCGGATTTATTGTCGACGGTGAGGCGCGGGTGATTCCCACTGCCTACGTGCGCATAGACGATGCAATCTACCTGCATGGTCATCTCAAGAACCAGATGATGAATGCCTTGCTGGATGGGCAAATAGCCTGCATCTCGGTGACACTTCTCGACGGCCTGGTGCTGGCGCGTTCGGGTTTTCATCATTCGGTAAACTATCGGTCAGTAACGCTGTTCGGCAGAGCAGAACTGGTGCCTGCTGATAAAAAGGTCGCGAAATTGGATACCATGGTGAATCACCTGGTGCCGGGTCGGGCTCCGCACCTCAGAGAACATACTCAACAGGAACTCAACGCCACCCTCGTAGTAAGAATCCCCATTGATGAGGCCGCCGCCAAGATTCGCTTAGGCCCGCCAATTGATGCGGACAAGGACTACGACACCGACATCTGGGCTGGTGTGGTTAAGGTAGAAACCGTACTCGGTGAGATCGACCCCTGCCCGCGCTTGAAGGATACGGTACAGGCACCAGAGCACGTTCTGAAATTTCACGAACAAGGCAAACTATTCCAGTAAAGGACTGGGCAAATGCGAATGAAAAAATTTCTGCAATGGAGCGGTGGAGGATTCGGCGTCCTGGTGCTCGCCATGGGTCTGTTCTACACCTATATGCGCACCCACGATGGCCCCGTGGAATTCGTGCCCTGGTTTACGATCAGTGTAGGCGGGCCGTTTCGAAGTGGAGAGGTTGTCACCTCACCCACTGACTGGACGTTTTTGAAGGACCGCGAAGAAATCGAGATGCAGACCCTCAGCCAGGGATCATCGAAGACGATCTGGATCTCGGTCGTCGATGGGCGCATGTTTATCGCCAGTGGACGCCGCAATACCCGGATCGGACAACTCTGGAAGCAATGGCCACAGAAAATAGTCGATGATGACCGGGTAATACTGCGGGTCGATAACCGGCTCTATGAACAGCGGTTAAAGCCAATTACGGAAGGGCAAGACGTCATTGCGGCGATGACTGAGAGCAGCCGCAAGTATGGCAGAGGTGGTGCACCTCGTGATGACTCTATCGCCAGGGAGTTCGTGTGGTTATTTGAGGTACTGCCGCGCTAGGTGAACTCCCTCCAGAAATACATTGAGACTGCCAAGCTCCCTGGTGCATACGGTTTTGCCGCGATACTCTGCAACTCGACTTTTTCTTGACCACTGATCACGCCCTCTGTTCTTGGTGAATCCATCCCATCAGCAGGGCAAACTCCGCCGCTGAGATCACCGCCAAAAACTGATGCTTGCTCAATTGACTGCCACAGAGATGCCGGGTTTGTCGTGGTAATGGAATCGCAGCAACTTGCACTTGGTCTGACCCGGAAATAGGCAGATAATCATTGCAGCGAAGCAAATCAGTACAGTTCACTCAAACATAAACAATATGGCTTATTCTGTACTAATCGTTGAAGACCAGCCGATTGCGAGCGCAGGAGTCAGGTTTACCCTCGAGACTAACCCTGAGTTCGTACTCCTTGCAGATGCAAACTCTTGTAATAAAGCCAGGGCTCTCCTGGAATCAGAGAATCCTGAACTGGTAATTCTCGATGTGTTTCTACCTGATGGTTCAGGTCTGGATATACTGGCTGAGATTAAAAGAGAATCTTCCGACCACCCCAAAGTGCTCCTTTACTCGGGGCAAGCCAACCCACAAGAATTTGCCACCGCGATGCGATTGGGTGCAGAAGGCTTGCTCTCAAAATCGGATCCGCCTGAAGAACTCATCATCGCCCTGGAGCAAATCGCCAAAGGATCGAAATACGTGTCCGTCTCTGTTAAACGGATGTTAGCACTCAGCAACGAAGCCCAACTTACCGAACGAGAGCAGCAGGTCCTGCAACTATTATTTCAGGGCTTCGATAACAACCGGATTGCTGAAAAACTGAATATTTCTTCTGCAACGATTAAAAAGCATCGCGAGAATATATTACACAAACTCGATGCCCCCAATATCGTAGCTGCGATACGAACGGGTATGCGATTGGGAATACTGGATGTCAATGCGCGCTAGTCTGTTGCTGGTCGTTCTTTTCTTTAACTCCGGTCTTATTGCTGCAGAGTTGCCGCTAGTTCCAGGCCAGGCTTCTTCCGATCTTCTAGGTGAATATATTTCCTTCAATCGCGCATTTTCTGCAGATGCCGTTTTGGAAGGGTTAGGTGAAGCTGAATTTCAACAACTTGAGCAGAGTGTCGCGAATTTTGGAATCGAACAAGGCCCGATATGGTTGCGCATAACAGTTTCGAATACATCTGATGTCAGTAGTTCATGGATACTCAGTCTTAACCGAACACTACTGGACCAGCTGAAAATTGTAATGGAATCCGCTGGGCAGTATGCAGTAATCATGAACCTCGACAACCGACTCGCCAGTTATGAGAGATTCGGGACTTTAGCCGTTCCGTTCGGCTTGCAGGGAGCGCAGTCTGCAACCCTGTTCATCCTCTATGAGGGTCCGAATTCTTCCGTATTGCCAATCTCGATTGAGTCTCCGGAATCGATGGCGTCCGGACAGCTATTCAAGCTAATCCTGTTCTTCTGCTCGTTGGCTGCAGTCTCGACTCTGGTTGTGTACAACACCGTACTTGGTTTGATTACACGAATGCGTGCGTTTCTATTCTACGGTGCTGCCCAGATTGTGCTGTTTTCTTACTTCACCCATCTTTCCGGTATCACCACGATTTATATGTGGCCTGAAACACCCGAAATCGGCAATATGCTGGCTCCGATACTGGCGATTTTAACCTGCCTGTTTACAATTCTTTTCAGTAAAACCTTTATCAAGGAGGAATACTTAACACGCTGGGTAAGCATTGTTTTCCAGGCGGTTATTTATGTAAGCCTGGCTTACCTGGCACTTAGCGCATTAGGGCTGGCACTCAGCATTACAATTCCACTGCTAAGCATTATTGCTACGGGGGTAACTACTGCTACCGTTATTATCCTGCCAGTTTGCGGGATCATGGCCTCTAGCAATCGGCGCTATCGGTATTTACCAATGGCAATCGCCTGGTTGTGGTTCTCCGTAAGCATGTCCTATACAACCCTGAGCTTGTTAAATCTGGTTCCGGTTACCCCGAGTTTCCTAGAGATGTACATGGTATTTGCATTTATCGAAGCGATTCTGTTATCGGTGTCGCTAGCGCTTACAGTGAGGCACATCGAGCGAGAGCGAGTTTCGACGCAGGAATCTCTGGCAATTAGTCTCACCGCGGAATTAGAAGAATCACGAAGAGCGGAGAAGCTGGCACTGGAACGATCAATGGCCCTGGATGATCTGGCAGATAGAGGGCGGCTGCTGCAGGCAGCGGGTCACGATACGCGCCAGGCACTTTTTGCTTTAAGACAGTTTGCAGCTGGACTTGGCCCCGACGTTGACCCTGAGCGCATACAAACGGCCAGGCAGTCCATAAGTCAACTCGTAAACCATCTTGATGATGTACTCGCTACTACACTGGCCGGCGCACATGGTGGGGCCATGATTGATCAGGTACTGGCACTGGAGAATGTGAGGGTTGGCGACCTGCTGGAACCAATTCGACTCATCTACCAGCGCATGGCCAGCCAGAAGGGGCTGCGACTAATTACTCATGCAGGGGAATTTTCATTCGTAACTGATCGCGTATTAATGATCCGTGTTCTGAGCAACCTGGTAAGTAATGCCATCAAATACACCGATAGCGGTGGTGTGTTAGTAGGTTGTCGGCGGTTTGGAGAATCCATCCGATTGCAAGTCTGGGATACGGGCAATGGCTTATCGGACGAACAGATCGCCTTGCTCATGGAAGAGAATCCTCATGCCCATCGTTTTGAACAATTCAAGGAAGGTCTGGGCAGTGGATTTCAGATAAGCCGAGTGTTGGCTGAAAATCTCGGAGCGGAGCTGAAAGTTTCCTCAGCGCTCAATAAAGGCTCTCTTTTTGAGTGTGTCATACCGAGAACCAGTGCATTATATTCTTCGTGCCCTTCCTGTTATGTCCTGGATGATGACCCGCTAATGAAGGAATGGATTGCGAGAACAGGAATTCGTATTGAAGAATCTATCCCTGAACAAAGCGATTTGCCTCTATTTATTGATTATGATTATCAGGGATCGGGTAACGGGCTCAATTTGGCAAAGGAAATGAATGGCAGTTTTCCGAATCTGGTGTTAACCAGTTTCGATCATGCGGCCGATGTCAGAAATGCGGCAGCAGGCGTGGTGAGCTTTATTGCCTACAAACCGCTAGAACCTGCCACTGTTTGGGCGTTGGTTAGTAGAATGAAACTAGGTCTTTAGTCCGGCAGCCAATAGACGAATACATAGCCACGTTGTTGACCTTCTTCCTCTACCAGCAATGGATCTTATCCAGATCCCCGCGTTGAATTAATCACGGTAACAACCACGAATAACGTCTGCTTCCCTGCCGACGATTCATAGTTCGATGGCAGGAATTCCAATTTCTCAGAATCAGGTTGGCAACGAATGCCCCTGGAAGACTGTAGAAAAACATTCACGTTTCAGCAGTTCCCAATGAATTCTTCGCAATGCTCATTCATACTTTATTCTCGCCACTGGATTGGCCTGTGCGGTCCGATAAGTTTGCAGTACTAAAATAGCGACACTGAATACTCCCACTATAGTAATAGCCAATAGATAAGGAACGATGCTCGCATCAACCCGATAGGAAAATCTCTCCAACCAGATGTTGGAAAGATAGTAAGCCCCAATCACAGCCGGAATTACAGAGATTGCAATTGTCTTGATCATGTTCAGGGACAGCAATTTGATAATCTCGGGCACCGATGCCCCCAGCACTTTGCGAATCGCCGTCTCCCTGGCGCGTTGTTGGGTATTGTAGGCAGCGAGTCCGCCCAGCCCCAGCAGAGAGATTACGATGCAGATCCCGCTAAAGAGGGTGATCAGGGCTATGGTCTGGTTTTCATCGTCATACATCTCGGCCCAGGTTTCGGTTAAGGAAAAAATCTCAACTACCGGTTGACTGGAGAATTGCCTGACGACTTGTTCTATGTAAGTTCTCGTTGCCTCGACATTGTTACCCGTAGTGCTGATGGTGATATCCATGGCGACGGTTTCCATCCGGCCAGGTGGCAAATCATCGAGGAAGTCATCGATGTAAGGAAAGATATAGAGTGGACCGATAGGTTGATGAAGTGGCAGATAGTGAAAATCCTTGATCACGCCGATAACCTCACCCCTGCCAACGCTCTTGCCTATGGGCTGATCCCATTCCATTTGCTCCACGAATGTCTCGTTTACAAGTACTGGATTAGATTCGCTGTCGCCCTGCTCGGCTCTGTACATATTGCCCTGCAATAACTCAATCTCCAGCGTGTCCAGCAAGCCGACACCGGCACTGAAATTATTCAGAGTTACCGATTCCCTCTCTCCTGCGTTGTTCTCAACCGGTAAGATTGTAACCGAGAGACTGCGGCCGATAGACCCATTCATCTCCACTACGGACAGAATCTCGTTATGCCGCATCAACTCGGTCATTATCGCTTCCCTGGCTCTGATATTTTCTGCGCCATGTATCCGAGCCATAAACCGATTTTCTTTCTTGAATCCCAATGGCGTCTCCAGCAGGAATGTTGACTGCGCCAGCATGATAAAGACACAGGTCACGATGATCACCGAAGCGATCATCTGAACCAGCACTAATAGCTGCCTTAAAGGCAGGCCGGTACGCCAGCTTTTCTGCTGCGGTTTGAGCACTTCCATCATCGAATGGCGGGCAAGATTGTACGCAGGGTAAATACCTGACAATGCGCCAACAATCATCCCCACGAGAATAAACAGGGTAACCCGGCCTGGTGTAAGGACTATCGATGCCAGATCACCTTTGCCGGTGAAAGTTTCGACGTAACCGAGTTCAATAGCCAGAATCGACAACAATATTCCAACGGCGAATGCCAGCCCGATAAACAGTACTGACTCTGAAAGAAACTGCAGTAGCAGATTCCTGTTACTGGCACCCAGTATCTTTCTCATGGCTACTTCTTTCATGCGAACCGCTGCCCGGGCGGTTGCGAGGTTTACATAGTTGATGCAACTGATTGTTAACAGGGCAATAGCGACAGCGGCAAAGATGTACATGTTCACAATATTGCCACCGCTCTGATCGATTAATACCTCTTCAGCGAAGTGCATATTGCTTAGTTTCTGGATTGAAAAATCAACACGGCTCGCATTCCCTGCTATTGGTTGCGCCTCGTCTGCCATATAGGTTTCAAACAAATAGTCAGACGCGGCTTCCATCGCCAGGGGATCGAAGTCATTGGAAACATAAAGATAAGTGGTGTTCGGGCTTAGCATGAATCGAGTATTGTAGGTTTCGAGATAGTCTGGCTCGTACGTCTCAATCAAATCGAAAGGGATCAGTGCCTGATAGCGCTGAGTTACATTTTCCGGTAAGTCCTCAAACACCAGGCTTACCCGGAGCTCGAGTTTTTCCGTGCTCAGCAACTCCCCGATGGGATCCGTCTCGCCGAAATAGAACTCGGCAATAGATCGGCTAATGGCGATGGAATTTCGATCTTGAAACGCCGTTTCAATATCGCCGAAAATTGGGATGAACGTAAACAGGTCGAAAGCAGAGGCATCGGCCAGGAATACCCGTTCCCAGTCATTGCTATTATCGCCATAACTGAATGTGCTCTCGTAGGCCTGTCGGAATCGCACTGATTCAAGAAATTGGGGATTGTCTCTAACTAGTAGCGGACCAATCTCATAGCCGGTTGACGAAATTTCGATATCCGCGACACCCGTAGTTACCCGATAGAGGCGTTCGTGGTTCTGATGGTATTGATCAAAGGTGAATTCGCTCAATAAATAGAGCGCTATCAGTAACGAGCTCGCAAATCCCAGCGCAAGGCTCAGAATACATACCAGCGCGTAAATTTTTTCTTTCGATAATCTGCGGAAGGTAAATGTCAGGAAGCCCATTTCGTACGTATTATCTTGTTGATTATCGGGAATTATCCAGTGTTAGTCAGCAGACTTGAAGGATTCGTTCCTTCTGCATGGAGTAATGAGCAGGTGAAGGCTATTCAGGCGAGCGGCACGCAAGCTCGGGACGAACAAATAAGCATTGCAGCGAAGTTGGAGGAAAGGGAACTAGGATCGAATCCGCGCAGTGTCAGGGCGCCGCTAGTGCATGCCCGATCATCGTGCTGCCTTCAAAGACCGCGCGATCCATGACATTCTGTTCATCGACGAAAACGAAATCCAGAATCCTGTTCTTATTGCTATCGCTGTGCAGCATAACGATAAACATCTCGCCACTGGTTAGTCCCTTGTGGACTTTGATCTGCACGTTGCTGTTTTTTCCATTTTCCAGGAACGTAGACGCGACATACTTGTCGCCATTGGGTGCGCCGTCTTCGAATGGATGGATAACCAACCAACCATCGCCTTCGATCTGAATCTCGGAAAACGTCAGCGTTCCTTCGTCACGGGTAACTCCCTCAACCACAATCCAGTTCTTGGAACCATTACCGATTGAGATTTGCCCTTGCGCAGTGGATTGAGCAAGCACGACTGCCTGGCTCAGCGAAAGAGCCAGGACACCAGTAATTATTTCAGGGAGAAAAAATCGCATAGTATTTCCTATAGCAAGCCTTCCGCTTCGAGCCGTTCCTGCACTCTGGCGCCGCGCAGAATATTAACCATGCCGTAGTTGCCTTCATGGCAGGCATACTCATAGAGCAGGCCGCCTACTTTTGTCATCGACACAATTGCGGTGAATTTGTCAGTATAGGTGGCAGGGTCATCGACGGTGAATTCATAGTCGACGGTGAAGGGCCCGACTCGGGTGAAGCGCTCGATCAGAGTCTTCTCCATTGAAGTTCCCGTCGAACCGAAGCTTGCCGAGAGCCCGTTAAAGTTATTCGTTACTACCACCAGCGTATCGCCGTCCCAGTAGCCGCGCGAATCTCCAGTCCAGAGCCGCACATTCTCATCGAGCTCAGGCAAGTCAGCTGCAGAATCGTAGAGCTTCACCACACGCGCATCGTGAATCATCTCGGTCAAGAGCACCACTGAATCGCGGCCCTGCACGATCTGTACGTTGTTGTTGTACAGACTCGGTACAAAGGGTGGGCCTGCATTGAATCCAATGATGCAGCGCTCGGAAAGACCCCTGTCTTCCGGGCCATCCATACCAATGCCGCCTGCTGAGATGCGCACGGGTCGCGAATCGCCGGTTTCTACTCCACCGTACACACCACGCTGTGTTACGGCTCCTTCTGCCAGTCCGGGCAGTTTGCCATCGGTCGGGTAGACGATGTGGGAAGTTCGAACATTGCCGCCAATGCCGGCGTTTTCGATCCAGAAATCATTGTAGGAACCATCTACACCCTCAATATTCAGGGCTGCATCGGAGTTGGCATCGGCTGCTGCTCTTCGTGCGGCGGCTTCGGCGACCTCCTCTTCGGTGAGAAACTGCCGTTCACCGAATCGATTCGGACGCTGCATGGGCACATTGGACGAAAAGTTCCAGACCCCCTGCAGATCAGCCTTCCCCCACTCGGTACGGGGTACTTCGAAGTCCTGGGCAACGCTGATCAGGGATAGCGAACCAAAGAAAATGAAGAGAATCAACGAGCCTATTTTTTTCATAACCTGCTCCTTGAAGGAATCAGTAACAACCTGCCAGACCATAGCTTATTCCCCTAAACAGCACAAATTAATTCTCGCCACTGAGATCGCGCCTGGGCCAGCAATTCAGAAATTGAGCCGTGCAACAGTCTTTTTATTTGGGCGCATTCAAGGCAGAATCAATGCATAGATTCTGGAACGCGGATTTGTATTCGCAGAGGAGAAACTGGTGAACCCCTACAATAATAAGGCAGAAATTTTTTTCACAGCGCATAAGAAACTTTATTGCCACCTGGGATCTCTGCTCGCACTGTGGATACTTGCCACAACGACGATTGCCCAATCTGCTTCTTATGACTGGCCCAGTCAAAACCTGAATACCCATAATAGTCGCTACGCGGTACTGGAGCAGATCGACAGATCAAACGTTGCCAGTCTGACAGAGTCCTGGACTTTCTCTCCCGGTCCCCAGGACGACATCACCCAGGTCACGCCCCTGGTAGCGAATGGCGTCATGTACCTGCATTCTCGAAACACTATGTTCGCGCTCGACGCTGCATCCGGTGAAGAATTGTGGCGTCGACCCTTGGATGCTGGACCGGCTGGCGGACCCGTGCGCGGGTCTACTTACGCTGAAGGCAGGGTCTATGCCTATCGCGGCGCCGATCTCTATGCCTTCGATGCCAGCAATGGTGATGCCCTGCGCTCATTTGGCGATTCCGGGGTGCTCAAGGTCGTCGCAAATGCATTGAACTTCAAATACCCCGATGTGTTTCCAGGTGACATGGATCCTATCAGCCTGGGCTACCGCCTGACCACACCGCCAACTCTTCACGATGGCAAGCTGTATGTTGCTGCCGCCTTGTCGGAAGGACACATTCCCGGCGGCCTGGTCATTCGCATCGATGCAAGCAGTGGTGATGTTGAGTGGGTCTTCAATACGATTCCACAAACCCCGCGCGACTCCGGTTGGGAGATTGCACGAGATACCTGGGGCACCGGTCAGCGGGTCGGTGGGGGTGTCTGGACTCCGCCAGCAATCGACACCGAGTTTGGCCTGGTGTATTTCAATGCTGGCAATCCTTCGCCTGACTACGACGGCTCTGCACGGGTAGGCGCCAACCTGTTTACCAATGCAACGGTTGCTCTTGCTATGGAGACAGGCGAACTCGCCTGGTATTTCCAGGCGGTGCATCATGATCTATGGGACTTCGATCACGTCACCGGGCCGGTGTTGTTCGATGTGGTCAACGCTGCCGGTGAGGTAGTAAAAGGGCTTGCCGCTGGTGGCAAGAATTGCCTGTTCTATATGTGGCATCGTGAAACTGGCCGGCCCTTGTTTCCCATGGTTGAAACGGCCGTACCCACCCAGACCGATGTACCGGGTGAAGTGGTGTATCCAACCCAGCCCATTCCCCATACCGCTCGCGGTATTCCGATGGATCCCTTATGCGCTACCTTTATTCCGTTTGATGATCCCGAGCTGGCGGCGCGAAGCAAGCAACTCTATACGCCCTACTCGCAAACTGAGCCCACTATTGTTGCTCACGGCGGCTCCAGCTTTGGATCGGCTTCCTTCAGTCCGCGAACCCAGCTTGTTTACATCACCGGCAAGAACGGAGCTATCTCGCTGAACGTGCAACCGGTAGGCGATTCACTGACACCTGGACCGGACAGTCGTGGTCACACTGAGAACTTTTCCGAGCTCGACCGCATCGCCGAGGGCTACCAACCACTGCTTACTGTTTCTGCCTACAGTCCGGTTGACGGTGAACAGCAGTGGCAGACAGAACTACCCGCTCAGACCTCCATCGGCGCCAGCGGCAACCTGGTTACGGCTGGCGACCTGGTATTCCAGGGTCTTGAAGATGGCGGCTTCTATGCACTGGATGCGGAAAACGGCGCGACACTGTTTCGCTATCAGACTCCGCGCCAGATTCGCGCCAGTCCGCTGACCTATGCGGTCGCAGGTAAACAGTACGTGACGGTAGTATCAACAAACACCGTAGTGACACTGGCATTACCTTGAATATATAAAAAGGTGCCAGGCACCGGTGTGTGGCACCTTAGCTATCGATAGCTATCGAGGATCTTTTGTAACTTCACAGCATCGTTGCTGAATATCCACTCCACACCTCGATTCAGTTCGCGAAACAGGCAATTGCGCGAGGCAATGAAGCCGGTACCAATGCGCTGACCCGCCTGTTCATGGCGCTGTTTTATTTTGTTAGTAAGCAGCAGATAGTGGCCTGTCAGGCCGCCATAGTTACCTTCAAGACTCGCCTGGCTTATCCATCTGGTATTGGTTTCAGCCACGGGCAGACAAAATTCACGGGGCAGGAAATCAACCATTTCGAACAGCTCTGCTTTCAGTGCCAGAATGTGATAGTCCTCGCCAGCAGTCAGCGCTGCCAGATGTTGCTCCAGAATGCGTTTCTGTTCTTCCTGCTGGGGGAAAACTTCCGCTTTCAGCTCAATCATCAAATGAGTATTGCCACCGAATTCGGCAATCAATTCTGCCAGTGTGGGTATCTGTGGAATTACTGCCCGCAACTCGGCGAGTGTCACGCGACTAATCTCAATCGTCTTACCGAACACTCGGCTTCCATCCGGGTCATGGCAGACTACTGGCAGCAGGTCCCTGGTCCAGCGTATGTCGGTCTCAATACCCCAGACACCGTTGGCCCTTGCAGACTCAAAGGCACGCAGGGTATTTTCCATGACCTCGCTATTGTCATGCTCACCACGATGGGAAACTATTTTGCATTGCTGCAAGACAGCCAGTTCTGGAATCGATCGGGGAATCACCGCCATCACCGAATCGACCGTCTGGATTGCCATTGTTACTAATATCTTGTTCAAACCACGCTCTTTTACGCTACTCTCTCAATTGCTGAGAGAGTGTAGGCACTTCTGCACGGCGTGTCAGTTCATAAAACCGGAAAGATCAAAATGACTGAGGTAATCGACAAGCAATCCCGCCCGGAGTCGGTCAATCCGGGCAGTCGCCGGGAAGTGTTGGCGTGGGCGTTATACGACTTCGCCAACTCCGGATACACAACAGTTGTTCTCACAACGATTTACAGTGCCTATTTTGTTGGTGTCGTGGCCGCCGAGATCGATCAAGCCGCTCCTGGCACCGGTACTCTTCTCTGGACCCTGGCGGTGGGAATCGCCAATTTCTGTGTCCTGCTCAGTGGACCAGTGGTCGGTGCGATAGCCGACTTCCGGGCGACCAAGAAAAAGTTCCTGCTGGTAACCACCATAGCCTGCGTGTTATCCACTGCATTGCTGGGCCTGGCATCCACCGGTGCAATCGTATTCGCCATGACGCTGGTGATTGTCTCCGCCATCGCCTTCGCCAGCGGTGAAAATCTGATAGCCGCGTTCCTGCCGGAGATTGCCCATCCCGATAACATGGGTCGCGTCTCCGGTTACGGTTGGAGCCTCGGATACTTCGGTGGCTTGCTAACACTCGGTATCTGCCTGGCCTATATCAGCTGGTCGGAAGGCCAGGGGCTGGGAGCCACCCATTACGTTCCAGTCACGCTACTGATCACAGCCGTAATCTTTGCCCTGACTGCTGCACCTACTTTCCTGTGGCTTCGCGAAAGAGCAGTGCCGAAGGCGATACCAACTGGTCTCACCTACCTGCGAGCCGGTTTCGCTGAAGTAGCTACGACCCTGGTGCACGCTGCAAAATTACCGGACCTGTTTCGGTTTCTCGTGTGCCTTACCCTGTTCCAGTCTGGCGTCGCCACTATCATCGTAGTGGCCGCAATTTATGCTCAGGAAGTCTTCGACTTCGACAGTCAGCAATTAATCATACTCATCATGGTAGTTAACTTTACCGCTGCCGCAGGAGCCTTCGTGTTTGGCTTCGCCCAGGATCACTTTGGATCGGTGCCGAGCCTTACCGGGGCATTGCTTATCTGGATAGTCGCGATTCTACTGACCCTGGTCGCCAGTGAAGAACGGGATGTCTGGATAGCCGGAAACCTGATCGGGCTGGCGATGGGGGCGACTCAAGCCGGGGGTCGTGCCCTAATCGGCCGACTAACTCCGGAAGCACGCAATGCGGAATTTTTTGGACTCTGGGGCCTGGCTGCCCGGGCGGCGGCGATCCTGGGGCCGGTCAGCTATGGCGTTACCAACCGCCTGACAGATGGCAATTACCGGGTGGCGTTGTTTACCACATTGGCATTCTTTGTTGCCGGACTGGTGTTGTTACTAACGGTGAATGAGGAGCGCGGTAGACTGGCAGGCAGAACCTATCGGCAAACTATTCCAGGCGAATAGACTTTGTCGGATTTGCTCGGGCGGCTTTCAGTGCTTGTCCGGCAACTGTCGCCAGTGCCACGCTGAAAGCCAGGGCAACAGAAATACCAAAGATATCCCAAGTAACAGTAATTCGATTGGCAAATTCTCCCAGCCATTGATTCGCCAATATCCAGCTAAGCGGCAAGGCAATGAGTGCGGCAATGATTACCGGCTTCGAGAAAGAATAGGAAAGTAGTAAAACAATTTGGCTGGCTGAGGCACCAAGCACTTTTCTGACTCCAACTTCCTTGCGCCGTTTTTCGGTCATAAATGCAGCGAGCGCAAACAAACCCATGCAGGCTATGCCAATCGCTAACAAAGTGAATACTCTGAGCAGGCGACTTATCTGAACTTCCAGATGGTATTGTTCTGCAAAGTCCTCTGAAAGAAAGAAGTATTCGAATGGCATGTCGGGAACAAATTCACGCCACACACGCTCAGTTTCTGCAATTGTAGCTAACAGGTTTTCTGTGGTGAGTTTAACTGTAACAAAGGCATAAGAGTCCGTGCTTATGTAAAGTACCAGTGGTTCAACCTCGAACTGCAATGAGCGGTAATTAAAATCACGCATAACCCCAATGATGTTCCGACTGTCGCCAAATTGCCTGGTGAGTTCACGCCCGAGCGGTTGTTGAGCATCAGTCCACCCCAACGCTTTATAGGCTGCTTCATTGAGTATGAATGCACTCCCTGCATCAGTTTCATAGTCGCGCGAGAATCCACGGCCAGAAATCATCTCCAACCCATAGGTGTCGATGAAGTCATGATCCACCGGCAGGAAGAAGAATGTCTGGCCTTCGTCAGCCTGACCACTCCTCAGATCTGCCACATTCGTTGGCATGGGACGACCTGGAATAGATTGTGAGGCCGTGACCATTGCTATTCCTGGTATCGTTAGCAGCGATTCTCTGAATGGTTCGAGTTGCTCTTCCAGAGAATCTGCATAGTTCGCATTAATTACGAGTGTCTGTTCCTTATCGAAACCCATGTCGGACGACAGCATGTAGTTGAGTTGCCTCTGGGCAATCAGCGATCCAATGATCAACATGACCGATATGGCGAACTGCATTACTACCAGGCTCTGTCGCAACCAGGCATTAGTTGAGCCTGGACTGGATTGAGCTTTGAGTGCATCTGTAGGTATAAAAGAAGCCAACACCAGTGCTGGATAGAGTCCGGCTAATAGACCGACTAACACCGCACCGGCAACCAAACCGAATAGCAACGGCCACTGCTGCAAGTAATTCAGCGACAGTGATTTTTCCGAAAGTGCATTAAAGGACGGCAGTAGTAGTTGAATCGCAATCAGTGCCACCACCAGCGAAAGCAGAGAGATAGCCACGGATTCGCCAAGAAACTGTGACACGAGCTGCGACCGCTCAGCACCGAGGGTTTTCCTTAAGCCGACTTCCTTGGCTCGCTCCGCCGAACGGGCGGTAGATAAATTGATAAAGTTGATACAGGCAATCAGCAATACAAGCAGTGCTACTGCCGCGAAAACAAACACAGTCTGCCGCGTGCTATTGCTACCCAACTCATAACGATAATTCGATGTCAGATGAATGTCTTCCAAAGGTTGCAAATAGAGGAATTGCCGATATCCACTGCCAGATTCTTCATCGCCTACGTAACGCGAAGGCATTTCACGCAGTAGTTCTTCGACTGCAGCGAGGCTGCTGCCCGATGTCAGTTTGAGATAGGTGTGATGTTGCAGTCCCCACCAATTCCAGCCGGTGCTTGGCCCCTGCATCGATTCCAAAGTAGAAAACGAGGCTAGCAAGTCGAAGGTGAAGTGGGATTGAGAAGGTACATCGGCGACTATTGCTCTCACGGTCATGAGTCGCCCGGCGATTTCAACCAGCTGGCCAATTGGATTCTCAGACCCGAAATAGCGCTGCGCGGTGGACTCTGTCATCACCAGGCTATCTGGATTTACCAGCGCCTGGAATATATCACCACTTATCGCCTCGAAGCTGAACACCTCAAAAAAAACCGAATCGACGAAGTAAGCCTGTTCTTCGAAGTATGAAACATCACCGTATTTCACACTAACCGGATTTCGAAAAAGGCGTGTGCCCGATTCGATTTGAGTGGCATCATTCAGCGCCGCCGGCAACATAGGTGCTGAAGCAGCAGAAGAGAACTCCGGTGCACCACCACCGGAATACCGCTCAACCCTCAGACGATAAATGCGATCCGAATCTTCATGAAATTGATCAAAAGCGAATTCGTCGGCAACGAATAGCATTATCAGAATCGAACAGACCATGCCCAGGCTCAAGCCTGCGACGTTGATAGCGAAGTTGGTCTTGTTTTTAAGCAGAGCGCGAAGCGTTACTTTCAAATAGTTCGCGAACATTCCTGCCACGGCCCGTTATTCTGCGCAAAAGGGATTACTACTATCCAGTTAGACGACACCGGAAGCAAGATGGTTTACAGAGCAAAGGAAGCCATTAATGGCAATGAGACAGGAGCGAAGTGTGGGTTATACCTGTGGCAACGGCAGTCGCCGCGGCTGCCTACTCAGTCACCTCATCAACCTGCACTCTGAATTCTTTTAACTGATTCGGTCCAAAGATATTAGCGATTGCCACATCGGCGGCATCGCGGCCCTGTGCCATCAGCACGCGGCCAATGATGGGTCGGTTGTTGCGCGGGTCGAATGTGTACCAACCACCATCGAGGTAGGCTTCGAACCAGGCGGCGAAATCCATTTCGTCGGGTCGGTAGGGACTGCCGATATCGCCAATATATCCCGTGCAATACCGCGCCGGGATATTCATACAGCGGCAGAGGCTGACCGCAAGATGCGTGTAGTCGCGACAGACGCCGACCTTTTCCTTGAAGGCATCAGCAGCCGTCTTGGTGGCACGGGCGAACTCGTATCCAAACGTTATGTGGTTGTGCACAAATTCACAGATCGCCTGCACACGCAGCCAGCCGAACGGCGCCGAAGTAAATAAATTCCAGGCATCATTAACGAGAATATCAGTTTCGCAGTAGCGGCTTCCCAGCAGATAGACCAGGGCTTCCTCTGGCAGGTCTTCAACCAGCAACTGCTGCACGTCAGGGTAGGTCTGTGCAGGTACGCCGGAATCGTTGATAAGCGCTTCGGTGTAGATCCTGGTCGTGCCTTCGGGAACAACAACTCGCGTTATCCAGTTTCCGAATCCATCCCGGTAACCCTTGGTAGGGATGGGCGGGTCAGTAAGCACATGATCCGGAGTCAGCAGATCGGAAACCCGCGACGAATGGACGTTCAGTGTCATTATCATGGGAGTGGGTTGTGGGCAGGAATAAACCATGTCATACCCGATTTGAAGTTTCATGACTCTCTCCTGACTCTTTGCTGGCTCTTTCCAGTCTTTATATTTATAACCAGCAACGATGCAGGATTGCCGAATTGGAATGGCAACCCTGAATCAACCTTAACATTACTAATGCCTGGTACCTAATTGCTCAATCTTGCGCTTGATGAGAGTCTCAATGGCACGCAACTGTTTCTTCTCATCGCTGGACACCAGGGAAATCGCCTGGCCGCTTGCTCCTGCACGTCCGGTTCTGCCGATGCGGTGAATGTAGTCTCCCGGGACGTGGGGCATGTCGAAATTCACTACCAGGGTGAGTAACTCGATGTCGAGACCCCGAGCGGCGATATCGGTGGCGACCAGCACCTGGACCTTGTCTTTCTTGAAATCATCCAATGCCCGGGTACGTTGTGCCTGGCTTTTGTTGCCATGTATGGCTGTTGCTGATATCGAATCTCTTGCCAGCTGTTTAACCAGCTTGTTGGCGCCATGCTTGGTGCGGGTGAATACCAGCACCTGCTCATGAGTTTTTCGAACAAGTTCGCTTAGCAAACCAGCCTTGCCTTCCTTCTCAACAAAATACACTGACTGAGAAATCGCTTCTACCGTGGAATTGCGCGGTGAGACATCGATTTGTACGGGGTTGCGGCATATCGTGCTGGCCAGTTGGCGGATCTCTTTTGAAAAGGTCGCAGAGAACATCAGGTTCTGTCTACGCTGTGGTACCAGATTCAGGATCTTGCGTATGTCCCTGATGAAGCCCATATCCAGCATACGGTCAGCTTCGTCCAATACCAGTACTTCAATATCATCGAAGCGAACCGCATTCTGTTGATAAAGATCTAACAGGCGTCCCGGGGTGGCAACGAGAAGATCGACTCCACGTCGCAGAGCCTGTAGTTGCGGATTTATGTTTACTCCTCCGAAAACTACGGCAGATGTCAGTCCCTCATTAATTCCATAGGTCAGGATGCTCTCGTGAATCTGGGCAGCCAGCTCGCGCGTTGGGGTCAGAATCAATGCCCGCGCCCTGTTTGGTTTAGCTCTGGCATTGCTACCCAGTTGCTGCAACATGGGCAGCACGAATCCAGCCGTCTTGCCAGTACCGGTCTGTGCAGCCGCCATAACATCGCCGCCGGAAAGAATGGCGGGAATCGCTTTGACTTGAATAGGGGTTGGTATTGTATAGCCTGTATGCGCAACTGCGCGCAGCAGGGAATCGGATAAACCGAGTGTGTTAAATGTCATGTGTTTCTCTTAATACGTTAAATCTATTACAGCCATTCACGCCCTATCGAGTTCGGATTAATTGAACCAGAAGGAATGAATGAATACGGTGTGTTCACCAGACGGTTTTCGGCTGGTCGCACGAGTGTGCAATCGATAGGTAATGTTCGGAGTTCGGAACCGCCGGTCTGGCAGCAACAAAAGCAGAAGTGTAGGTTTAGACTGTTAGTCTCAAAGTGCTACGGCTGTTAACTCGCAGCGCAATGACCTTTAGCTAAAGAAAATGCACTCGCCGCGTAACTTGTTAGGGGTTACGTTGGCGGCGCGCACTATAACACGGAAGATTCATTGCCTGCTAGTGAAGTTTTTCACTGTTTCAGGTACTTGCGGAGTTGCCAGGGCGCTACGTCTGCCGCATAGACGATGGTATCGTCGGCGCTGGAGGTAATTCCTGACGCACCGGAGATGCGCGTGTGGTCAGCGAGATCCAGGTCCGGGTCGGGAATAAAATAGTTGAGCTCGCCGGTGCGGGCGCTACCGATATAGATGCCGCGTCTCACACCGGGATTGGTCTGTGCATTCGACGTTGAATCGGTGGCATAGAGGGTATCGGTCGCGCGATTGATATAGATGCCACTGGGTCGACCAAAATGTGTCCACTCGTCAACGAAGGTGCCATCCTGCAGAAATATCTGAATCCGGCTGTTACCACGATCACCAACAAATAGACGCCCTTGAGAGTCGATGGCCAGGTCATGGGGTGTATCGAACTGCCCGGGTCCTGACCCTGTCTCGCCCCACTCCATAAGATAACTGCCATCGGCCGAGTACTTGACGATGCGATTATTCGGGCCCTCGCCGTCGGCCACGAAGATATCGCCGTTCTCAGCCACGGCTACACTGGCCGGACGATTGAACGTCTCACGATCCTGTCCAACCACACCGGGTTTACCCAACGTCATCACCAGAGCTCCCTCGGGATTCAACTTGAGAACTACCGCGCCCATCTCATTAGGAATCAACGCCACATCGGTGAGCCACATATTGCCTTCGTGGTCGATATTGAATCCGTGTGGTCTACCTACCAACCCGGTGCCGAAGCCAGCGAGGAATTCACCGTCCGGAGAAAACTTGAGAATCGGCGGATACCCGGACCAGCGGCCCAGGCAGTTCGCCGTCAGCCCGTCGGAGTGCCCGGCTGCTACCAGGGGATCACCGAGCACTACCTTGAAACAACGGTGGTAAATGTACACATTATCGGATGAGTCAACCCTCACCTGGATCATCTCGCCCCATCTGCCATCGTTCAAATGTGGTGGAGGATTCGGAGCCTCGACGCTTATATAAGGATTGCTTTGAGCATTGGTGTTTGTGGCGTATGTGAGCATAAGCACGGATACGATCACAAGTATTCCAGCTGTATTTCGAACCGGAGTCACCATCAGTTTTGACCTTCTAACAGACTTACCAGCAATGTCGTGTTTCCCTGTTTAGCCCGCTCATAGCTTCTCGTGTGTTAAATTGCAGCGAAAATTGATCCAGAAATTGCATTGAACTTTGATCCGCTAGGTAGGCATTCACCCCAGACAATCACAATCATGGAGTGGGTCAACTATTCAGTGCAAGAATCATCAATAGTGGGTCAAATGAGCGTGCAAATCAACAGACCGGCGTTGGCTCCGACGGTTCAGCCATTTGTACATGATGCGCGTGGCTTGCCTGATGAACATTTCAAGCGCTCGGTGATTGAACGACACACCGTAATAGCGAAGGTGGCCGCGTATCTTGGCGCAGAACGTGCGCCAGATAGCGAGCAGCCCTTGCCGAGTACGGACCGTGGACGCCCATTCCCGGACACGGATGAGTGACGCACGCAAGCGCTTGCCGCTCGTCTTGACTTTCGGGATCGGGTACCCGTTCAGCGAACGGCCCCAATAAAACGTGGAGTATAAGTAGAATAAAAGCTATCTCCCTCTAAGTCTACGACTTCTATATCGGGAGCCACTCTCCTCCCCGTCACAACAGTCCACTGAAATCTGCCCAAAGCG
>JAQBSZ010000051.1 GCA_027623555.1 Pseudomonadota bacterium | reverse complement strand
TTTGAACTTTCGCATACCCCGCTCTCTCACTCTTGTCGGTTCATGCGAAAGCTCCGCTCGATTGTTGGCATATTGCGATGTGTCGTGTATCGATTCTGGGATCAGCTCCCTGTGAGCAACACCGTAGCTTCTCAATTTATCCGTGACAATCTTCCTTGGCTCATGCTTGTGTTTACACAACAATCGCTTAAAGAAACGCTTTGCGGCCTTACTATCACGTCGCTTCTGGATGAACACATCGACAACGTCGCCATCCTGATCCACGGCTCGCCACAGATAATGTTGCTTCCCCTGAATCTTTACGAACACTTCATCGATAAAGAAAATATCACCGTAACCTTGATGTTTTCTTCTCAAGCGACGTGCATATTCTGAGCCAAACTTGTTACACCAAAGACGAATTGCTTCATAGCTCACCCCGACACCTCGTTGAGAGAGTAAGTCTTCAATATCTCGATGACTGAGGTTGAATCGGTGATAAAGCCATACGGCATATTGAATGATTTCAGGTGGAAATCGGTGTCGCTTGTATATCGATTTGGATGATTTCATAGCACAATCATCGCCTAGGGTGAGTTAATTTGACAGTACCCTCTCTCACTATCAGCACATAACCTAAACGCCAGAGCGATGATGCATCCGCATGTGCCTGTTCATTACCTTGGTAATCTCGAGCACGACCAGCGGCACTGCGCCAATGGCGATTGAAAGCATACAATCGGAAAAGTTCAACGGACCGATCTGAAATAGTTTTTGCGTGGCCGGATAGTGGTGGATGCCGATTTGCACTACGAACGAAACAGCCACAACGGCCAACAGTCGCCAATTGGAAAATAGTCCGACCTCCCACAATGGTCGAAAGGCATCGCGTGCTGAGAACGCACGCAGCAGTTCGCCGAACACCAGCACCGAAAACGCCAGATTGCGAGCCTCATCAAGGTTGCGTTCGTTCAAAGCCCAAACGAAGGTCGCCAGCGTCACTGCAGCTTGTAGTGAACCCGTGAAGATCACTGTCCGCCATTCTTTTTGGCCTAGTATGGATTCTTGCGGATGTCGTGGCGGTCGCTTCATTGCGTTCGCGTCAGTGGGATCGGTGACCAGCGCCAGCGCTGGAAAGCCATCGGTGACGAGATTGATCCAGAGCAGATGCAACGGCAGGAGCGGCAACGGTAGGCCGATCAATGCGGCGGCAAACATGACAGCGAGCTCCGCTGCGTTACCCGACAACAGATAGACGACTGTCTTGCGAATATTGTCGAAGATGCCACGGCCTTCCTCGACGGCATTGATGATCGTCGCAAAGTTATCATCAGCAAGCACGATATCGGAGGCTTCACGAGTAACTTCCGTTCCGGTACGTCCCATCGCGATGCCAATGTGCGCTTCGCGCAGTGCAGGCGCATCGTTCACGCCATCTCCGGTCATGGCAACAATCGCGCCGCGCGATTTCCAGCGGCGCACGATTTGCAATTTATCTTCGGGAGTGGCGCGTGCATGGACTAGTTCGTCGGGCGACTCACCATCGCGCACGATGCCAAGTTCGCGCGCAATGGCATGCGCAGTCACTGGGTGATCCCCGGTAATCATCACCGTGCGAATGCCTGCGGACGCAGCGCGCACAATCGCATCGATCACTTCGACTCGCGGTGGATCGGCGATGCCGATGAGACCCAAGAGCTCGAGACCTTCTTCTGCGTCGTTTGAGCCGCGCGCCACCGCGAGAACTCGCAAACCACGGGCTGCCATCTCTGCATTCGCTTCCAGAGTGCCTTCCGGCACTTCGCGAGAACACTGCATGATCGATTCCACCGCGCCTTTGCTATAGAGCACATCGTCGGCACGAAAAATCGACATACGTTTCCGGTCGGCATCGAACGGATGCACGGACTTTCGCGGGCGTTCGCTTTCAATCACGCTGCGACGAATGCCGCGAGCGGCAGCGGCAATCAAGATTGCGATTTCGGTAGGATCACCAACGCCGCCGAGCTCGTCTTCGGCGAGGTCAGCATCGCTGCAGGCAGCGGCAACGCGGAGAAGGAGCGCTTCGTCATTGCCCCACAACTCGCGCACTGTCATCACGCCAGTTGTTAAAGTGCCGGTTTTGTCAGTGCAGATGACGGTAGCGCAACCCAGCGTCTCCACCGCCACCATATGCCTCACTAACGCACGACGCGCGGCCATGCGCTGCACGCCGATGGCAAGCGCAATCGTAACGACAGCGGGCAAACCTTCTGGCACGGCGGCCACAGCGAGCGACACGGCAGAGAGCAATATTTCTATCGCCGGTAAGCCACGCATCCAACCGAGCAAGGCCACAGCAGCCACAATTCCCAAACACAAGAACAGCAGCACGCGACTTAAGCTCGCCAACCGTTTTTGCAAAGGTGTCACTTCTTCTTGTGCGGTGGCGAGGAGATGAGCTATCCGCCCAAGTTCGGTCTTCATCCCCGTAGCGATAACTTCGGCACTACCACTACCCGTCGCAACGCTGGTGCCCAAAAACACTTGGTCGCTGCGCTCTGCCAGCGGCGCATTCGCGAGCGAAGGCTGCACTGACTTCTCGGTTGGCATGCTCTCGCCCGTGAGCGCCGCTTCAACGGTGCTGAGCGTATGCGCCTCGATCAATCGAGCATCCGCAGCAACTACGTCCCCCGCTTCAAGCACCAGTACATCGCCGGGCACCACTTGCACCGCAGGCAACTCCACAGTATGCCCATCGCGAATCACTCGCGCGCGCGGCGCCGTCATGGAGCGCAGTGCCAGCACTGCGCGCTCGGCGCGATATTCCTGGAAGAAGCCGACAAGGCCGTTGATGATGACGATCGCTCCGATTGCGATGGCATCGGTAATTTCGCTAAGGGCCGCCGATACAACGCATGCGCCAAACAAAAGCCAGATAACCGGACTACTGAATTGCGTCAACAGCAATCGCCACGGAGAAGCGGCTTGCCCACGCGCTATCTCATTAGGACCTACTTCCCGTAATCGACGCTCGGCATCGGCAGTGGAGAGTCCGCGCGTGGCTTTAGGATCGGAGCGGTTCATTATTAGCCACCTGAATATCACTGCGCGCAAATTCCCACCGCCGCGAAATTGTGTACGCAGCGGGCAAGACGAGCAGCGTGAGAAACATGCACGACCACAATCCGCCCACGACAGGCATTGCCGTGCGCGCCAACAAGTCGGCTCCGACACCGGATTCAAACAGCAACGGCATCAATCCCAGCACTGTGGTCGCCACCGTCATCAGCATCGGCCGCAAATATTGAGTGCAATTAATATAAACCACCTTTCTGCTTCACAAACCCTAAACAGAGTATCTACTAACTGCAGTTATTGCCGTATATCTTAAAACGGTTAGATTCGCTCAAATCGATTATTGTGCAAATCAGGACACGCGCTCAAATTTGCAGTCCGCTGAATCTGTACTAAGCTGATTTGTACATGTCGACGGCTTTTTTCGGAGTCACGGTTGATCCACTCTCGCTCACAATTGGTTTCTCTGGATAGAGCGCCCGACTACCACTGTATCTCCCGCTATGTCAGGTGCGCATTCCTCTGCGGCGATGATCCGTAGTGGCAATTACCAATTCATTACCGCATAAGAAAATGGTGCATGTCCAACGTTATAAACCCGGAGTTGCAATATCGGCCTCTGGGTGATCAGCAGATCGTATTCGGTATCCAGCTCAAAAGCGGAGCGACCGCTTTCTTGGTTATGAAAATTGGTCTCCAGGTCGAACCAATGTCTTTCTTCTATAGCAGAGAGAGATTGCCGTGAAGACTATAAGGAACAAACTTGACCTGTGAGCCGGGCACAGGATTAGGCTTTCCCTAAGCCGGGGTCTGCACCCATGTTTCAGACTTTGGATTGATTCACATCAATAGCGGCTGATGGCAGGAATGTATAGTCGTAGTGGGCGTTATTTTCAGGAGCGCGAAGTGAGAGTTAATCAGCTTGCGCAAAAACTAGGTATTTCCGGCGATACGGTGCGTTATTACACCCGCATCGGCTATGTACATCCGGTCAAAAACAAATCCAACGGCTATAAGGAGTATGGTGAGAAGGAGGAACACCGTTTGCGTTTTATCCAGAGCGCAAGGCAATTGGGGTTTACTGTGGAAGACATCGGGCAAATCATCGGTGAGGCGGAGAAAGGAAAAGCGCCTTGCCCGACAGTTCGGCGCCTGATCGACCAGCGCTTGCATGAAACGGAACAACATTTTTCCGAAACCATCGCGCTTCGCAAGCGAATGCAGGCGGCCGTCAATGACTGGCACAGGAAACCAGACAAGGCTCCGACGGGGGACATGATCTGCCACCTGATCGAAAATTTCTCGTACACGAAGTAAACACTGCAAAAGCGGTAACGGGAATTGCAAGTAGTAGCAAGTAAACGAGATCGACATTGCATCTGATGAAACACTGTGGGCCAAGGCGGTACCGATGGTACCTGGCATCAGCAGCAACCACTGCGTGGATACATGAACCTGGGCAATCTGACCTTATGAGAAACGCATGACAACTGATATGAGAAAATGATGAATACAACACTTTTATTCAGAATGGCAGGCCTAATGTTGACTGGATCTGTTTTCGCTGCCAAAGCAAATGAACATTCTGGTCAGAGGTGAGCCGTTTAACGTAACAATGAGCTATATCTGCTTCGCTCAGTGACAGGGGTGATATTTTGTACATTCGAATTCACATCCGCATTATCGTGTCTATGGTCCTTTGGGGATCGCTAACAAACGTCATAGCGGCCGACCTTGCGCTACCAGACCCCTTGCGACTCGGCGATGTCGCTGCAATCGCCCTTCGTAACAGAAGTGAACTATCGGCGGCAAACGCACGTGCGGACGCTATGGCACAGCGTCCTGCGATAGTTTCGTCTCTCGAAGATCCAATGATTTCGACATCTGTCGATCATTACCCCTATGAGATGATGGACGACGGCAGGCGGTTTGATCGAAGTATCACTATTGAGCAGCGCTTTCCGCTTTCGCGAGTACGCAACCATCGGCGGGCGGCCGCGCTCGCAGATGCAGAGCGGGCCAGGGCACTCGCAAGTACCACAGGACTGGACGTGGTCCTCGATGCGCAGCGCGGCTTCTTTATGCTGCTTGAGCGAAGGCGCATGCTGCAGGTCATTAATGAACAAATATCACTCGCCCAGCAACTGGTGAGCGCAGCCGCCAGCCGATATGCCAGCGGAACCGGCGTGCAGGCAGATATCCTGCGTGCTGAAGTGGAAGTTGCGCGCCTGCAAGCGGATCAACAGGCCCTTTTGGCGCGGATTCAGGCTGCTGAAGCAATGTTCAATGCTGGTCTGGGACGTCCTGCCCAGGGGCTGATCCCGGAGTTGCAGCACGATCCACGTCTGGAGGCACCGCCGTCTGAAGCCGAAGTCCTTCGTCTCGCCTTTCTCAGTCGCCCCGAGTTGAGCGCTGGGGCTGCCGAAGTGGACCGGGCAAAGGCCGAGGTCGAAGTCATGCGTTCCATGTACAAGCCGATGGCCATGGTTCGCGTCGGGCAAGCGTCTACGATGGCAGACGGTTCAGGTGGCATGCTCATGATAGGAGTAAGTGTGCCGATCTGGAACGAGCGTCTGCGGGCTGGAGTTGCGGAGGCGCGCGCCATGCAATATATGGCCGGTGCTGATCTGGAAGCCATGCGCCGCATGATCGCAAGCGAGGCACTCGTCGCCAGGGAAGAATTCATCGCGGTGCAAACCCAAGCGATGGTGTTGGCAACGGACGTACTGCCACGTGCGCTCGCGGCAGTGGATGCTGCGCTCGCGGGTTACGCGTCCGGCCAAGGCACGCTTGTTTCCGTGATCGAGTCTGCACGTGCACTCTGGGAAATTCAGGCGGAACAAGTCATGGTCGAGTCCGCCGTCGGTGACGCCTGGGCATGGTTGGATCGGGTCTTGGGAACAGTTCAGGACACGGTCCAATGAAACAGATCACTGCACGCACTCTGTTTGCCATCGCCATTATCCCGGTCGGATTACTGAGCGCATTTCTATTTGTTCAGGATCAGCGACAAGGCTGGCCCTTCTCCCGGCACACCATGCAGGACTCGCTTGCCACTCGTTCCGAAGCGCGCGCGCTGGTCGAAAACATTCCCGTCCCTGCCTTAGCGCGTGTGCCTGTAGAGTTGCCGACTAATCAGGTGGCGATGATAGGCGTGGAATACGAGCCTGTCGCAGTGAGTGTTCTCGATGATCCTGTTCGCGCTGTGGCCACGGTCGTCGCTGACGAGTCGCGCATCGTGCACGTTCACACACGAGTGGCAGGATGGCTGGAAGAATTGCTCGTCAATACCACAGGTGAGTACGTGCGTGCCGGGCAGCCATTGGGTGGTGTTTTCTCGCAGGAATTGTATTCCTCGCAGAGCGAGTATCTGTCGGCACTGCGCCGCACTGGCAGCGGACCTGCCAGCGCGGTACTGGAGGCAGCCCACACCCGCCTTAAATTGCTCGGTATGAGCGACGCGGAAATCGCGCGCATCGGAAGAGACCGGCGAGGTACGCCGCCTGGTCACAATCTCTGCACCAGGTAACGGCATTGTATTGAATCGCGGAGTCAGCCAGGGCGCTGCGATTGATCCCTCCACCGAAATCCTCACGCTTGCAGACCTCTCGCAGGTCTGGGTGATTGCCGAGGTCGCGGAAGCCGACGCCGCACAAGTCAGAATCGGGACAGCAGCCACGTTGAGCTTTCCGATGTCCGGGCGCGAACCGTTTACGGCCAGTGTCCAGTTTGTGTATCCCACTCTCACGGAGCGCACCCGCACGGTGCGCGTGCGGATGTCCGTTCCGAACACGGACGGACTGCTGCGCCCCGGCATGTACGGTAGCGGGCTGTTCCCGATCACGGCTCGCGAGGCTCTCACCGTGGGACGCGATGCAGTGATTGACACAGGCGAGACACAGCACGTGTTCGTGCATACGGCGCAGAACATTTTTGAACCGCGTCAGGTCAAGGTCGGCGCCCGCTTCGCGGGACGTGTGGAAATCCTGGACGGACTGGTGGCTGGAGATCACGTCGTGACGGCAGGCGTGTTCCTGCTCGATTCCGAAAGTCGGCTGCGCGCATCCGGTGGCTCCGGACATGCCGGCCACGACAACAATCAAACCCTCACGCAGGATGCAACTGATCAGGCGATCCAACCAGAACACCAAAGGCACTGAACATGATCGAGCGCATTATCGAATGGTCTGCGCAACATCGCTGGATCGTCCTCGGAGTGACGCTTGTTCTGATAATGTGGGCCGTTGACTCCATTCGCAAGACTCCGCTCGATGCATTGCCGGACCTGTCCGACCCGCAGGTGATCGTCTTCACCGAATGGATGGGACGCAGCCCGGATCTGGTCGAGGACCAGATCACCTATCCACTCGTGCGCGCGTTGCAGAGCACGCCAGGCGTGAGCACCGTACGTGGATATTCCATGTTCGGCATGAGCTTCATCTACGCCATCTTCAGTGATGATACGGACATCTACTGGGCACGCACACGCGTGCTCGAACAGCTAGGTCGAGTACAACAACAGATTCCTGCGGGCGTGTCGCCCACGCTCGGCCCAGACGCGAGCGGCGTAGGCTGGATCTACCAATATGTCCTTGAGGATACGACCGGGCGTATGAACCTGGCCGAGTTGCGCACGTTGCAGGACTTTACTATCCGGCAGGAACTGCAGGGTGTGCAAGGCGTTGCGGAAGTGGCCTCACTCGGTGGGTTCGAGCGCCAATATCAAATTCTGCTGGACCCGAATAAACTGACAGCCTATGGCGTTACGCCCCTGGACGTTTCGCGCGCCGTGCGCGATGCGAACGTGGAAGTCGGGGCGCGCGTGCTGGAAATGGGCGGGCGCGAATATGTGCTGCGCGGTCGCGGTTATGTGAATACGCTCGAAGATCTGGAGCAGAGCGTGATTTCAGTCGCGAGCGGCGGAGTGCCCATCCGGGTCCGGGATGTGGCCAGTGTGCAATTCGGCCCCGAGATCCGCCGTGGTGCCGCCGACCTCGACGGCCTGGGAGAAGCTGTCGGTGGCATCGTCGTGATGCGCATCGGCGCCAACGCGCTTGATGTGATTCGCGCGCTGGAACTACAAATCGCGCAACTTTCCCTGCCGCCCGGGGTGCGCCTCAGACCAAGCTATGATCGCTCCGAACTTATACTGGGTTCCGTCGAGACCTTGCGCAACACCCTGCTCGTCGAAGGTGCCATCGTAGCGCTCATCTGCCTGATATTCCTGATGCACGCGCGCTCCGCCCTGGTCGCGCTCATCATCCTGCCATTGTCAGTACTGCTGTCATTCATCGGGATTCGTTACCTTGGCCTGTCGACCAACATCATGTCGCTGGGTGGTATCGCCATTGCGATCGGAGAATTAAGTGATGCGGCGATCGTACTGATCGAGAGCGCACACAAGCGGCTCGCGCAGAATCTGCGTCCCGAAGAACGTATCAAGGCCATCGTCGAATCCTGCAAGGAAGTTGGGCGGCCTATCTTCTACTCGCTGCTGCTGATTACCGTGAGTTTCCTGCCCATTTTCACGTTGACAGGACAGGCGGGAAAACTGTTCGCTCCTCTGGCTTATACCAAAACCCTGGCGATGTTCGTTGCCGCAGTCCTGTCTATCACGCTGGCTCCGCCGCTCATGATTTGGCTGCTGCGAGGCCGCATCCGCTCGGAAGCAGAAAATCCCCTGAATAGGGTGCTTGGTAACATATACCGTCCGATTGCAGGCTTTATCGTCCGTCAGCGTCTCGCGGTCGTTGCCCTCGCGCTAGTGGTGATGGTCGCAACGGTTCCGGTTTACATGCGATTGGGATCAGAGTTCATGCCGCCGCTCGATGAAGGATCACTGCTGGTAATGCCGACCACGTTTCCCGGGATATCCATCGAGGAAGCCCGGCGTGCGCTGACCGAGCAGGACCGGATCATCAGGGGTTTTGAAGAAGTGGCCACAGTGCATGGCAAGACCGGACGCGCAGAAACCGCCACAGACCCGGCTCAGTTGGATATGAATGAGATCGTGGTGGCTTTGAAACCGCGCGAGGAATGGCCAACGATGCCTTCACAACGCTGGTACAGTGGCTGGGCACCAGCCTGGCTGCAGACAGCCTTGCGTCCCCTGTGGCCAGACCAGCGCCCACGTACCTTGTCCGAACTCTCGCGCGATCTTGATGCAGCTCTGCGCATGCCCGGATACCAGATGGCCATTGCACCTCCCATCCGCACGCGCATCGACATGCTCACCACGGGTGTGCGGACACCCGTCGGTATCAAAGTCTTTGGACCTGACTTGCAAGGTATCGAACAGGTGAGCCTGGCGCTGGAAGGTATGCTGCGGCAAGTGCCAGGAACGCGCAGCACGTTTGCGGAACGCCAGACCGGACGGGAATACATCGACATCGTTCCAAAACGGGATGCCATCGCACGTTACGGCTTGAGCGTGCGCGACGTGCAGGATCTTGTGGAAGCCGCCATTGGCGGCATGCCCGTATCGACTGTTATAGACGGTCGATCCCGTTATTCCATCAATGTGCGCTACGCCGCCGACTTCCGCGCTGACCCTCGGGCATTGCAGGATTTGCTGGTTCCCATCCCGGCCACAGAAAGCCTGTCATTTACAGGTATCCAACAGGCAGGCGGCGGTAGTTCGACGTCAGGCCAGGCCCAGATACAGTCGCGTGGCGGCGGCATGGGCGCGATGAACGGTTCCGCAAGTGGCGCGATGGCCGGCGCGGGGATGGCTGCGGGCCAGGGCCCGATGACTGCATCATCGACCACCGCCAACGACTGGGAGCAAGGGCAGCAGACCGGATCGGTCGTGCCGCTTGCGGCGCTCGCCGATATAACTGTTGTCACCGGCCCACCGATGATCAAGAACGAGAATGGCACGCTGGTAGGTTACGTCTTTGCCGATATCGACAGCGCGGAGCGTGACCTGGGCGGCTGGGTGAACGATGCCAAAGCAGTAGTCGCGCAGCAACTCGAACTGCCAGCGGGCTTCAGACTGCAATGGACCGGGCAATACGAATTCATGGCTGAGATGGAAGCCCGGTTGCAAACCGTAATCCCGTTGACATTGATCCTGGTGGTTGGCCTGTTATTTCTGGCGATGCGCGGCTGGCCCCAGACCTGGCTGGTACTGCTGACCCTGCCATTCGCCATTGCAGGCAGCATCTGGTTGCTCGCGCTGCTCGACTACAATTTGTCCTCGGCGGTATGGGTTGGCCTGATTGCAGTAGCCGGTGTGGCGGCGCAGACTGGTATCGTAGTGGTCGTCTATCTTGACCAGGCCTGCAGCGAAGCGAAGCTGGACGGACGTTTGCGCACAATGGAGGATGTCGATGCCGCAGTCGTGAATGGTGCGTCGAAGTGTCTGCGTCCCATGCTGATGACGGTTGCGACCACTGTCTTCGGATTGATGCCATTACTCTGGGAATCGGGAGTGGGGGCTGACCTTTCGGCACGCACCGCCGCTCCCGTCGTCGGAGGGCTGTGGTTCTGCATGTTCCTGACGCTCCTGGTCCTGCCGGCAGCCTACACTATTTGGCGCCGGTGGCAGCTTAACCACCACCCTGTCGAGGCGTGGACTCTATCGTAAAAGGCCGAGCCATCCGCGCTCCCACCACTACAGACAGTGCTGGAAATACAATACAGGAATGTCGTTCAGAGGCGGATTGGGGGAGTTCTCCAATCGCTAAAATTTGCAATTAATCACCCGTTCCCTTCTGCTAATAAGCGCAAGGGAACGGGGTATTTTTTGGAATCAATTACCGCGCAGCTTCGCCTTCATGCAGAGCTGCAAGTGCCTCGTATTCTCCAGCAGCGGAGTTGTTCAGCTCAATGAGTCGATTGCAATGGGCGACAGAAGCTGCTGCTAATCCAGAGAGTCTGCCTGATCTATGATCGTGGTAACTTATTTTCATCTCAGTGTGCATCCCAGCGATGGTCCGAGCTTCCTCAGCCTTGGTTTTGTAGTAAGCAGCAATTGACTGATGGTTTTCGGGTTTGTTAGCGAGCTCACTAATCAGTTGCATGATGGCTGCATCATCAGATTGCGCCAGCACAGAAACACCTGCACTGAAGATTGCGCCGAGTATTATAATTCGGGTTGCGGTAAATACTTTCATAGTTAACCTCCTGTTACAGTTTGCTTACAAAAGCTTGACGCGGATTCTGGTGAATCTACCGTACGCCTTCATTCAGTTAGCAATCCCAGGATGCCGTGCCGCCAAAAAATGACGCCCGGTGTAACTATACATACCTGTCATCAGCTGCTATTGACGTTAATCAATCCAAAGTCTGAAACATGGGTGCACACACCGGCTTAGGGAAAGCCTAATCCTGTGCCCGGCTCACAGGTCAAGTTTGTTCCTTATATCTTTCACGGAAATCTCTCCCTGGAATGGAAGAAAGGTATTGACGAGTTACCTGCTCAAATCAATCAAAACTGTTGAATTTAGTGCTCTATACTGCGACTGCATTTTCCCAAGTCGAAAAGGCGCGCAGGCGGAAATAGCGATAGTTTTCTGTGGATACCAGATGTCTGGCGAGATTGAAGAAGTTATAGACAGCAACATGTGCATTCAAGAATCGCTGCGCTTGCTTTATCGATTTGAACTTATGCATATTCTGAAGAGTCCTGGTTGGAAGGACAGGGTTTTCACCAAATCGTGGCCGCCATGATCTCGCAACTTTAAGATGTCGTCTATTGCTGACCGAACGGCAAAGCACTGTCCGCCAACCTTCCAATAACACTATGACCCAACACTAGTGCTTTAATGATCGCAATAACTGACAACGGCGATAACTGATGGCTTCCAGTAAATCTCCCGTCGTAATTTGCGCGCGCTGTTCGAAGTCTGCAATTGTACGAGCGACCTTGATTATCCGATGGGTGGTACGCGCCGACATGCCGAGCTTCTGCATCGTGCGCGCCAGCAGCGCGCGTTGCTTGCGAGGCAGCGCGCAGATCTGCTGCAGTTCTTCCACACCCAAATCCGCATTGAGTTTGCCATTGCGCAGTAATTGCACGCGGCGGCTGTGTGCAACCTGGCGCCGTATTGCATCCCAGTTAGTCTCCTGCTGCGCTGGTTCCAGCAATTCAGCGGGCGACAACGCCGGCACTTCGATCATCAGGTCAAGACGGTCCAGCAGTGGCCCTGACAATTTGCTGACATAGCGGCTGATGCGATCTGGGGAACAACTGCAGGCATGCTGGGTGTCGCCGGCGTGACCGCAGGGGCAGGGATTCATGGCGGCCAATAGCTGAAACCTGGCAGGAAACGTTACCCGATAGTTCGCGCGGCTAATGCTGATCTCGCCCGATTCTAAAGGCTCTCGCAGAGAATCCAGCACGCCCTGCTTAAACTCGGTCAGTTCATCGAGAAACAATACGCCGCGATGAGCCAGGCTCACCTCACCAGGATTGGCGCGATTGCCGCCTCCTACCAGGGCCACGCCCGTGGCTGAATGATGGGGCGAGCGCAGGGGGCGTCGTAGCCAATTGGCGCCATCAAGTTCCAGGCTCACCACGGATTTTATCGCGGCGACTTCCAATGCTTCCGCAGTCGTCAGCGGCGGAAGCAGGCCAGCCAGCGTCTGCGCGAGCATGGTTTTTCCGCTACCGGGTGGGCCTACCATTAATAGATGATGCCCGCCGCTGGCAGCCACCTGTACGGCTCGTTTCGCCAGTTGCTGACCACGGATATCGCTGAAGGATGGCAGGGGGTGCGATTCCTCCGCAGGCAGCAGATCGAAGGAATCACAGCCTGGCAGGCTCGAATGGTTGGCCAGATGTGCAACGAACGCCGCCAGGCTTTCCAGGCACTTCCCTTTCGAGTAACCCACCAGGGCCAGTTCATGAAGGTTCGCAAGAGGCAGCAAGATCTCACGCCCGTCAGCCCGGGCTGCCAGGATCGCGGGGATGATGCCTTTCAATCGTCGTACTGAGCCATCCAGTGCCAGTTCACCCAGGATCTCCAGGCCTTGTAAGGCTTCACACTGGATCTGACCGGAAGCCGCCAGGATGCTCAGCGCGATCGCCAGGTCGTAGCGACCACCCGCCTTGGGTAAGTCCGCAGGGGCGAGGTTTACTGTGATGCGCCTGGCCGGAAAATCCAGACCGGCATTAAGAACGGCGCTGCGTACCCTCTCCTTGCTTTCCTTCACCGCCGTTTCCGGCAAACCGACGATGGCAAATCCTGGTAATCCGTTGGACAGATGAGTCTCAACCGTGACCTCCACTGCTTCAATGCCGATGAGTGCCCGGGAATAGACAGTAGCGAGAGACAAAATCACATTGCTCCTGGAATCGATTCAAGGATATAGGATTAGTCCAAGATGCAGTGATTCACCAAATAGAAGGCAAAAAAAATGAGCTGCAAGCAGCTCATTTTTTCTTCAACAAGTAACGAGCAGGAATTTATTTACTGGATTCGATCATGTACTCAACAATGGCCCGCAGATCAGCGTCGGTGCAGTCGAAACACAGGCCCTTGGCAGGCATTGTGTTTAATCCATTAATTGAATTAGCTACCACCGCATCCATGCCTTTTTCGAGCCTCGGGGCCCATTCGGCTGCCATGCCGGCACCTACTTTGGGAGCACCCGCCGCACCCGTGCTGTGACAGGCGAAACAGGAGGCCATGTATTTCTGTTGAGCATTGAACCCTTCACTCAATTGAGCAAGCTGCAGAGGTTCGCTGGTATCGGCAATATTGGCCGTCGCGTAGAGAGCGGCGACAAGTACAAGAATCGATTTCATGAGTGGCGCTTGCGCCATCTTGGTTACAGTTAACACGTTAATGCTCCTTTCAATATGAATATAAATTTTCTGATTAGTAACTCTGTATCGATCGAAGCTTAGACCTGATCGACCTCCAAAAACACCGCTATTGGTTGACCATGAAGTCAACCAGCGCCTGTAAATTATCATCGCTGCAAGTCATGCAGAGGCCCCTGGCCGGCATCGCATTGAGTCCACTCACAACATTGACCATGACCTGTTCCATCCCCTTTTCCAGACGTGCCTCCCAGACTTCCGTTTCACCGGGTTGCGGAGCACCGGCTGCGCCGGTTCCATGACAGGCGAAACAGCTCATCTGGTAGGTTGTCGCTGCATCGAATGCCGCTGTCGCTACTTCGGCAACGACGGCTTCCGGCTGTGGGGCAGCAGCGACTGCAGGGGGTTGGGCAACGGTTGCTGCCGGAGGCGCTGCTGTCGTGGCAACCACTGGAGATACGCCGGAAGTGGAACGGCCAGTGCTGCCTACGCAGGGTTGACCAGCCAGGCATACCTGGGCTACCGGTCGAATATTCTCTGCCACGGATTGTGCGGCGACATTCGCCGAGAGCAACATTAGCACTGTCATGCCGCCCAGTAGCAGGCTGCCGAGGTGAAGTTTTGAACTCGCTACTTGCACCGATACAGACCCCTCTTCTGATTACTCTGGTTAGTTATACTGCTTGCCTGATTAACTCTAGCTTAATGCGGTTGCTGGAAATCCGCAGACACCGCCGCTGGAAAAAATGCAGGCGGATTATACCGTAATTGGGGCATTCCGGAAGGGTTTCGGAGCAGATGTTACCTTTAATAACAGCTGCTTGGCGTCGTTTACGGGACCGTCACCGGTATTGTTTGCGCCCCAGCAAAGCGGCGGCCTGCGACAAGATCAGGACGCAACAATCAGCCTCTCCAGGTGCCAGGCACCGGTGCCTGGCACCTGGAAGCGCCTACGGTGCAACAATCAGGTTCAGCGGTACCTGGTGAAAATAGATCTCGGCTGGATCGCTCGCAAGGCCGTATCCGATCACGAAATCCACGGTGATGCTGTTGATGCCAAGTTCGGCCGGCACCAGGTCCGAGACGATATCGAGCGTCTCTGAGGCCTCCAGGGTCTTGTTCACAGCCCGGATGATCGGGTCTGGATTGGTGCCTACCTCAATAAAGGCACCTTGCTCATTGAGCAGGAGAATCTGGCCATCGACTACGGCGGCCACCACCAGGAAACCTGCCTGTCCCACATGATTGGGGTCCACCGTGATGGTGGCAGTGATATCCAGTGAGTCATCGGGCGTGAATCGATTGCCAAAACTCACCCCATTATTGGCGGTAATGCCTCCGCTGAACTGAGCGGAGCTCAGTCCGCCTTGCAGGCTGGAATTATTTCCCAGGGCCTGGGGCGAATCGCTGAGGAATGCCACGTTCAGCTGATAGGCACCGCTGGTCTGGCATGCCTCCTTGATAGGCTCATCATAGGTATTGGCCAGCAACAGGTAGCTGCCAGGTGGCAGGGTGGCGTCCAGCGTTGAGCTGCAGTCGTCGTTGATGACGCTGTCCACATCGAGATAATTCAGGTCGGCACTGGCAAGCAGCAACACAGACTCCAGCGTCAGTGATGTCATGGAAAATTCCAGTTCCGTTGTATTACTGAGCTCGAAGCGGTAGATATCGATGAAGCTGGTGTCCTCTCCTCCCGCTGTCAGGTCTTGTACCGTGCAATCGCCCGTATCCAGTGCAGCATTGGTGAGACCAAAATTCAGGTCTTTGATTGCACAGTTGTCCAGCCCGCTATACAGAGCCACCACGGCAGCGATGTCATCGGCCTGCAGCCGATCGAGGTTGCTGATCTTCGGCGCCATGATAGCTGCCTTGATATTCTCATGCTCGAGACCAAGCACATGCCCGAGTTCGTGCAGTGCGGTGCGCCTGAAATCGATCTTGCCAAAGGTAGGGCCGAACTGGACCAGGTTGCCGTCGAAGACATCGAATGCTTCGGCGGCATTAACCACGATATCGGCCTGCACAATGTCCGGCGCGCCCAGCAGGGTGTTGCGAAAGCGTCGTACTGTGACGGCGAGCGTGTTGTTACCGAATTCGGTTCCACAGAAGTCTTCGGCAAAATCTACGCCATTCAGGCCATCATTGGTACAGGGGTCTCGGTGCGCCTCATTAACGGCAAAAGTAAACGGCGTTGCGTTCGTCCAGTCATCCATTGCGGCAATGAAAGCCGTGTTCCAGAGGATGCCCGTACCAGATTGGCCTTCCATATCAACATAGATTACTGTCTCTGCACCGAACCACTTGGAGCCAGACAATTCAAACGCGTCTGCAGTCTGGGCTGCTGATGTAATCAACAGCCCGATCATAGAAAAGCTTATTGTCTTGGTGGAGAAATGGCTCATGGTTAAAATCGTATCAGCAGGTTCTTCTTACAGTTAACGGTTCAGACCCGGGGACGTTGACAATTCTTTCTGATATACACACTACCAGCCTGCACAGTACAGTATCCAGTCACAACGATGTGTGACGCATAGCCGGATATTGAATCTTGCCCCAAATCTCGTTGAATAAAAAAGGAAGGACCAAAAAGAAGACAGATTTATTTTTCCGGTCAGGTCATACTGATGATATGGAGAAGTTCAAAAAATGGATCTGTCCCCTTTTTTTGGAACAATTATTCAATCTCTTTTTAACTTCGATAGCTACCATCGAGAATCGAGCGCCACCAACTCTCATTGCCCAGGTACCAATCTACTGTCTTGTTAAGCCCTGTCTGAAAATTCTCCCTGGGCGCATATCCCAATTCATTGCTGATCCTGGATGCATCGATAGCATAGCGCGTGTCGTGACCAGGCCGATCTTCTACAAAGGTAATGAGAGACTTGGCGCTATTATCAATAGCGCTATTCGCGCAGGGTGAATCAGGAAAACGGGTGGCCAGAGATGCATCGGCAGCGAATCGGGAATCCACCAGTTCACACAACAGAGACACGACATCGATATTAGTCCATTCATTGTTGCCGCCAATATTGTAAGTCTCGCCTCGCCGTCCGTGTTTGATAACCAGTTCGATACCCCGGCAGTGGTCGTCGACGAAGAGCCAGTCCCGAATCTGCATACCATCGCCGTAAATCGGCAGTGGTTTACCACTGAGAATATTCAGCAGACAAAGGGGCAGCAATTTCTCGGGGAATTGCAACGGGCCATAATTGTTGGAGCAGTTGCTGGTGGTTACGTTCAGGCCATAGGTATGGTGGTAGGCACGCACCAGGTGATCCGATGCCGCCTTGCTGGCGGCATAAGGGGAGTTCGGCGCATGCGGAGTAGTCTCACTGAAGGCAGGATCGTCGGCAGACAGGGTGCCATAAATCTCGTCCGTAGACACATGATGGAACAGGTGCTCCGGAACTCCGCCGCCGTCCAGCCAATGACTCTTCGCCGCCTTTAACAGCGTGTGGGTGCCGACAATATTCGTCTGAATGAAAGCATCGGGAGCGGTGATCGACCTGTCCACATGACTTTCTGCCGCGAAGTGGATCAGGGTATCGATCTGGTGTTTTTGTAATAAGGATGCGACCAGCGCCAGGTCGCAGATATTGCCCTGGATAAACTCGAACCAATCCTGCTCCAGTATCTGGCTGAGATTGTTCTTGTTACCGGCATAAGTCAGCGCATCCAGAGCTACGATCCGGTCAGTTGGGTTTTGAGCATGCCAGTAGTGCACAAAATTCGCACCGATAAACCCGGCAGCACCAGTCACCAAGACTCTCTTCATGTTGACTTCACAAAGCCTTGCTTGATTCGGGTTACTACCTGACCTAACTCTTCCTGCCAGCTGCTCTCTTCCAACTGAAATTCTACCAGGGCCTTGTTACGATCCAATACGCTGTAGGCAGGTCGTGTCGCCGCTGTTGGATATTCTGCAGTTGTTATCGGGTTAATCATCACCTTTCTGTTAAGCATTCCCTGGTTGACATATTCCCTCTGAATAGCGACGGCAAATTCATACCAGCTGATGCTGGCACCATCGGTCCAGTGATAAATGCCGGGCTTGCTTTTATGGTTTAACAGGCTCAAGAGAAAGGCGGCCAGGGTATGGGTGGACGTGGGAGAGCCAATCTGATCAGCGACCACACCCAGCTCCTCTTGCTGCTGCATCAGGCGCAGCATGGTTTTTACAAAGTTCTTGCCGTATTCGGAGTACAACCAGGAGGTGCGGACAATAACGTGATTATCCGGCAGCCGTGCAGCAAGCTGCTGTTCACCGGCCAACTTGCTGGCGCCATAGATACTCAACGGAGCAGCTATATCTTCCGGTCCATAGGGTGAATCCTGACGCCCGTCGAACACAAAATCCGTGGAAACATGCACAATCCGACAATCGTGTGCAGCCGCCCAGTCGGCGAGGTTAGCCACGGCGTGTTCGTTCACAGCAAAGGCTGCGTCACGCTCGGCCTCAGCCTGATCGACGGCGGTATAGGCAGCGGTATTGACGATGGTGTGGGGCATGACCCGGTTCAGTTCCTGGTTAACGGCGCTGGTGGAAGTTAGGTCCATTTCATCAATGTCGTAGTGAAGTAATTCAAACTTCTTAGCGAGATCTGAGGCAGACCAGTAATGTGCGAGCGTAAGCCCTAACTGACCCCGGGAACCGGTAAGGAGAATCGATGGCTTAGTCATGGATAAACAAGTGCTTCAGTGAGTGAATTGGCGTTACGGTCTTTTTCTGACAACTGGGGGTTGGAGTCCAGCAGCGGCCAGTTGATAGCGAGGCCTGCATCGTTCCACAACAGGCTGTAGTCATCTTCCGGATGGTAGTACTCGGTGCATTTGTAAAGCATTACGGCGGATTCGCTGATGACATAGAAACCATGGGCAAACCCGGGCGGAACCCATAGCTGCTTATTATTCTCTGCAGAGAGAATGGCGCCAACCCATTTGCCGAAATGCGCCGAGCTCCTGCGCAGGTCTACCGCGACGTCGAAGATCTCTCCGGAGACCACCCGCGCCAGCTTTCCCTGTGGATACTGCAATTGATAGTGCAGGCCGCGCAAGGTGCCGCGACTTGATTTGCTCTGGTTATCCTGCACAAACTCTACATCGAGATGTTGTTGTTCAAAAACTGATTGGCGCCAGGTTTCCATGAAGTAGCCACGGTCGTCACCATGCACGGTCGGCTCGAAAAGTAATATCTCGGGAATGCTGGAGGCAGTGACCTTCATCAAGTTTCTTTCCATTAGCCCGTTAGCCATTAGCCTTTAGCCCGTTAACCCGTTAGCCGCTAGCGGTCTTCTAACAGCTCGAGCAGGTACTGCCCGTAACCGCTCTTGTGCAGGCTCCTGGCCAGCACTCTGAGCTGAGTAGCATCGATAAACCCCTGGTGATAGGCAATCTCTTCAGGGCAGCCGATCTTCAGACCCTGTCGCTCTTCCAATACGCGAATAAAATTTGCAGCATCTAACAGTGATTGTATGGTTCCGGTATCGAGCCAGGCGGTGCCGCGGTCGAACAATTCAACGCGGAGAACTTTGCGTTCGAGATAGACCTTATTAATATCGGTAATTTCCAGCTCACCACGCGCCGATGGCTTGATGGACTTGGCAATATCCACCACATCGTTGTCGTACATGTAAAGACCGGTGACTGCATAGTGCGACTTGGGATTGGCAGGTTTTTCTTCCAGGCCGACAGCGTGATTATTCTCATCCAGTACCACGACGCCATAACGCTCAGGGTCATTGACATAGTAGGCGAAGATGCTGGCACCGGCTTGTTGCTCGACCGCATTCTTGAGAGTTTCTTCGATGCGGTTGCCGTAAAAAATGTTGTCCCCGAGTATCAGGCATACCCTGCTGTCGCCGATGAACTCCTCGCCAATCAGGAATGCCTGGGCCAGGCCTTCAGGTTTTGGTTGCTGAGCATAACTGAGCTGCAAGCCCCAGCCAGTGCCATCACCCAGGAGCTCTCGATAGTCAGCGGCATCTTCTGGTGTGGTGATAATCAGTATCTCCCTGATACCTGCCTGCATCAGGGTTGCCAGTGGATAATAGATCATTGGCTTGTCGTAAACCGGCATCATCTGCTTGCTCACCACCAGCGTCATCGGATGCAAACGGCTACCACTGCCGCCGGCGAGAATAATTCCTTTAGTCATTCAGGATTTCCTGCTCAAAACTGTCACTGCATGCCTTCAGGTTTTCTTGGTAATGGAATCTACAATGGCGGGAAGCGAATCATAGAAATTGACGACCGGTTTAAAGCCTAACTCACTGCAGATCACATCGTTGCTATACAGATTATCGCTGACAAGATTCTGGTAAGTACGCCCACTTATGCCGCCACCGGCTCCACGTTTGAATCCAACCAGACTCAATAAATTGTGTAGACAACCGACCAACACGGCAGCCCCGTATAGTACCATACGCGGGGTTCGCCAGGCGGGTAAATTCTTGCCCAGCGCGGCATAGATCGCCTGTTCTATCTCGCCAACCCGGTAGCTGACGCCGTCGGTGACTGGATAAATTTTTCCAGCCGCTACGACAGCATCGACGGCCAGTGTCAGCGCCTGTACCAGGTCCGCCACACTCACCAGGGAGATGCGGTTATCCAGCCTTGGCAGAGGTGGCAGGCGTCCATTGGCAATCCGCGTTATCATGCCGGCGATATTACCCTTCATGTCCGGGCCATACACGTTGACCGGGCGCAACACTACCGCCTCGATTCTCCCCTGCTGTTGGGCCGCCAGCACCAATTGTTCAGCTTCCAGCTTGGAGCGGCCATAGGCGGTACTCTGTGCATGTTTGCTCTCTGCCGCCTGGGCCAGGCTGCTGCTGAGCAAGATGATGCGCCGTACCTGATTGTCGATAGCCGCCTGGAGCAGCCTGGCAGTACCATCGACATTGGTTTGCTGCAAATTTTTCGCAGAAATATTGTTGACATGGGCGACGCCTGCCAGGTGAATAAGCACATCCACATCCCTGCAGGCAGCGCTCAGACTGGCACTATCAGATAGATCACCTGTTAGGTGTTCGAGTTCAAGCTCAGCAGGAAACTGGGCGGACTGCGCGGCTGAGCGTAACAGTGTACGCACATGAAAGCCGGACCCATGCAGTTGGCTACAAAGGTGCTGGCCAATGAAACCGGTTGCCCCGGTGACCAGTATTGTCATGTTCTTATCCGGCATGAAATCTCTGGGCAGTTTGTTATTGTCGAAACAGTCGCCAACCGTGGGTACTAAAGAAATGAATTCCTGACCTGGCAAACATTCCAACATGCCTGAAGCCTTTGCGGGCGGCGTGGCCTCCAGTATGAACTATCTGCATCGCTGGCAGGTAAGCGAGTTTGCCCAACTGGCCCAGTCTCAGTGAGAGATCGAAATCCTCAAAGTAAAGAAAGTAGCGTTCATCGAAACCGTGTATTGCTTTAAAGGCACTGGTACGCACGAGCATGAAGCAGCCGCTGATAATTGGCACATCCGTTGATGCCTCATCCTTCGGCAAATCATGCATCTCGAATCTGGCAAGCCGGTTACGAAACAGTTTCTTCAGCGCGCCAGGAAAAAACCCTCGAATCAGAAACGTCAGGATGGATGGGTAGCGCTTACACAGATGCTGTTTGTTGCCGTATTCATCCACCGCATCGGGGCTTGTCAGGACTACCTCTGGATTCTCAGTCAGGTACTGGATGCCGGCAGCAAGCGTGTCTGGTTTAAGGACCACATCGGGATTCAGCAGTAAATGATAATCACTCGCTACTCTGGAAAGTACCAGGTTATGCGCAGCACCGTAGCCAATATTGCCGTGGCCATGCACCAGCCTGATTTCGACACCGAGCGATGCTGCCCGCTGTGTATCTGCAGTGAAGATCTCCAGGGACAGGGATGCCGAGTCAGAGTTATCTATCAGGAAAACTGGCACATTGGCAATGGTGAAGGACTTACCGAGCCGTTCCACAGCATCGAGAAAGGAGGTAAAGAAACTCTGCAGCTCGTCCGTGGAAGAGTGATAGCAAACGACTGCAGCAGACAGTGAGATGGGTTGTTTGGCTTGCACCAGCGATTAATCTTTCCAGTTTGCTTGTTGTTCTTATCGTAGCCTTTGTCTACAACACATCACTGTTCAACCAGGCGATCACCGAAGGGCGTCGATACGACCCGCATCCCTGGTGGCACATCTTCCGGGGAAATTCGCCGCGGCGTAAACCTGCCATTGTCCCCGGCACGACCGCCGAGCGCCCCGTTATTCTCTTGACGATTACGCAAGGCTTCGAAGGGGTTAGTGGGTGGCTCATCGGCTGCAGCCTCGTCAGCTGTTTCATTGGCCAATGCTTCCAGTTCCCGGTCTGCCGAGCCTGCAACATTATTCGGCAAGGGTTCGCCGGTTGTTAGGGAAAGCGCTGCTATGTTTGCCGCCGTACTACAGCTAACACCTCTTTCCAGAAACTCGACACAGGGGACATTGTCTGGATAGCGAATTGAAGTCTGTCCGGCACCGACATCCACGACAGCATAACCACTGTGACCGGGAATCTGGGTATTGGCCCCCGGTGCGATCTTAACTACCAGCGTATCGCCTTCCCGGTGTTGAATAATGGCCGAGTAATTACTGCCGATGCGGGTGGTGCCAACCAGGATGAACTCCGGTGCCGAATTGGTCACCCGGTTAGTGCCACGAGCCCGCTCCCGGGCTTGCTCGGGTGTTGTGTTACTGGTTTCGATTTCTTCGAACAGGTTGAGCTGCTGGGCGGATGCCGGTAGCGCAAGCAATGCAATAATGCCCAGTAAGACAGAAAACCTGGCTTTAAAATCAATTACATGGGCACTTTTTCCGATCATCGCTATTGTCATGATGCCCCTCAATCTGGAGATAATAAATTAGATTACTCTATTAGTCGCCTCAAGGTCAGATTTAGTTCTTGAATCGAATAGTCTAAATGTCCCCATTGTCTACTCTCTTGCTATGCACAGACCTGGTTTAGAGCATGGACAATACATCAACTAATTTCGGTTCCAGCTTTGGTCACTAAAACAGAGTACAAAGATTAGCACCTAGACAACCCCCGCGGATTTCAAAAATTTTACTCTCTTCTCAGCAAAGGCATTAGCCTCGGCCCTGAGTTCGGTGAGATTTTCTTCCGGCGCTTCCAGAGTCAGCCCTTTCTTTACAATTTTCCGATCCTGTAGTTGTAGAACCTGCCAGGCATACTGTACCCACTCTTCCGGCTCTTTCTTGCCTTCATTCAGTGCCAGGATGAAGAGCTGTTGGAAGAGCGATACTGCCACACCACCGCCTGTAACAGGACTCACCAAATTGGTTATTTCTGATGCTCCGCGGGCCATGCTCAACAGATGCTTATTCAGAGCAGCGGTGGAGGGCCTGGCTTTCTTTGCAGCTTCTTCGGATTGTACCAGTGCTATATGGCCAATATTTACAAGAATCAAAACCGCTTCGATAAGTTGATTGTATTGAATTCCTTTTGCTGTAAGCGAATGGTGTAGCTGTTCGATGGTCTTTATCTTCTGCTCAGAAAGGGCATCGATTACTGGACTATAAATTTCTTCACTCAGGGTTGCTTCGCCCAGCACACAATTTACTTTCAACTCTATATCCGAGTGGAAACTCGATAACAAGAGCCTTTGCGAGTTCAGCGCGCCAGTTCGTTCCATTGGGGACATGCGCCGCAAGCCCTTTATCCAGTAGTCTCTGCGAAATTGATTGTTGGCCATGAAATCCCATACTGATTGCCGCAACATAAGATCTGGAATTTCCGCAAGAAATTGCTGCTGCGGTTCAGTAAGATTTACCGAGTTGACACCTTGCTGAAGGTCCGCCGAGCAAGCATAGTCCAAGCGTGCCGATTCCAACCACCTGACCATTGTAAAGAAATGCATCGGGTCCCAGTCCCGATTGAAATATTCATGGGCGAGATAATGACGGTCTTGCCCTTTCATTCGTTCAATTCGTTGCGCCACCGATGGATTCGCTTTGAGAAAGAGTGGAGCAGTAGCCAGGAGTTTATCGGTGAACTGAATAGCATC
>JAQBSZ010000087.1 GCA_027623555.1 Pseudomonadota bacterium | reverse complement strand
GGGATATTCCAGTGATAGATGCAAAAAAGCTAGTCCAAGTATGGGCAAAAATTTGTGGGGATATCTCAGGGTCAGAGTGAGTCTACTCCATTTCTTAGAATGTCGCCTGGAGGCTGAGTACATAATCTGGATCGATCGTCCAGTCCTGAACGTCTACTCTCCTGACAACACCATCGGCAATATTGCCTTCGTAAAATGTCTTGTCGAAAATTCGACCATCTTCATTCAGAAAATGCGCTCCGGCAAACCGAATTTTTACATTGGGAGTGACATTGTACTCGACAAAGGCAGTACCCAGATGAATCTCAAAATCGGTAACCTCAAACAGGGACACATCCTGACGCAATCGCCCGCTGCGACGGTGAGCATTGAAGCCGTAAGCAAAGTCAGTGCCTTCCACGTCGTGGCGAAAATTTACTTGAAAGTAATCGGGTGTGGTAAATCGAAGCTTGCGCTTTTCACCCGTAAATGGATCGGTAGTCTCTGAATCTTCATAGGTGTAGGACAATGTTAATACTGCAGTAGGAAATCCGATAAAGCCGAACCGAGTATTAAGATTGACCTCAATGTTTTTTCTCCAGGCGGAACCAATATTACCGACGCCGGAGTCATCGGTGCCGATCAGGATTTTGTCGATATGCTCGGAGAAATCTTCATAGAGCGCCTTCAATTCAATGGATCCGCCGTCATTCGCAAAGCGTCGTTCGTAACCCAGGGAGTACGAACTTACTGATTCAGGCTCCAAATCCGGATTACCGAAATTAATCAGGTCATCTTCGACATTGCGACTGGCAACAAATTCATTGAGGTTGAGCTGGCTAACGGTGCGTTCCGCTAACAGACGAAACTGATCGGTGGAAGTTAAATCATAACGAAGTTCTACGCGCGGTTTAAGATAACGAAAACTGCGCACGTTAGTCTGGCCTTCGCGGTCCTGAAATATTTTAGAGTATTCCTCTGTCAGGGCTGATTGCAGACTTATCTTGTCTGTTAATTGCATGCTGTGAGTGACAAATACCTCATAGCGATCTTCCTCGACTATGGCGTTCTGCAGTGGATCGCTATTGAAGGCAAAATTTCTATCCAGCGTGTTAAAGGCAGCTTCGGCACCATACTCCAGGGTATGACGACCGATTACACTGGTCATGGCAGACCGCACGACGGTTTCCCCTTCATCATAGTCGGCAACACTGGAAAACAATCGCGAAGCAATGCTGTTCGCGATTATATCCTGATAAATGTCATCTTCGTTCTCTCTGCGATTGACAACGAACATCGTTTTAAGCCGGCCCAGATTAGCAACGTCAAACTCCAGGTCGCCGCCAATTTCAACTTCCTGGTTTAGATAGCTGAACTCACCCTCTTCAATAGATTTCGCAATCCGCACACCACGAGACCCGATAAGAAATTGGTCTTCCAGCCTGTCTTCGACTCGTTCGTTATCTGAGTAGAGCCCATTCAATTGCAGGACAGCACCATTTTGAAATTCATACCCAACGTTACCCGTGACTATATGATTAGCTTGAGTGTTCGCACTAAACAGGGATCGGAATTCTCGGGGTGTGCGGTCTGGATTCAATATGTCTTCACTCACCTTGTTCAGACGTGGGCGGGTTTCATATTGATAGCTAACACCGAATTCAAGCGCTCCCCCAGTGGCGTTGTAGGAAGCCAATACAGCGGGTTCCGTGGACATGCCGTCTATTTCAGTGACGCCGAGATCTAAAAAGCCAGAAGATGAATCGCCGGCCCCTTCCTGCAATATGACGTTGTAGATGATCCCTTCATTGCGAATATCGAGTCCTTCGGCATTGCCCCGGATCAGCTCTATTCTTTCTACTTGTGCAGCCTGAATTCGAGCCAGCGCTGTCGACATATTATTAATTTTTCCAGACATGCGCCGGCCATCGATCAAGACCTGCGCATCGAAAGCTCCAAAACCACGATTGTTGCTGCCTCCTTGCCCGCCACCACGGCGCAGTATTGACTCACCACCCGGAATATTTCGAATCATGTCCGACAGGGAGACTGGATTGTATTGCTCAAAATAGCTCGACTCGTAAATTACAGTGGACTGTTCCTGTGCCCCTAGTGGGAGCGCAACAGGGATCAACCACGCTAGAGCCAGGACCCTGTAAGCAAGGAATTGTGATTGGCGGAAGATGCTTCGATAACTCATTCTTGGCAGTGGGACCCGCGTAAAAAATGCAGTTCGTAGTTTTGGCGCAAAGCACTCATACGCCTGCTTTGTGCTTCCTATTTGTTCCAGTATAGCTCATTGATTCAATTAGTAAATCGGTCATACGATCTACAGAAACTCCGCTGCAGCAGTTCGAAGAGCCGCCTGCCGTTTTCCAATAATCTGTATCTACAGAGTTGCACACACCTTTGACTGGACAACTGAGTGGGACGTAGATAGCTTTACCCCTTCCAAGCGTTGGAATAGTTATTCCTTTCACCCTACTTTAATCGGAGGTGCGCATGCCCCATCGACGAGATTTTCTTAAGTTTCTGGCCGCCAGTCCCCTGCTCACTGAATTTTCTGCTTTCGCCCAGGAAGTGGAAGCGACCATCGGCGAACGACTTACCAACCCCTCTGAAGTCATCAACGTGTTTGAAATGGAAGCAATTGCCCGGGAAAAAATTCCTCCTGCCCATTTTGGCTATCTGGCAACGGGTGTTGACGGTGACATTACCTTACGGGCGAATCGAGCTGGGTTTACTCGCTTTCAAATACGACCACGAAGGCTGGTAGACGTCAGTCAACCCGACTTGTCAGTCAACGTGTTAGGCGCTGAGGCCCGCTCTCCCATTTTTCTTTGTCCGGTGGGCAGTCACGGCGCCTTTCATCCTGAGGCGGAAAGAGGCGTTGCCAGGGCGGCGGCGGCCAAGGGCCACCATATGATTTTATCGACTCAATCATCGACCCCTATCGAAGCAGTCGTGGCAGCACGTGGCGCGCCTATCTGGTTTCAACTCTATCCAACTGATCGCTGGGAATATACTGTGGCCATGTTACAAAGAGCCGAAGCAGCAGGCAGTACCGCGGTTTGTCTGACCATCGATTTACCTGCCGGTCGGAATACGGAGACCAGCCAGGTTTTGACTCGGCAAGATACCCGCACCTGCTCTAACTGTCACACTGGACAAGCCAAACCCATATTCGAAGGATTGAATATGCGCGGTGTTGGACTGAACGATCCCTCGCTGACCTGGAATGTCATTGCACGTATGAAAGAAGTCACCGACATGAAGGTACTCATTAAAGGAATTGAGGTCGGCGCGGATGCCGCACTGGCTGTGCAAAATGGTGCAGATGGCATTGTTGTTTCCAATCACGGCGGCAGAGCGATCGAATCAGACAGGGGTACGATCGAATGTTTGCCGGAAATTGCGAACGCAGTAAATGGCCGCATCCCGATCATTATCGACGGCGGGTTTCGACGCGGATCTGATGTGTACAAAGCTCTGGCGATGGGCGCCTCGGCTGTGGGTATAGGCAGGCCTTATATCTGGGGCTTGGGCGCGTTTGGACAGGCCGGCGTGGAAAGAGTACTGGATTTACTCAACAGAGAATTGCTCATCACCATGCAGGGCAGTGGAACACCCACCATCGATTCTATCGGACCAGACTATGTGCTTGATGCCGGGTACAGGGTTCCACGTGGGAGACTTGGTCGAGAGTTATTTTAGGAGAGAGCGAATGTGGAAGTGCGCACTAATAAAATATTTACAATTGGGGGTTAGAGTCTGAGATATCCCCACAAATTTTTGCTCATACTTGGACTAGCTTTATTGCATCTATCACTGGAATAAGCACCCGGTGACGGGGCGACTTCTACGGGCTGGCGGCCCAGGGCTGGGATATTAGTTGCTCACGGA
>JAQBSZ010000086.1 GCA_027623555.1 Pseudomonadota bacterium | reverse complement strand
AGCAGAGAACAAACTCAGCAGCACAACTGGAATAGTTTTTCTATAGTGCATTTCTAGAGCGCATAAGTATCGGAGCGGATTGTTCATCGGTTGTTTACATACTTATATCCAAATGGATATAATCAGGCGCTATGAATGCTATCCGCAAAATCAGAAAGCTGGCAGGGTTGTCCCAACAAGATCTGGCTAGGCTAGCCGGTACTTCTCAACCTACGATTGCGGCTTATGAAACAGGCCGAAAATCACCTACGCTGCAAACTGTTGAGCGCATTGCCCTTGCTGCAGGATTTGAGCCATCGCTGTCCCTGGTGCCTGCAATGACACGGGAGGACAAACGAAGTCTGGCTTTTCATCAGGTAATTGCTAAGTTGTTGAAAGACAACCCTGAACCGGTTATTCAGAAAGCGAAGTTGAATCTAGGAAAGCTGTGCATGCTTCACCCTGACACGAAAAGCTTGTTCGACGAGTGGAATCTGTGGCTTCTGTTACCGGCAGATGAACTTGGCCGAAAAATCCTCGATCCAGATGTACATGCCCGTGAAATGCGTCAAGTTTCACCATTTTCTGGCGTTCTAAATTCCGAGATGCGCAATCGTGTTATCAGAAATTTCAGGAAACAGTTCGCGCTATGACCCGCGATCAGTTTGAGCATGCAATTCGAGCAGCAGGTGCCATATTAGGTGAGAAGAAGTTATTAGTCATCGGTAGCCAGGCGATACATGCTTCAACTAAAAAACTGTTTCCAGAAGCTTCCCGCTCTATCGAAGTCGATATAGCTGCTTTAGATGACAAAGATGGTTCGAAGGCCGATTTAATAGACGGTTCAATAGGTGAGCTGTCGTTGTTTCAGGATACATTCGGCTACTATGCTCAGGGAGTTGTCTCGTCCACCGCAGTACTACCAGGTGGGTGGAGGAAGCGACTGATTCCTTACAAGACTAACAACACAGGTGAGACTATTGCACTTTGCTTGGAACCTCACGATCTTTGGATTTCCAAAGCGATTGCGGGCCGCGAAAAAGATTGGCAATTTTGTCAGGCTTTGCTTAGTAGAAAGTTAGTTGAAGTTGATACGATTAAGTCACGCTTGAGCCGAATGAAGAATCTCGATGCAAAAGTTTCTCAAGAAATCTACGGCAAGTTAGGGCTTGAACGAAGGAAATAGAAAGAACGAAAGGAAGGAATTAGGACACCCACAAATCAACAGATGCGCTGAGGACGCTGACAGTGTTCCTGACCAAGATTACAATTCAATTACTAAGAATTTTTTTAGAATCACCCATAAACGTTGGAATCCTGCTTTCTCTCAGTCTCGGTCGGGTAATCGATAGGCGATTATGTAACCACCCTGCGGATCTTCATCCTCTATGGGCTGTGTTCTCATGCCGATCGCCCGGGTCGAATTGTATACAGGGATGGTTGCGATCAACGTCTGCTTACCGGAGGGTGATTGATAGCTCATAGGTGTAGCCTGCGCCGTATAAGGGATAGCATCGCTCCAGAGCTCTTTCCCCGTCATCAGGTCCAGCGCCCGAATAGTGTTATCGTAAGTGCTGGCCAGAAAAATAAGACCGCCGGCTGTGGTTACCGTGCCCCCGATTTGTGGCGTGCCGACCGTTAACGGAACATGGCTGGGAATTCCCCAGGGGCCAGTATCTTTTGCCGAGCCGATTGGTCTCTCCCACAATAGCGTTCTGTCTTCAAGATCAATGGCGGCGAGCACACCATAAGGTGGTTGCTGGCAGGGAATTTCCAGGGGCGAAATAAATCTCACTGTTGTATGGGAATAGGGAGTTCCACGTTGATTGCCTTCGACACCTTCCGGCAATTCGTCTCTGGGAATTAAAGTCAGCTGATTGGACATGACCAGCGGGTTAACCACCATGATGTTGTTCACCTGGTCCACGCTCACACTACCCCAATTATGACCCCCGGCGTTACCCGGAAACTGCAGGATTGTTCCCACACCAGGCACCGTGAAGTGGCCCTCGTAGCGCATCTTGCGGAATTCGATGCGGCACCACAGTTGATCCAGCGGTGTGATGCCCCACATTTTTTCTTCTGATAAATCTGGACGAAAGTTGGGCATGTCCATGGTGAAGGGCTGCGTTGGGGAAACATAATCTTCCGGCACACCCCCTTCCTGGGGAACCGGCAATTCCTGAATATCGAAAATCGGCTCGCCCGTGACTCGATTAAGCACGAAAACTTCTGAGCGCTTGGTGGGAACCAACACAGCCGGGACTTTCTCTCCGTTGTCTGCAGGCAAATCGATCAATACAGGTTGTGACGCAATGTCCCAGTCCCACAGATCATGGTGTGCAGTTTGAAACGACCAACGCACCGATCCATTTTCGCCATCTAATGCAACTACGGCACTCGCGAATTGGTCACTGGCTTCCATGCGGTGTCCACCGAAGTAGTCGGGTGTCTCATTTCCCATCGGCGCATAGATGAGACCGAGTTCTTCGTCGACACTGAACAGACTCCAGACGTTGGGGGTAGCGCGAGTATAGACCTCTCCCGGCAATGGTTCGGTATTGATACCCGGCCTGCCCATGTCCCAGGCCCAGGCGAATTCACCGGTAATAGCATTGAATGCGCGCACCACACCGGACGGTTCCCCCACTGACTCGTTATCTCTGACCCAACCACCAATCACAGCGTTACCGCGAACTATACCCGGTGGTGAGGTCTGGAAATTAAAGACCAGAGGATCGTTGCCCATGTTACGGGTAAGATCGATCTCACCAAGTTCTCCAAACTGCGCACAACGGGATCCACTAAGGGCATCCACTGCAATCATTCGCGCATCGGTGGTAGCGGTAATGATACGTTGCTGACATTCGCCTTCGTACTCGGATGGCGCTTTATAGTAGGAGACTCCACGGCAACCAGTGGTGAAATAGCGATAGCGAAGTATTTCAGGATTAAGCTGCTCAGAATCAACCAGAGGATCGAACTGCCAAACTAGAGCACCATTTTCGGCGTCTATTGCCACGATGACATTGCCACCGGTACAGACGTAGAGCAACTCTCCCACCTGCAGAGGTGTTGCCTTAAACGTTCCACCGATACCAGTGCGATATGTCCAGGCAACTTCCAGATTCGCTACATTGTCTGTATTGATTTGATCGAGCGGTGAATAGCGGCTACCACCTGCAGTGTTCCCGTACGACGGCCAGTCGGTGCGGGTATTGACGGTGTTGATACCACTTCTTTCTGATAGCGGATTTACCTCATAGCCCCTACCGGTTGCGACCACATACAGGGTCACAATTACACAGATGGAAGTTCCGATGCGTACCACTGTAGAGTCGAATAGCTTTGGCGGTCCCTCACCTGGATAAAGCGACTTTCTCAGACACGGTGTCAACAACCAGCAACCAAGAGCAGCGAACGGCAGAATTCTGGGTGCCAGCGCCCACAGATTCGATCCTGATTCCATAAAGGCCCAGAGTACCGTGGCAATCATCAAGCCAGCATAGATCTTCGAGCCTAATGGATCGCCCTGCATCAGTTTCAGCGCGCTGGCTACAAGCACCAGGCCTGCTAACAAGTAATAGAATGAACCACCCAAAAATATCAGTTGCAGGCCACCGAGAATCATTGGTACTGCAATCAGAATTAGTAGGATGGGAAATATTCGCGGCGCTTTCGCTGGGGAATTGGAACTCATGAATTGAGCCTTCTTCATTCTGGTGCTACAAGCACTGGAAGTAAGACTATAGCCAAAATAGATGAAGGCGGCTATCCACCTATCGCTCTATTTACTGTATTTGTTAGGTCCTGAATCCAGTGCGACCCGGCAAGTCACAGGATGCAATGGGCTGGAAAGATCAGGGCTCCCTAGCCAAGAGTTGCAGGATCTGCTGCTTTATCTCAATC
>JAQBSZ010000017.1 GCA_027623555.1 Pseudomonadota bacterium | reverse complement strand
CATTGCCTGCGCACGCCGCCTGGCGGCAAAACGCGACAGACTCCCGCAGAGTGGCCATAGTCTTGTTCAGAGGCTCCCTAGTGATTCAGCAGGCAAAAAAAAGCCGAACAAAAGGGTTCGGCTTAATCTTCCTAATCTGATTCTATCTAGTCGACGATTTCTACTCGGCGATTGCGTTGATAGGCCGCCTCTGTAGTGGCGCGATCGGCAGGGCGCTCTTCTCCGTAGCTGACAGTCTCAATCTGATTTCGTGCAGCTCCGTTCACGATAAAGTAATTAAGAATACCATTAGCGCGACGCTCACCCAGAGCAATGTTGTACTCTCGCGTGCCGCGTTCGTCGGCATGCCCCTCGAGGCGGATTCGCTTGCTGGGGTTGGCGGCGAGATCACGGGCGTGATAAGTCAATACATCACGATCTGCGCCTCGAAACTCTGCCACATCAAAATCGAAATAGAAAACTTTAGTGGCCAGTGCTGAACGCATCATGCGCTCTTCTGCCGCGGCGGCTCGTCTCCTGGCTTCTTCTTCCAGTTCCTGTGTACGACGGGTAGTCGCATCAACTCCGGATTCGCTGGTTTCTGCTACTTCAGGAATGGGGGCGACTTCTTCGCCGCTGGAACTACAGGCGACAATTCCACTGAAGGCAAAAAGAAGAAAGGCCAATCTTATTAGTTGATTTATTTTCACGGCTGCTCCTACAAATTCATTCGGTACTTTTTCACTATTTATTCGGTACTCTTTCGCACTGTGGGCATATTGGCTAGTTACCCGAAAAAATGCTCTGAACACCCTATCTCAAAACGAGAGTGAAGCATACCCCATATAAAACCCTAAATCTATTGAGCTAACTCAATTTAGAGGACTTTTCAGTGCCGGAAAACGCCCGAAATACGCGGGGTTTGTGCCTTATCTAATTTTCGAGCAATTGCTCGAATTTCGGTTATCAAAGTGCACCATAAGTGGTAATCTTCGGTCTCTTTTTAACTCACTTGAAAACTACCAGGTATCCACTCAGACCCGCTGTACATGGGACTTGGCTGCACCTGCCATGCCCGGGTTGAGCAAGATCTCGCGTAAGGAGAGATATCGTGAATGCTGATTTTACCGCCGCTGAGTTGGCGTTTCAGGAGGAAGTCCGCCAATTTCTGGCCGCTGAGTTTCCTGCGGAATACCGCGCAAAAATTGATGCCAGCAAACGACTGAGCAAGGACGAGATCATCCGCTGGCAGAAGATTCTCTACGCCAAGGGTTGGGCAGCGCCAACCTGGCCTGAAGAATTCGGCGGAACCGGCTGGACCCAAATTCAGCAACACATTTTTGCTATGGAGATGGGTTTGATTGGCGCTCCTGAACCAGTACCTTTTGGGATGAAAATGGTGGCACCGGTTATCATGGCCTATGGGTCTGATGAACAAAAGCAACGGTTTCTTCCGGATATTCTCCAGAGCAACGTATGGTGGTGCCAGGGTTACTCCGAGCCCAATGCCGGCTCGGACCTGGCATCTCTCAAAACTACGGCAGTAAGAGACGGCGATGAATACATCGTTAACGGCGCCAAAACCTGGAATACCTATGGACAGTATGCCGACTGGATCTTCTGCCTGGTCAGAACTGATAACACGGTTAAAAAACAGGAAGGGATCAGCTTTATGTTGATTGACATGAAGTCACCGGGTATCACACTTAAGCCTATCGTCTTGTTAGATGGTCACCCTGAAGTAAACGAAGTGTTCTTCGATGATGTAAGAGTGCCGGCAGAAAACCTGATTGGCGAAGAAAACAAGGGCTGGACATACGCCAAGCTATTGCTGACACATGAGCGAAGCAATATTGCCGGAGTACCCAGAGGCAAGCGTCGCCTTGCAGCACTCAAGCGAATCGCAGGGGATACCGACGACGGATTCGGTGGCAATATGCTGGACAATCCGAGCTTCAAGATAAAACTCGCCAACATTGAAATCGAATTGAGTGCCCTGGAATATTCTGAACTGCGTACACTTGCCGCACTTAGCGTAGGCAAGGCGCCGGGACCGGAGTCTTCGATTCTCAAGATAGTGGGAACGGAACTCGCTCAGGAAATGGACGAGTTATTCCTGGAATTGGCGGCTTACCAATCCCTGCCATTCGTGCCCGAGCAATTTGAAGATGGATTTCAGGGAACTCCGTTGGGGACTGGCACGTCCGCTGCCGCTGCGCTGACTTATTTTAATAACAGAAAGCTTTCGATCTTTGGAGGCTCTAACGAAATTCAACGCAATATTATTTGCAAGCACGTGCTGGGATTGTAGCTTCATCAAGGCTGCCGTCAGGAAATTGCAAGAATTGCATAAGAGGTAACGTAGTGGATTTTTCTTACACCGAAGAACAACTGATGCTGCAGGATAGTGTGCAGAAGTTCGTTCAGAAGAGTTATGCCTTCGACAAGCGCAATGAAATTATTGCCAGCGAAGCAGGCTATAGCAAAGAATACTGGCAATTGTTTGCTGAACTCGGTTGGTTAACAGTGCCGTTCACTGAAGCTGATGGGGGTTTCGGTGGATCGGCCGTAGATCTTATCGTAATGATGGATGAATTCGGCCGGGCCAATCTCGTCGAGCCTTTTATACCGACAGCAATACTAGGCGGTGGCCTGATCAGCGCGCTTGCCAGCGCTTCTCAGAAAGCCGAGAGCTTAGGCAAGCTTATGGAGGGCAGTCTGCAGCTGGCCTGTGCCTATGCCGAAACCAGCAGCCGTTACAACCTGGCCAGTGTCGGTACCAGCGCCAGGGTGGATGGGGATGCAGTTGTGATCAATGGCGGCAAGATTGCCGTGCTGAACGGAGCCAATGCTGACCAGTTGTTGGTGGTGGTTCGTGAATCTGGCGCAAAAATTGATCGCGAAGGTATTTCGGTTTTTCTTATCGACGGTAATGCTGACGGCATACAGAAACAGGTATATACCACGGTGGACGGCAAGAAAGCGGCAGAGCTCAGTTTTGATTCTGTAAGCGTGCCGGCGTCTTGCAGGCTCGGAGTTGCCGGGGCGGCATTGCCTGCTCTGGAAGCTGTAATGGACCGCGCGATCGTGGCCACTAGCGCGGAAGCCGTTGGTGCCCTGGAGGTGCTGCTACAGAAGACTGTGGAGTACAGCAAGACGCGTAAACAATTCGGTAGCGCTATAGGCACTTTTCAGGCGCTCCAGCATCGCATGGCGGATATGTTCATCGAGTGCCAGCTGGCACGTTCGATCGTGATCATGGCGGCGATGAAACTGGATAGCAGTGCGGGCGCAATAGAAAAGACCAAGGCGGTGTCCGCCGCCAAAAGCCGGGTGGGCAGGGCTATCGAGAAAGTCGGTCAGGAGTCTATCCAGATCCATGGCGGCATCGCTATGACCGAAGAACTCGATGTTGGTCATTTATTTAAACGGGTGACCGCGCTTGGTATCCTGTTTGGTAATTCTGATTATCATTCCGAGCGCTTTGCCACTCTCTAACTAATCCGGCCTATCTCATGAGTGAATTAATTCTGGTTCGCCATGGGCAGGCGTCCTTCGGCAGTGATTCCTACGACAAGCTCAGCGAGCGAGGTCGTGAACAGATCCGCATTCTCGCCCGCCACTGGCAGGATCTTGGTGAGGAATTCGACTGCATCTACAGCGGAACGCTGCAGCGGCAAGTGGAAACCGCGCACGATTTGCTGTCACTGGTCAAGAATTCTCCCTCAGCGGCGTCTCAACATGCAGCGTTGAATGAATACAACGGTGATCAACTCATTCAGTCCTTTCTGCGAGACCATGCTACGCAGGAAGGATTCGATCCCGCGCTGGTCTGGCCCATAAAAGAAGAGGGAATGTTTCAGCGGTTATTCGAGGCGGCCACAGCCAGGTGGATACGTGGCGAACTGGATCCAGGCGAGCAGGATAGCGGATTTGAATCATGGTCCAGTTTTCAGAACCGGGTGCATGGCGTGCTCGATGAGCTGATGAGTAAACACACAGGTGGAAGCCGGGTGCTGTTATCTACTTCCGGTGGTGTCATAGCCATGGCTCTGCAAAGGGTACTAAAATTTCCCGATGAGCAGGTGATTACAACTAACTGGATGGTGCACAATAGTTCAGTGACCCGCATCAAGTATGGAAATGGTAAGCTTTCGCTTACCCAATTTAATAGCCTTGCGCATCTCGAGCGAGAGGGTCTGCAACAGTTGGTTACCTACCGTTAGGGTGACAAGGTTTATGGCCTAGCTTAGGGCATACCTTAGGGCATAGTTTAGGGAATAGGTCAGGGATTAGTTTTGACAACAAACAAGAGTGCTTTGATCGATAAGACCAGCGCCGTCAGAGAGGGCGAGGAACTGGATCTCGATGCGCTCAAGCAGCATCTGGAGCCAGTCCTGGGTAGCAAGGTGGCTGACCTTGCAGTGCGGCAATTTCCAGGAGGGCACTCCAATCTGACTTACTTGTTAACAGCAGGTGCTGAGAACTGGGTGCTGCGGCGACCGCCATTCGGCAGCAAGGTCAAGAGTGCTCATGACATGTCGCGCGAGTTCAAAATTCTTTCAGCGCTTAAAGATGTCTATTCTTACGGGCCGGTGCCAGTTCATTTCTGCGCGGATCACAGCATCATTGGCAGTGACTTCTACCTGATGAATTATATTCAAGGGCTGGTGATTCGTCGTGACTATCCAGAGAACTTGCGGTTGTCACCGCAGCAGATACGACAACAGCTATTGAATTTTTTCGACGTGCTGAGTGAATTGCACTCAGTAGACCTGGTAGCAGCCGGACTTGATACCTTCGGCAGGCCGGAAGGTTACGTGAAGCGCCAGGTAGATGGCTGGTGTCGTCGCTGGGGTGATGCGGTAACCGAAGACACTGTTAATTGCGATATTACTATCCAGTGGTTGCATGACAACATGCCTGAGGAGAGCGGAAAAGCCAGTGTTATTCACAATGACTACAAGATGGACAATGTGATATTCGATGCAGCTGATCCGCTCAGGGTTATTGGTGTGCTGGACTGGGAAATGTCTACTGTTGGCGATCCGTTAATGGACCTTGGATGTACGCTGGGCTATTGGGTTCAGGTCGATGACCCGGACTTTTTTAGAGAATCCCGCACCATGCCGTCCGATTTTGAAGGAGCGCCAACTCGAGCCGAGATTATCGAACGTTTTCAGCAGCAAACCGGCTTGTCGGTAGAAAATTTTCCGTTCTATTTCTGCTTCGGGCTGTTTCGGCTGTGTGTGATTGGGCAGCAGATCTATTATCGTTACTATCACGGTCTGACCAAAGATCATCGCTTTGCAGGATTTCTCAAGAAGGCACACGTGCTACAGCGAATGTGCGAACTAATCATACAAGGTCAAATTAAAATCTAATCCAGGGCTGCTTAAGGAGTGGGTTATGTCATTGCAGATCAATGATTTGTTTTCTGTTGCAGGTAAGACGGCGATTGTCACAGGTGGATCTCGCGGCATCGGCAAGATGATCGCCCAGGGCTATGTTGAAAATGGCGTGAAGACTTATATCACGGCGCGCAAAGCGGAGGCTTGCCAACAAACTGCCGCAGAATTATCTGCAAAAGGGCAGTGCATCGCGATTCCCGCAGATCTCTCAACGAAGGCAGGGCGAGTTAATTTTATTGACGAGATAAAATTACGCGAAGACAAACTCGACATCCTGGTGAATAACGCCGGAGCAGCCTGGGGCGCACCCTTTGAAGAATATCCCGACGAGGGTTATGACAAGGTAATGAATATCAATGTCAAAGCGATCTTCATGCTGACTCGAGACTTGCTGCCGCTACTCACTAAAGATGCAACAGCTGAGAATCCCAGCCGCATAATCAATATCGGATCTATCGACGGTTTACGGGTATCCACTACTGACAATTTCGCCTACGGTGCCAGCAAGGCCGCCGTACATTTTCTGACCAAGAACCTGGCGGTACGCCTGGCGCCGAAGGGGCTAACGGTTAACGCCATCGCTCCGGGACCCTTCGAAAGCCAGATGATGGATTACATGCTGAGCAATTTTCGAGACGAGATCGAAGCCAGGAATCCGCTGGGGCGCATCGGTAACCCCAGGGATATGGCTGGACTGGCAATCTACCTGGCTTCGGCAGCGACCAAGTACATGACGGGTCAGATCATTGCTCTGGACGGTGGCAGTCATCTCGGGTCAAGGCCGGTCTGAATATGTGGAATTGACTGGAACCTGGCGCAGAAAAGGCAGGGAGTAGCTTAAAGCCGTTTAATTACCGGCCCTGCAATGATACTTTTACCGCTCTTAATGTCTATGAAGGCCAATTCCGCTGGTGATTCTCAGTGAGTAATTCAGTTTCCCGAGCTCTGCCAAGATCCGTAGTTGTCTGTATGGCCTTTGTAAGCGGCTTCTGCATCATGACCATCGAGATGCTCGGTGCGCGCATACTTTCGCCTTATTTCGGGGGCAGCCTGTCGGTCTGGGGTAGCATAATCACCATCTTCATGCTGGCCCTGGCTATGGGGTATCTGATCGGCGGTCGGCTCTCTACGCGCAGTCCCAGCGCCGTATTATTCGCGATCTTCTTCATCGGGGCGGCAGTATTTTCCCTGCCGGTGATATTGTTTGCAGACCTTATTATGGAGCCAATCTTTCTCGCTATCGAAGATCCCCGGTACGGCTCCTTGTTTGCTTCGATCTTTTTGTTTTTTATTCCAACCAGTATCCTGGGAATGATTTCGCCCTATGCAGTACGCCTGATGGTAGACACTCAACAGCACAGTGGACATATGGCAGGATTGCTGTTCTTCATTTCAACCATCGGTAGTGCCGCCGGCACTCTTGGAACCAGTTTCTACTTTGTACTCTGGTTCGAAGTGAATCAGATAATGTGGGGAGCCGTTGCTGCCTTGATCGCAGCCGGATGCCTCATCCTGTTAATCCACTACGTGCAAGATGCACAACCAATGAAGCAAGCGCGTCACTATGAAAAGAAACAGGCTTAGACTTCTTATTAGCGGTAGCTTTCTGTCAGCGCTACTCGTATCGTTACTGAATTTTCCTGCCTACGGTGAAACCATTCATGAGGAGCGATCAAAGTATCGGGATATTACCGTTACCCAGGTCAGGGATCGCCGTTGTCTGCTGTTTAACGTGCATCGAGGAGATCGCAACCAGACCTGTATGATGATGGATGATCGGAATCTTCTGGTCTTCGATTACACACGCATGAGTTTTGCAGGTCTGTTACTGAAACCAGATCCGCAGCGTATTCTGATCATCGGTTTGGGTGGTGGTTCGATTCCAATGACGTTCTCTGATCTGTTACCCGATGCCCAGATCGACGTGGTTGAGATCGATGAGGCGGTAGTAAAAGTTGCCAGGGAGTTTTTCTTTTTCAGCGAAACCGACAACATGAAGGTGACGGTCGATGACGGCCGGCCATTTATCAAGCGTGCTGGAATCAGGAACCAATCCTACGACTATATAATTCTCGACGCGTTCAGTGGCGATTACATACCCGAACACATGTTGACTCTCGAATTTCTGGAAGAAGTAAAAAGTATTATGAGTCCAGATGGCGTATTAATCGCCAATACCTTTTCCACCAGTCGCCTCTACGATCATGAGTCCGTAACTTACCAGCGAGTGTTTAACGAGTTCTTTAATTTCAAGCTGCCGACCTCTGGTAATCGAATCATCATAGCCCAGCTCGATACCTTGCCACCGCGAGGTGAACTCGTCACTGAGGCGCAGCGCATTGCAGCGCGCATGGAAAAATATGGAGTGCCGTTGCTGGACTACCCGAGACGCCTGTCTACCCGGGTGGACTGGGATATGAGTCGCCGCATACTGACGGACCAGTATTCTCCCGGAAACCTGTTGAACGATAATTGATGGAATTAACAAGGAAACCCAAAATCTAAATCTTGAACTGCAGGAGAAAATTATGAACACAGTAAAAATCTGCCTGGCATTATTCATCGCGCTGACGCTCAGTGCTTACAGTTACGCTGATGTATCAATAAAGTCCGATGTTGTTTACGGTCATAAGGATGGCCTGGCCCTGATTTATGATGTACTAAAACCCGACAAGGCAAACGGAGCGGCAATCGTGTTCATGATGAGTGGCGGCTGGTATTCTCGCTGGTCACCTCCGGAATTCGCTTCACGTCGTTTCGAGGGCATGTTGAATGCCGGCTTCACGGTCATTCCTGTGTACCATGGCAGTGCGCCGCGCTACCACGTGCCGGATGCTTACGCTGATGTCAGTCGCGCTCTGCGCCATATCAAGCTGCATGCCGAAGCGCATGGAATCGACCCAGACCGAATCGGAGTCACAGGCGGCAGTGCTGGTGGACATCTGTCACTGATGCTGGGCTTGTCTGCAGATGAGGGTGACTCCAGTTCCGCAGATGAAGTCATGCGTCATGATAATACCGTGGCGGCGGTTGTCGCTTATTTTCCACCGGTTGATCTGCGGCGCATAGTCGGCCCGAGCGAACGCTTCCCTGCATTAAATTTTGCACCCGAGCAGGCTGCTTCGATCTCTCCTATTCTGCATGCTGATGCAGGCGATCCTCCGACGCTGTTAATACATGGCGATGCGGACGATCTCGTGGACATTGAGAATTCGGTGATCATGCACGCCGAGTTCCAGCGCAAGAATGTGGTTTCTGATTTTATAACCATCCCCGGAGGCGGGCATGGTTTTCGAGGCGAGGATGCACAGAAGGCCGATGCAGCACGACTGGAGTGGTTCAAGAAATATTTACAGTAGTGCTTATAGCTGCGCCGCCAGGCGAGTACCCTGATCAATCGCTCGCTTGGCATCCAGCTCGGTGGCTACATCGGCACCGCCGATAATATGAAATGTTTTGTGGAGTCCTACACCGAGCTCACGCCGTGATTCCTGTCCTGCGCAGATCACTACGTGATCAACTTCCAACAGTTTAGGTTCATTTCCTACCATCAGGTGCAATCCTGCATCGTCGATTCGCTGATACTGGCAACCTGCCAACATCTTGATACCGCGTTTAATCAGACCAAGCCGATGAATCCACCCGGTGGTCTTGCCGAGGTTTTTACCTAAACCCTCAGACTTGCGCTGACAGAGATAGATGGTCCGTGGTGAAGGTTCGAATTCTGCTTCTACGCCCTCGATTCCTCCGCGGGAGTTAAAACTCATATCGATTCCCCACTCGGCCATGAACACAGGGATATTCTGACTGGCGGATTCACCGCTATGTGCAAGGTATTCTGCCGTGTCGAAACCGATACCGCCGGCTCCGATAATTGCTACCTTGTCGCCAATTTCGATCACGCCATTTATTACGTCGATGTAGCTGACCACAGAGGAGTGATCGATACCTTCGATAGCAGGGACTCGAGGTACGATTCCCGTTGCCAGGATCACTTCATCGAAATCCGATGCGTTGAGCTGATCCACGGTAACGCGATGGTTCAGCTTAACCTGTACACCGAGTTTGTCCAATTGCCGCCGGTAGTATCGCAGTGTCTCGCTAAACTCTTCCTTGCCTGGAATCTGTCGCGCCAGATTAAACTGTCCGCCAATCTTGTTGTCTGCATCGAACAATGTGACTGTGTGGCCGCGTTCGGCTGCCGTTATCGCCGCAGCCATGCCGGCGGGACCGGCACCGATAACCGCCAGGTTTTTGCACTGAGCTGCTCTGCTGATCTCGAGCTCGAGTTCGTGGCATGCGCGGGGATTAACCAGGCAACTGGTTAGCTGACCGTTAAAGATATTATCCAGGCAAGCCTGGTTGCAGGCGATACAAGTGTTAATGTCAGCCGAGGATCCTGCGGCAGCCTTGTTGACAAAATCGGCATCGGCGAGCAGGGGGCGAGCCATCGAAATGATATCGGCATCACCACGCGCCAGGACTTCCTCGGCGACTTCTGGAGTATTAATGCGATTCGAGGTCACCAGCGGCACGCTGAGTCGCTGCCTGAACTGTGCAGTAACCCAGGTGAACGCTGCACGTGGCACCTTGGTCGCGATAGTCGGAATCTGTGCCTCATGCCAGCCGATGCCGGTATTTATGATGGTGACACCGGCTTTTTCCAGTGCCAGACCGAGTTGCACTGCTTCGTCGAAACTACTGCCCCCTTCAACCAGGTCCAACATAGAAAGGCGGAAAATGATGATAAAGTTTTCGCCAACCCTGGCGCGAACACCTCTGACAATTTCCAGCGGCAGGCGCATGCGGTTTTCATAGCTGCCACCCCATTGATCGGTGCGATGATTGGTGCGCTCCACGATGAATTCGTTAATGAAGTATCCTTCTGAGCCCATAATCTCGACGCCGTCATATCCGGCTTGCTGACAAAACCCGGCGAAATCGACAAAGGCTTCTATCTCCTCTTCGATGGTCTTGGCGCTTGCTTCTTTGGGCACAAATTTGTTGATAGGGGACTTGATTGGAGATGGAGCGATCAGGTTCTCGGTTCGAGAATAGCGCCCTGTATGCAGAATTTGCAGACAGATCTTGCCGCCCTCACGATGGACGGCATCGGTTATCAGTTTATGGTTCTCGATCTCTCCAGGGAGTTTGAAGAGAGGTTCGACGTTCTCCGGCAGGCAATGTTTGCTGGCCATGAAGCCGCCGGTTACGATCAGCCCCACGCCACCGCGAGCACGCTCTCCGTAGAATGCCGCCATGCGCTGGTGGCTATTGGGGATGTCTTCCAGGCCGGTGTGCATCGAACCCATCAACACCCGGTTTCTCAGCTTGGTGAAGCCAAGATCGAGCGGCTCGAGCAACCGAGGAAACGGCGATTCGGGGGAGTTCATCTAGTTCAGGCGATCCGGTAGCCAGCCTTATTTGGAACCGATTACCTGCCGCAGAGCCTCAATATCCAGTAACTCGATTTCCCGGTTATTAACTTCGATCAGCCCCTTGCGCTGTAACGCAGTAAGAATTCGGCTCACAGTTTCAACTGTCAACCCCAGGTACTCGCCGATATCGCTGCGGGTCATCGGTAGCAGGTAGCGAATAGGGGATAAGGCAACATGTGCGAAACGACTGGAAAGTCCGAGCAGAAACGAGGCCGTGCGTTCTTCGGCAGTATAACTACTCAGCAGTGTGTGGATCTGTTGGTCCTTGGCGATTTCGTTGCCCATGATGGCAAAGAAGTGATGTTGCAAGCTTGGTAGCTGCTGACTCAGCTTCTCCAATTGGGAAAATGGAATCTCGCAAATGGAAGAATGTTCCAGAGCTTGGGTAGAGTTTGCATAGTGTTTACTGGCAATTCCATCCATGCCGATGATTTCTCCTGGCAGAAAGAATCCAGTGACGCGACCCTGTCCATTGTTGCTTAACACGTAGGATTTAAAACTACCGGAGCGAACTGCATAAACTGATTTGAAATCGTCATTCTGCCGATACAGATGATCGCCCTTCTTATAAGGTCGATTGCGTTCGACGATCTCATCAAGCAGATGAATCTCACTCTTGTTCAGGGCTATCGGCAGGCACAATTCGTTCAGCCGACAACTGGAACAGGAGACGTTGGCATTGTGCGGACAAATCTTACGCACCACCGTTTGAGGCTTCATGGTAATCTTGTTATCGTTGACCGTTGGGCTGTTGCTCGACATGTCTCTTGGGCTCATGGTTGGCTCCTAGGATACAGGCCTAGTGTGTCATTCTTCGAGGTATTTCACAATCTTAGCGCGTGACAGACGGATACAAAATGATATAGCAACAGTGTGCCTTGCGGGCCTTGTGGGTCAGAAAGCGCTCATTTCCAGGCATTATCGCTAGTTTGTTCGTCTTTTATCAGAATTTTGATTTAGATTAAATTGCATTTTAGCCAGTAAAACTACAATCCGAATACTAAGGATAAACACCGGGGATAACTACTCATGCTGGAACTTAGCAAAATTCTGGTAATCATCGAACCGGATTCTGATGAACAACCGGCGCTGGAAAAAGCCAAACAGCTTGCCCAGTATGCTGATTCAGAATTGGAGCTGATGATCGCAGATTACAATGCCTACCTGGAAGATGGCTATTACTTCGATCCGGTGCAGGCACAGAAACTTCGTTACGAACATGGTGATCAGCGCATAAAGGAATTGGAAGAACTGGCAGCTCCACTTCGAGCGCAAGGACTGGAGGTCTCCGTTTCCACAGCCTGGGGTAATCCGCCCTATGGTGAGGTAGTCGCGCGAATTAAGGACATGAAGCCTTCCCTGGTTATCAAAAGCACCCGACATCACAGCAAGGTTTCGAGATTGTTGTTGTCTAACGATGACTGGGAGCTTGTGCGTTATTGTCCCGCACCGCTGTTACTGGTGAAGAGTCAACTATGGGAAGCGAATCCGGTATTTATCGCCTCCGTGGACCCGGATCATGTGCATGACAAACCGGCGTCACTGGATAACGAGATCGTCTCCAGTGCCTTGGCACTAGCAGCAATTTCCGCTGGAGATGTGCATTTGATTCATTCTGCCTGGGTACCGCCTTTGTCCGGGGTCTATCCGTTGCTTGCTGATGCAGAAAAGGAAGATGCAAAACTTGCTAACCTGGCCAAAAAACACGCTGTTCGTGAATCCAATTGCCATTGGACCAATACAGACATCACTCACGCACTGCCTGGCCTGGCTGCCGATCTAAAAGCTAGCTGTGTGGTAATGGGGGCGGTGTCCCGGTCGAGAATTGACCGCATCCTGATTGGCAATACAGCGGAAAAAGTGCTGGACAGACTCGAGTGCGATGTTCTGGTGATCAAGCCTGACCAGATGCCGGCTCTTAACAAAATTCTTCTCTGATGTTTGCTCAGCCTATACAGAAACAAGCCTCGAATGAGGCTCGTCTTGGCTTGCTGCGTTAAATTACAATCAGGAATCTTCGCCTACGTGCACAGTGAGTACGTCACAAGTAGCGCCATGTAGAACTTTAATTGCAGTAGAACCCAATAAAATTTTCCAGCCTGCATGACCATGACTACCCATCACGATCGCATCGGCGCCGATTTCACTGGCCAGGTTGCGGACTTCAGGAGCGGGTGCTCCCAATAGAGTGTGAACGCATTTTTTCCCAACCCCGATATCAGCGCCAATTTTTGCAAGCCTCTGCTCGGCAAAGTTAATTGCTTCCTGCTGTAGCTCACTGATATTCACCGCATAGATATCCATACTGTAGGCAGCAGCAACCGGTTCGACTACATGTACAAGGTGCAGCTTGCTGGCATCACCTGCTAGTTGCACAGCGCTGCTAATCACTTTTTGTGAGTCGCTGGAAAGATCAACTGCGACAAGAATTTTGTTATACATGCTGTGTCTCCGATGTTGGTAGTTGTACTTTCAACAGCTTAAAAATAATTTCGTTTCAATACGTCATATGCATCTTATGCGTCTATTGAACCTGTATTCCTTTCCCGGCCGCTTGACTTATGTCAAGAGCTGCACAAATGAATTATACACAGTGCTATGGAGCGTCCAGCCAATTCTATGACTACACGGGCTTAATGTCGATTCCACTATCATAGCGCACCGGTCGCACGCAGAGCGGCCAAAGAATTGCCTGGGCGCCTTAAAGATAGGGCGAAAAAAGCCAGGCCAGGGCATTTCGGATGCGCAGCAATCGTGGCAGTGACACGAGCATGGCATCCTCCAACACAGTGGACTCATCCAACCTGGACTTAAAATAAGACTCTATATCACTGGCAAATCTCTCACTGAAAATTTCGACCACCAACTCGAAATTGAGACGCAGGCTTCTCGGGTCGAGGTTTGCCGATCCTACCAACGAGTAGTGCTTGTCAATCAAGATCGCCTTGGTGTGAATGAATGGAGCGGGCTGCAAATAGACTTTTAGATCCCTGGCCAGAATATGGCGGAGATTATGCAGTGCAGCCCAGTGGGCCATATGAATATTGGTTCGCTCAGGAACCAGAATTCTTACATCCACTCCGCGCAACTCCGCAGCGACCAGCGCTCCGACGAGATCGAAGCTCGGCAAAAAATACGGTGTCATGATCCAGATTCGCTCTTTTGCGGTAGACATGATCCCCACCAGCAATTCGGTGAGTTTATCCAGATCGTCATTAGGGCCGTCGGGGATGAGTCGTGTCCAGATTGAGGATTCGCTGCGGTTGATGTTACTGGGAACATAGGTAGTGCTTTCGCTTATTCCTCGGCAGTGATTCCAGTCTTTCAGGAAGGTGCACTCAAACTCGTCAACAATCTTTCCGACAAATCTGAAGTGCAGATCCCTGGTGCGATGCTCGTTTTCAATCAATTCGACCAGGTGCCTGTCGCCTAAATTGAGGCCGCCAGTAAATGCGGAATTACCATCGACCATCAAGATTTTGCGGTGATTCCGCAGATTCACGTGCAGGGATGGAGGGATGAGGGTGATTGGATTAAAGAAGTGGAAATCCAAACCGCTCTTTTTGAGCTTGCCAACTATCCTGGGTAGATAGGCAGTGCCTCCCAGGCCATCGACAATGATGCGTACGTCCACTCCCCGCGCAGCAGCGGCGAGTAACGCTTCGAGCATCGAGTTACCTGTTCTATCGTCGAGAAAGATATAGGTTGAGCAATAGACCCGCTGTTGCGCTGCGTTGATATCGGCCAGCATGGCAGGGAAACAGGCTTCTCCATTCACCAGGATTTGGATATCGTCACAGGAGCGCAGGCCCAAACCAGTGATAGATTCCCCGACTTGTGAAAGCGGGCGTAGTTGCGAGCCGAGCGGTTCGAAGATAGATTCAGAATCGTCCCGCGGTACTCTTGCCTGGTAGGACACCTGCGCCGCCACGGCGACGCGATTGATACCGAATACCAGGTAGGTAAGGGGTCCGATAAACGGCAGTACCAGGCAGAAGGCAATCCAGCCCAGCGCCGACTTGGGATCCCGTTTGCTCATGAGCGCGTGCAGGGCGGCAGCGACAGCGAGCAGGGCGGCCACCACGTTCAAGAAAATATTGGCCATCTCTTGCCAGTTGTCAGTGATATATTGCATCGGTCTAGTGCGCTTCTTGCAAGGTTAAGTCTGCCACTATAGCGCAATGATCTGACAACTGGCGCCAGGCAGAGTGTGCCATTACCTCAATGCCGTTAACGGTAAATCCCCGCATGTAAATACGGTCCATGGGCAGCAGCGGCATCATTGCTGGAAAGGTATTGGCGACCGAGCCCTGATGTTGTTCACAAGCTTCGATGAGGTCACATTCTTGCGTGAGACGTCGATGAGTAGTCTTGCGCCAATCATTAAAGTCTCCAGCCAGAATGATTGGCTCGGCTTCAGGAATACAGGTTTGAATATACTCGATGAGTTTGCCGACCTGATCGCGCCGTTCACGTTCGAACAATCCCAGGTGTATGCACAGTAAATGTATCTTGTTTTCCAGCAATCCATGCAAGATTCCGCGTTGTGAAAAACTCAGAGTGGAGACATCTACATTGCTGGACTGAAAGAACGGCAGCTCACTGAGGATCGCATTGCCGTGGTGTCCATGCTGATAGATCGCGTTCTTGCCATAGGCATAATGGTCCCAGACTGAGTCCGCGAGAAACTCAAATTGGTTTGTTTCGGGCCATTGTGAGATGGAATTTCTATGTATTTCATGTTCGCCAATGACCTCCTGAAGGAATACAATATTGCTGCCAGTTTCCCGTAAATTGCTTCTAATCTTCTCCAGGGTAAAGTGTCTATTTCCCATGGAGAAGCCTTTATGTATATTTAGCGTTAATACTTTGAAATTGCGCATAGGAAGCTGTATACCATAAGGTTCTGATGCATTGACTTGCGTCAATATGCATTATTTCAACCCAACGTACATTTATCCATGTCAATAAGTAAAGCAATCAGTGAGGCCGGATATGGACATTGAAAAGATCAAGAGCGAACTGCTCGCAACTAAAGCCGAGATGGAATCCCGTTTGGAACGAACGCACAAGCATATTTACCAAAAGGATGAGCCGGTTAGTGCCAATTTCAACGAACAGGTGAAGCAGATGGAAAACGACGGCCTGGTGATGGCGCTGGAAGCTGAAGGCCTGGAAGAAGTCGCTCAAATAAATAACGCCCTGCATAGGATTGAAGACGATACCTACTTGCTCTGCGCAAATTGTGGTGAGCCGATCGGTGAGAAGCGCTTGCAGGCTATTCCCTATACATCAAGATGTATTCAATGTGCCAAATAGACATTGAAGACCAAAACAGTGCCCTGACATCCATATTGATACCCCGGCCTGGCCTTGACATAATGCGCAGTTGCCCAGTTAGAACGCTTGAGGCCGAAAATAGTCTTCCCGAAATACGCTACAAAGGAGCGAGGAACAACGTAGATGAAAACAATTGAACGAATAGTGGTAGTAATTGACGCAAATGAAGATTTTTCAAATGCGCCAGATGGTCTGCCTATCGAGTTGAGAAAAGCGTTGCGCCTGGTTAAAGACAAAGAGGCAGCAGAGATCAAATTGATCAGCGTGGGCTACGAGCGGTATCTCTCCCACAGCTTCCGCGATCTTGGCTACGACTATGCCGTTCTGCGCAAGGAATATTGTGATCGCCTTAAACGAATCATGGAAGAGCTTGTCGCTGACCTGAAGGATGACGGTTACAATATCAGCTGTAAGGTCGGCTGGGCACATCCTCGCTACGAGATGATAGTGAAACTAGCCAATGAATTTAATGCAGACATCCTGATTCAGCACTGTCGAGCCTATGCAAAGCTGGAACATCATCACCTCACTCACGATAGCTGGGAGCTGGTTCGGCACTGTCCAATCCCGCTACTCCTGGTAAAAGACCGGGACTGGGGTGATCCGCTTGTGATGATGGCTGCAGTTGACCCGATGCACAGTCACCACAAACCTCTGCAGATGGACAAGATGATCCTCGATGCAGCCAGTGCCTTCAGTAGTCAGGTGGGCGGCGAGTTTCATGTTGTGCATGCCTATGCTGATGTATCGCGACCCTTTGCGGCGGCTGACAAGATCAAGGCAGAGCACGAGAAAGCATTTAACGAATTGGTTTCAGGCTATAACTTCGATGCAGATCATCTGCATCTACTTGATGAATCACCTGTCTATGCATTGCAAGACTACGGTGAGGAAATTAAGTCAGACCTTATAGTAATGGGCGCAATTTCCCGTTCCCGGATCAAAGAGTCACTGGTTGGCAGTACTGCTGAAAAAGTGCTGGACTACATCAAGACAGATATCTTGATTTTGAAACCAACCGTAAAAATATAATGCACTAGACGAGACGATTTTCTTCTAATCGGTGTAGATAGTTCACCCAAAAGGCCTGTAGCGAAAGCTGCGGGCTTTTTTAGTGGGTGAATTTGAGGACTCTAGGTCTGATGAATCAAGTTACCACAGAATTTGCAGAAGCGGGCGTCCAGGTCGTGGCCGGTAGATTTGCAACTCACACACTTACGATTTTTGTCGACAGCGAGTCGACTGCGCTGTTGAAATTCATTCATTAATTCTGCACCGATGATGCCGGTAGGCACGGCGATAATCGCATAGCCGCATATCATGGCCAAGGCAGCAACTGCCTGGCCCAGAGGCGTTTGCGGCGAAATATCACCATAGCCAACGGTGGTAATAGTGACAATCGCCCAGTAAATCGATTCCGGTATGCTGTCGAATCCGTTTTCAGGCCCTTCGATGATAAACATCAGTGCGCCGAAGATTACAATAAGGTTAAACATCGCGAACAAGAAGACGAATATCTTACGGCGCGCCTGGACCAGAGCAGTGTAAAGCAGGTTTGCCTCACCCATGTAACGAAATAGTTTCAGAATGCGGAAAATGCGTAGAACCCGCATAATCCGAATCACGATCAGGTACTGTGCAGTCGGGAAGAGAAAGGCGATGTAAGTGGGCAGGATTGAGAACAGGTCGATCAGGCCGTAAAAACTGAAAACATAGCGTCGCAGATCGGTCGTGCTATAGAGTCTTGCCGCGTACTCTATGGTGAAGAGAATGGTGAAAAACCATTCGAGCTGAAATAGTAAGTCTCCATAACGTTCATGATAGGACTCAACCGAATCAAACAGCACAGCCAGAACTGAGCTCACAATCATGCAGATCAAAACAACGTCGAACAATTTTCCGGCACGGGATTCGTAACCAAATATTACGTCGTTGATCTGCTGCTTCAGACTTGGCGTGGTCTCAACGTCTATCATCATTGGATATCCAAGGCCTTTTAATATTTGTGATCGGGGCAGTGCTATCCTGCTGGCTGGAAGCTCAGGATTTGAGTATCAGCACATCACAAGGGCAGTCTTCCAGGATTTTTTCAGCAGTGTTTCCGACAATCGCTCGTTCGATTACGTTTCGAGATAGCGCGCCGATTATGAGCACGTTAGCATCGACCGATTTCAGATAGTCGATCAGCGTGGGTACCAGATCTCCTTCGCTCAATTTTACATTTTCATCATCGATGTCGTATCCGTCGACCAATTCCTTTAGTTCGTCGGCGTGAAATTGGCGGATTCGATCGAGATGTTCCTGAGTCTCGCCGCCCATTGGAAACATGGTACTTACGAATGGGTAGTAGGAATGGAATACACGAGCTTTCAGCTTGAATGATCTGGCAATGTGTTCCGTGCCAGCAAGCAATACATGGTCCAGCTTGGATTGTGCCGCCTTGCTATGGAGTGGGTCGACGGCGGTAACGACGCTGCCATGTTCTTTCCAGGCTTGGGGTTTAACCAACAATAGTGGTTTACTGCATTTACGGATCAGTCGCCAGTCGGTATTGGTAATCAGTGAGCGCTGGATTACGCTATGGTGATGAGTGCTCTTCAGTACCAGATCCGGGTCGATTACATTGGCCTCTTCAATGATTGATTCGGCAAGATGATGCTGCTCCCGGAATACCGAAGCTGTCTCGATATTCTCCGCACTGAACTCATCCTCGAGTTCAGTAAGCATTTTCTGGTAATGCTCTACAAAGAGTCTGCGCTGGGTTTCAAAAAATTCCCCATCGATACCTTCATAGATATAGGAGTGGTCATTCAGGGTATTAGAGTTATTGATAAATAACCTGACACGTGCGTTGGTTTGCTTAGCTATCAGCTTGGCACGGTCTACAACAAAATCCCGCTCAACCGTTGGGTCGATAACCACCAGTACGCTTTCAATCTTGTCCATAGCTGCCTCGCAAATATTGTACGTGCTGCGTCAGTGTATAGTGCTGATCGGCCCGCTATCAGGCCGTATCAGCACTTTGTCAAATATCCCATAACCTTCCTATTGTGCGGGTTATTCTATTGGAATGCGATTGCTCTTTGGAGCCGCTTTTTCCGCATTCACTCCAAGTACGCTGAGTGTCAATACGCCGTCTGCGAAATTCGCCTTGATGTCATCCTGAGTCGTTCCTGGACTGACACTGAAGCTTCGGGATATCGAGCCACTACTGCGTTCCCGCCAAATTACCTTGTCTTTTTCCTTTTCTTCAGATTGCGTTTTCTTGCTGGCAGAAACGGTCAGCACGTCATTCTGTAGCACTATTTCGATATCATCTTTTTTAACTCCGGGGAGGTCGGCATGGATTTCATAGCCGCTATCGGTTTCGTGGACATCCACTCGCATACCCGCCAACGAGTCAGAATTCCCGCTGCGAAGAGCCGGCCTACCAAACCCATGGAAGACATCATTAAACAAAGAATCAAAATCGAAGATTTGATTGCGTGGTACCAGATTCATTTTCTATTCCTCTTATGTTGAGGAGTCTCTGACTAATTGTATGATCGCTCTGGGCACGGCAATTTCTTGACAGGTCGACACATGCCTGCGAAAGTGCGCCCTGATGTCGGATCGGTTGTAAGCCTGAGTGATCTTAGAATTAATCAGAGACTCCTTTAAGTCCAGCCGCCCACATTCCGTTAGCAGTACAGGCTCGTTAATATCGTACAGTCCATCTGTTCCTAACAGTGCAATTTGAGGGTTTATAGTCAAAATTCAAGCCTCTTTGACTATTGTTAGTGAATTGCTGCATTGCTTTTTGATCCAGGTCAACAAGCCAATGCAGAAGATTTTCATACTGTTTCAAGCTAGAGCTTTCGAGGGAAACTTATGAAGTTTGCATGCAGATTGATAGCGTTAGGCGGACTCTTACTAATAGTCGCAGCCTGCGATTCGAGTGAGGAAATGGTAGTGCCCCGAGTGAACATCCCTTTCACTCCGGAGATTAGCATCAACGAGGTGATGGTCGCTCAGATTGACCATGCGGCACATTTCATCTGGGATGCAGCGAATCCAGATAATCCGGCAGGGGCAATCGACTGGCTTGAAGTAGAGCATCATGCTATTCAATTGATCTCAAGCCGCGCCGCGATGACTATGGGTGGCAGCGGTGTGAACGATGCGATGTGGATCGCTCAGGTATCCTGGCGTGAGTATGTCAACCTGATGAATGATGCTTCAGTGCTGGCGTTGAACAGCGCCAGGTCGCAAGATGTGGAGAGTCTTTCCAGGGCCGCCGATAGGCTGGTGGAGTCTTGTGAGGCTTGTCATCGACAATTTAAACCAGATATCCCAACAGAAGGCTTCACCCATCCCCACTAATAAATGAGCATTGCGAGCCAGGTTTTAGTGCCAACACGGCGGCCAGAATTTGCTTCTGCATTTCTCGTATACCGTTCAGCCATGAACATCAGCACAGCAGCTTTCTAGCTAACTTAGCTAGCCCCCCTGATCATGTTGCGGGCAATGATAAGTTGTTGTATTTGGGAAGTGCCTTCATAGAGGCGGAACAGGCGCACATCGCGGTAGAAGCGCTCCACGGCGTATTCAGACATGTAGCCGGCACCGCCATGAATCTGCACGGCGCGATCGGCGACCCTGCCGACCATTTCTGTGGCGAAGAGTTTACAGGCCGATGACTCGGTGCTGACATTCTCTCCAATGTCCCGTTTGCGTGCGGTCTCCACGGTCATGCAGCGGGCGGCATAGGTTTCAGTCTGGGAATCGGCCAGCATCGCCTGAATTAATTGCTGTTCGGCGATGGGTTTACCGAATTGTTTACGTTGAATAGCGTAATCCAGGGCATCGGCGATCAGCCGTTCTGCAACGCCGACACTGACGCCGGAAATATGCAGGCGTCCGCGGTCCAACACCTTCATCGCGGTGATAAATCCTTCGCCTTCTTCTCCGATCAGGTTCTGAGCAGGGACTGGGCAATCCTGAAAGATCACATCGCAGGTAAGAGAACCGGCCTGGCCCATTTTCTTGTCAATCGGCCCGAGGGTTATTCCGGGGGTATCCCGTTCAACGATAAAAGAAGAGATGCCCCGGGCACCTTGTATAGAGGGATTGGTACGTGCCATTACGTTAAAGGTATCGGCGACCGCCGCGTTGGTGATGAAGCGTTTGGTACCATTGAGAATATAGTGATCTCCCTGTCGTGTAGCGGTAGTTTTCAGAGCCGCGGCATCAGAACCGGCTTCGGGTTCGGTAAGGCAGAAGCAACTTATCCATTCACCACTGGCATAGCGAGGCAGGTATTTTTGTTTCTGTGCCTCTGTCCCGTTGAATACAACCGCTGCAGATCCAATGCCGTTGTTGGTGCCCATGATGGAGCGAAAGGCAGGCGAAGTTCTGCCCAGTTCGATTGCCACCAGGATTTCTTCTTCCATGGTGAGGCCGAGCCCACCATATTCTTCCGGGATCGTGAGGCCGAATAATCCCAGGTCTTTCATTTCCCGGAGTATGTCATCCGGCAGTTTCGCTTCTTCCGCCAGGCGCTGCTCATTTGGAACCAGGCGCTCTCGAACGAAGCGCTCAATAACAGCTAAAAGCTGATTGATAGTTTCCTGATCACGTATCATTGCTGCCCCCTGAAATCGAGCGGCTAAGCTACCATACGGTATCGCAATATGCGACTGTAGGCAGCGACTAAGCTGGTCTTGCGCTCAATTCCACCGCTCAGGAGCCTATGCTAGAATCGCTCCCTCGTTTGGACGTGCCCGGGCTTCACTTAGCAGTTGATGGTTTAGAACAACATCGCAACAGGAACTGAAATCAGGTTGCCGGGAATGCCCTGGTTTCAGAGAATTAACTACAGAGAGAACTATGTCTGCTATCTCCGATGCCTTTATCTATGACGGAGGTCGAACCGCGTTCGGTCGCCATGCGGGGGCCCTTGCGTCCCTGCGCCCGGATGATTTACTCGCACACACAATCAAAACGATCGTGGGCCGCAATGCGTTTCCTGCAGAAGCCTACGAAGATGTCATCATGGGCAATACCAATGGGGCCGGTGAAGATTGCCGCAATGTGGCGCGTTTTTCATTGCTGTTAGCGGCAATGCCAGTGGAAGTAGCAGGACTCACTGTGAATCGACTGTGTGGTTCTGGCCTGGCCGCCACACTGGACGCCGCCAGGGCAGTAAAAGTTGGTGAAGGTGACCTGTTTCTTGCCGGCGGTGTCGAGTCCATGAGTCGTGCGCCAATTGTTATGTCCAAAGCCCAGTCTGCTTATGACCGGGGCCAGCAGATCGCCGACAGCACACTGGGTGCCCGTTTCACCAATCCCGCGTTTGCTTCTGCATTCGGCAATGACACCATGCCACAGACTGCCGATAACATTGCCAGTGACCTGGCCATCTCCCGTGAACAAGCCGATAGCTTTGCTGCAGCCTCGCAAGCTAAATTTGAGGCGGCGCGTGCGGATGGCTTCTTTATCGATGAAATCATTCCCATCGATGTTCCACAGGGTCGCAAGCAACCCGCTATAACGGTTGATACTGATGAGCATCCACGTCCAGGTACTACCTGCGAGGCCTTGAGTGGCTTGCGTCCGCTTTTTGAAAACGGCGTTGTCACTGCCGGCAATGCCTCAGGTATAAACGACGGAGCCGCGACCCTGATCGTTGGCAATGCAAGTATCGGGGAGAAATACGGTGTCAAGCCTCGCGCCAGAATCATCGCTGGAGCGGTTGCCGGTGTCGAGCCTCGAGTCATGGGATTCGGCCCGGTGTTTGCCATTCGTAAAGCACTGGCCCGTGCCGGTCTGGCGCTGGCAGATATGGATGTTATCGAAATCAACGAAGCCTTCGCACCACAGGTTTTGGGTTGCCTGAAGATGCTGGACGTGGATTTTGCAGATTCCCGCGTGAATCCGAACGGCGGCGCTATCGCTGTGGGTCACCCACTGGGTGCTTCGGGTGCCCGCATTGCAATTACCGCCACGCGTCAGCTCGAACGTATGCAGGGTCGCTATGCGGCGATCAGTCTTTGTATCGGTATCGGGCAAGGCGTCGCTGCTATCCTGGAAAGAATTGAATAGCTAACAATAATCAAGCTTCGAGAATTGAAATAAAGGAACCATTATGTCGGAAGTAGTCAGTTACGAGAATAAAGGCAACATCGGTGTGATAAGTGTCAATAACCCACCGGTTAACGCGTTGGCCCAGGTAGTAAGAGAGGGCATCCTCAATGCCGTTACCGCGGCACAGGCAGATGCCTCGAAGGCTATTGTGCTGCGCTGTGAAGGACGCACATTTATCGCCGGAGCTGATATCACTGAATTTGGCAAGCCTCCCAGGGAGCCCGGTCTGCCAGTGGTGTTGGATGCCATTGAGAATTCAGCCAAGCCAGTGATTGCTGCCATACATGGCACCGCGTTGGGTGGTGGATTTGAAGTCGCCCTGGCCTGCCATTATCGCTGTGCGGTTCCTTCAGCAAAAGTCGGGCTGCCCGAGGTTAAGCTCGGTTTGCTTCCAGGTGCCGGTGGTACTCAACGGGTACCGCGTATTGCCGGAGTCGAGGCGGCGTTGGACATGATTACCAGCGGTAATCCGATAGGCGCAGGCAAAGCGGCTGAGATGGGTTTAGTCGATGAAGTCGTCAAAGGGGATGACCTGGAAGCCGAAGCCATTCAGTATGCTAAACGGCTGGTAGAGTCAGGTGCGCCACTCAGGCGCATTCGCGATATAACGATCGATCCAGCCACGATCGAACCGGGGTTTTTTGACAATGCCAGAAAACAGCTGGCGCGGCGCGCTCGCGGTCAGATCGCCCAGGACAAGATCGTCTCCTGTATAGAAGCAGCAGTTAAGTTACCCATGGATGAGGGTTTGCAGCGCGAACGGGAACTGTTTCGTGAACTGCTTACATCACCAGAATCGGCAGCCATGCGTCACATCTTCTTTGCCGAGCGACAGGCTTCCAAGATCAAGGATCTGCCCAATGACACACCGGTCAGGGACATCAACAAGGTAGCGATTATTGGTGGGGGCACCATGGGCGGAGGCATTGCCATGTGTTTCGCCAATGTCGGCATCCCGGTAGTCATGCTGGAGATCAACGATGAAGCCCTGCAGCGCGGCATAGGGATTATCAGAAAGAATTACTCGATCACTGTGCAGAAGGGCAAGATGTCAGAAGAGCAGATGGAGCAGCGGATCGCCTCGATCAGCGGCACAACCAACTATGCTGATATTGGTGATGTCGACCTGGTCATCGAAGCCGTTTTCGAAAATCTGGAACTGAAGAAAGAAATTTTTGCGAAGTTGGACAGAGTCTGCAAACAAGGCGCAATTCTCGCCACCAATACTTCGTACCAGGACGTCGATGCCATCGCCGCGGTAACTTCCCGGCCCCAGGATGTTCTGGGCATGCACTTCTTCAGTCCTGCCAACGTTATGAAACTATTGGAAGTAGTGCGCGGCGCCAAGACTGCCGATGATGTTCTCGCCACTGCCATGCAGATCGGCAAGAAGATTGGCAAGGTGTGCGCACTTTCCCGAGTGTGCTACGGATTTATTGGCAACCGCATGTTGGGCGGTTATGGAAGAGAGGCCCAGATGCTGTTGCTGGATGGCTGTACACCTGAGCAGGTGGATTCCGCTCTGGAAGGGTTTGGCATGGCCATGGGGCCATTGGCTATGAGCGATCTGGCGGGCCTGGATGTCGGGTACAAGGCGCGCCAGTCACGCACGGATCTTCCGGACGACCCCAAGCTCTATCGCATGGGCACCCTTCTGGTTGAGATGGGACGGCACGGCCAGAAGACGGGTTCAGGATTTTACAAATATGACCCGGCGACACGGGCAAGAATGAATGATTCAGAAGTAGAGACGCTTATAAAAGAAGAAGCAGAAAAACTGGGTATCAAGCAGCGGCAGATATCCAATGAAGAAATTCTGGCGCGATGCTTCTACCCGTTAATTAATGAAGGTGCCCTGATCCTCGAAGAAGGCATTGCGCAGCGACCGAGTGATATCGATGTCGTCTATGTATTCGGTTATGCCTTCCCGGTTGCGAAAGGAGGTCCGATGTTCTATGCCGATCAGGTGGGCCTGAAAAATGTGTATGACAAGATTTGCGAATTCCGGGATCGCTACGGTGAGGATTATTGGAAGCCAGCGCCACTGCTGAAAAAACTGGCGGAGCAAGGCAAGACATTTGCCGAATGGGGCGTTGAAAACGGCTGACAGCGGCTGCTTACTCTGATCATGCATCGCAGTCTGATCAATCTGATTGCAAGAGAAGACTAACAGGAAGGCGAAACAGAAGAAGACTTATGATTTCTTATCAAACAACAACACCCGGCGCGCCACTGGTCGAGGTTAAATCCAGTACCCCTCAGCCCCAGGGCACAGAAGTGCTTATGAAAACCCTAGCCTGTGGTGTCTGTCATTCTGATATTCATATGCACGATGGTGTATTCGAGCTTGGCGGCGGTAAGCAACTGGAAGTGGGTCGTGAAGGCATGGTGCTTGGCCATGAAATATTTGGAGAAGTGATTGCGGTAGGCCCTGAGGCAGAGAACGTACAGCCAGGTGATCGCCGGGTGGTGTTTCCCTGGATCGGTTGTGGTGAATGCGCCTCGTGTCTCAGAGGTGATGAGCAGCTCTGCACGCCTGGCAGAGCTCTAGGAATTATGAACCCTGGAGGCTTCGCCGATCATGTTCTGGTTCCTCACAGTCGTTACCTGTTTGACAAGGGCGATGTACCCGATTCTCTCGCGGCCACTTATGCCTGTTCCGGATTGACAGCTTACGGAGCGTTGAAAAAAGTTGGCACACTCCACGCAGGCGATGAAGTGGTCATTATCGGTGCCGGCGGTGTAGGCATGATGGCCATCCAGATTGCTCGCGCGCTGGGTATGGATCCGATTGTTGTAGATATCGATGAGGATAAGCTGGTGGCCGCTGCGGCACTCGGAGTAACCAGAACCTACAATTCAACAGACGCCCAGTCCGCGAAAGCAATACGCAAGGCAACCGGTGGCGCCTTTGCCGCACTGGATTTCGTCGGTGCCGAGGCCAGCGTCAATTATGCGCTGGGCTGCCTGCGAAAAGGCGGAATGCTGGTTATTGTCGGACTCTATGGTGGCGCGCTCACTATTCCGATTCCGTTTATTCCTATGAACGCCCGCATCATTCACGGCAGTTATGTCGGTAGCCTGCAAGATATGGATGAACTCATGGCCATGGTACGGGCAGGCAAGATTGCGCCCATCGACATCATTGAGCGCCCTTTAGACGAAGCGAACCAGGCACTGGTAGATCTCAAGGCAGGCAAGGTGCGGGGCCGACAGGTATTGGTCAACACCTGAGCAACCCGGAAAATTCGATCATGTCATCTTCAGAAGATTTCAGAGCCACAACCAGGGATTGGTTGGAGGCAAATTGTCCTCCTTCTATTCGTACCCCGATGGTCCAGGATGAGATTGTCTGGGGCGGTCGCAACCCGGTTTTCAAGAACCCCGACAGTAAACTCTGGCTGGCGCGTATGGCTGAACGGGGCTGGACCTGTCCAACCTGGCCGACGGAATATGGCGGCGGAGGTCTCGATAAGGAAGAGTCCATCATCCTGAGCCAGGAACTGCGACGCATCAATGCCAGGCCGGCACTGACGAGCTTTGGCATCAGCATGTTGGGACCGGTGTTGTTAGAGTATGCAAATCACGAACAGAAGATGCGGTACATCCCAGGCATCGTGCGCGGTGAGATTCGCTGGTGCCAGGGATATTCCGAACCAGGTTCCGGATCAGACCTCGCCAGTCTCAGTACCCGGGCAGAATTACAGGGTGACTTTTACACGATCAACGGCGCCAAGGTGTGGACTTCCTATGCCGACAAGGCGGACTGGATCTTCTGCCTGGTGCGGACAGACTTGGAGGTACCGAAACACTCCGGCATCAGTTTCATTCTGTTTGATATGGCCAGTGAAGGTGTTTCCACCAGGCCGATTCAATTGATCAGCGGCGCCTCTGTGTTTTGTGAGACTTTTTTCGACGATGTAAAAGTTCCCGCAGCAAACCTGGTGGGTCGCCTGAATGAGGGCTGGTCCATCGCCAAACGACTGTTGCAACATGAACGCACCATGATCTCCAGTTTCGGTCTTGCCAGTGGTCAGTCTGACCGTGGTGGTACCACTTCAACGGTTGCCAGTCTGGAAGGCGCTGCAATGCATTATCGGGGAGATACTGATCGTTTGTCGGACCCGGTGCTGCGAGATGAGATCGCGCAATTCAAGATTGACAGTGAGGCGTTCGCCTTCACATCCCAACGCTCGGTGGAGGAATCCAAACAGGGGCAGGGGCCGAATGCCACTTCGTCCATGCTGAAAAATTACGGCTGTGAGCTCAACAAGCGGCGCTATGAATTGCTATTGAAAGCAATCGGTTCACAGGCTCTCGGTTGGGAAGGCGAAGGTTTTGCGGACGATGAATTGCAAATAACCAGGGAATGGCTGCGATCCAAGGCCAATTCCATTGAGGGTGGAACCTCCGAGGTACAACTGAATGTTATCGCCAAGCGGGTTTTGGGATTGCCCGACATGTTGAGTATGACCAGGAAATAAAGCGGTATGTTCAAGAAAAGCGTTCTGAGTCAGGTAAGAAAGCTATGTCACTAGTGCTAAGTGAAGAGCAGCAGCTCCTGAAGGATGCGGCACAGAATTTTTGTCAGCAAAATTCTCCTCTGACTGTACTCAGGCGCCTGCGGGATAGTAAAGACGAAACAGGATTCGATGAGCATATCTGGAAGCAGATGTTGGAACTGGGCTGGGCGGGTATGGCGATACCCGAGGCTTACGGGGGGTATGAGTTTGGTTATGGCGGCCTGGGCGTGGTACTGGAAGAGACGGGCCGAACCCTGACTAACTCCCCGCTGATCTCCACTGTGTTGATTGGGGCTACAACCATTAACGAACTGGGTTCTGAAAATCACAAACAGGATTTGTTAGCAAAAATTATGGCGGGGGAGTTGTTGGTGAGCCTGGCGCTGGATGAAAGCACATTGCATAAGCCCTCCAGCATTGAAACGCGGGCGACGAAAATTAGCGAAGGCTTTGAGTTGAGCGGAAGCAAGACCTTTGTCCTGGATGGTCATGTGGCGAGCAAGTTTATCGTGGTTGCTAGAACCAGCGGTGATAAATACAGCATGGAAGGAATAAGCGTTTTTCTGGTGGATGCAGGGGCTGCCGGTTTGGCTGTCACTCGCACCTGGATGGTGGACAGTCGCAATGCAGCCAAGCTCACTCTGGATAAGGTGGTGGTTGCCGAGGATGCCCTGTTGGGTGAACTCGATAAGGGTTTTGCGAGTCTGGACCGGGTCCTGGACATTGCGCGTATTGGCCTGGCGTCAGAAATGCTCGGCAGTATTCAGGAGATCTTCGATCGCACCATGGATTACCTGAAGCACCGTGAACAGTTTGGCGTACTGATAGGCTCATTCCAGGGTTTACAGCATCGTGCCGCGACTATGTACAGTGAGATAGAGCTTTGTAAATCCGTAGTGCGTGCCGCATTATCGGCGTTGGATAATCCGGAAAAGAATTGGGATGAAATCGCCGAGCTGGCCAGCATAGCCAAGGCGAAACTGTCAGAAGTCTTTTTCCTGGCAAGCAACGAAGGCATTCAGATGCATGGTGGTATCGGGATGACTGACGAATTCGATATTGGTTTCTTTATCAAGCGCGCACGGGTTGCGCAACAGTTTCTTGGTGACGCTGCGTTTCATCGAGATCGCTATGCTACTCTGAAGAACTTTTAGTCATAATAATAGTAGACTCATCCGACGGGCCTGATTATGACAATCAAACTACGAGACTTCTACGAGATCGGCAGCAAGATCAATGAAGATCCCCTTGTCTATGTATTCGAGGATTTCATTGCAGCGCTTGAAGTCGAGCAACTTCTCGGTGCCGCTAAACCTAAACTGAAGCAGGCACTGGTAAGTGCTGCGAAATCGGGTGTCGAGAGTGCCGGGCGCAGTGGCAGTAATTGCTGGATTGCTCACGGTTACAACCAGGTGATCGAAGATCTGTCGCTGCGGATTGCCGAAGTCATCGGCATTCCCCTTGAAAATGCTGAATCATTCCAGGTGATTCATTATGACGAAAGCCAGGAATATGCGCCGCATTTCGATGCCTGGGATGCTGCCACCGAACGCGGTCAACGCTGCATGACCCGCGGCGGCCAGCGCATGGTTACCTGCCTTCTCTACCTGAACGATGTGGTCGAAGGCGGCGGAACTTCTTTCCCGAAACTGGATATGGAGGTCAGGGCCAAGCAAGGTCGGATGCTACTGTTTCACAATTGCCATAAAGGCAGCACGGTACGTCATCCGGACACGCTGCATGGGGGAATGCCGGTTCTGAAAGGCGAGAAGTGGGCCTGTAATCTCTGGTTCCGGGAAAAGAGCTTTCAGATTCCGGGTAGCGCGCCCGCTCGCAACCGGGCAGGATCTTCCCCTCCCAAATTCAAGCGCGTTATCTAGCGCCAGATCCAAACTGAAACTATGTTGATTCTTATCATCGGAGCGGTCTTGGCAATACTGGTGTACTGTCCGTCATTCTGGGTGCGTCATGTCATGTCGAAATACAGTCAGGAGCTTGCTGACCTGCCTGGCACCGGGGGTGAGTTGGCCCAACACCTGGTAGATCGATTCAAGCTGGATGGCATTAAAGTAGAAGAGACTCAGCCTTTTCGCGACCATTTCGATCCCAAAGATCAGGCCGTGCGCTTGAGTCCTGACAACTTCAACGGCAGATCTCTCACAGCGGTGGCGGTAGCTGCTCATGAAGTTGGCCATGCAATCCAGTTTCACCGTAAGGAAAAAATATTCGAGTTACGTAGTCGCTACCTACCTCGCGCACAGATGCTGAATCAAGCTGGCATCGCAATCATGTTTTCCTTTCCAATCATTGGCATCGTTCTACGGTCACCCTGGGCAGTGGGCATGGTTATCGGACTGAGCCTGTTATTACAGCTGGCCGGTGCGCTTGCCTACTTGATAATTTTGCCGGAAGAATGGGATGCCAGTTTCAACAAGGCTCTACCAATCCTCATCGATGGTGAGTATGTTAATGAGAAACAATTTCCTGCCATCAGAAAAATACTCAAAGCTGCAGCCCTCACCTATTTTGCAGCGGCGCTGGCGAATGTGCTTAACATTGGTCGCTGGTTCATGATATTAAGACGCTAGAAAGACCACACAAGAGTATTCCCCTGTATGGATGAATCACTGAACGTGTTCGATGAACCACTGGTTCCGTGCGGATCCGATCCTGTGACCGGATTTTTCCGCGATGGTTGCTGCAACACCAGTGATCAGGATCTGGGTTCTCACACAGTCTGTATAAAGATAACCAAGGAATTCCTGGAGTACTCACGTTTCCGAGGCAATGATCTTACAACACCTATGCCCGATTTCGGATTTCCCGGGCTCAACCCTGGCGACAGTTGGTGCCTGTGCGCCGCTCGCTGGTTGGAGGCGTTTGAGCAGGATATGGCACCGCAAGTATTTCTCGCCCGGACCCATAAACGCGCGTTGGAAATCGTAGCGCTGGAAAAATTGAAAAAATTTGCCACCGATATTAATTAGCTAATCATTTTTGTGCATGAAGTTTACAACATCTGTCCTGGCTAACCTCGACTGCTTATGAATGCTGTTATCTGAACAGCGTATCGCCAACCCGAAGTAAAGCCCTGGCGAATCATAGTGCTCGGCCACGAAGTAGCAGGAGAATTTATCCTCGTTCATAAAGCAATTGTAGGTACTTGCTGATTGTGAGCTGAATAAACCAGGTCAGAGATTGTAAGTATTCAACTAAAGAAACAAGAGGGAAATGGGTATGAAAGCCGCAAAGATTACCGCGATAGTACTGCTGGTCTACGTCGGGATCGTAATTCTGTTTGAATCGATGCTGGGTTATTTTCAGCCAGAGGCTGGCACCACGATGTTGATAACCACTTATGATGAAGCAGGGCAGGGCCATGATCGGGTTGTGGCCCGACTGGAAAGCAATGGATTTGTCTATGTGGCTGCGAATCACTGGCCGAGAGCCTGGTACCGGCAGGCCCTGGAGAATCCAAGGATGCGCGTTTCATTTCAAGGCGTCACCGCGGAATACCGAGTTAGCAATGTTTCAGGTGCAGAACATGAGCGGGTGGATACAGAGAACAGCCTGGGTCTGGTATTTCGAGTACTGACCGGGTTTCCTCCCAGATACTTCGTGCGCCTGGACCCGAGTTAACGCCATCAATGAGATAGCGCGAATCCTGCCTCATCTAAGCAACAACACTTTTGGAAGTAACACCGAACAGGAGTTAGATATGTCAGCAAATGCAAGGCCGGAAATGTCCCGGGAGTATCGTAGCGCTCTGGTTAACGGCAAGCGTTGGGAAAATTTCAAGGTGCGGAATGGCGATATTGTAATCACCACCTCTTACAAGGCAGGTACCACCTGGATGCAGGGAATCTGCGCGGCCCTGGTGTTCCAGGCGCCGGAACCACCGGTGCCACAAGACGCGCTGTCGCCGTGGCTGGATGCGAATTTCGGGCCTATTGATGATGTTCTGGCACGACTGGAAGGCCTGCAAAGCCGCCGTTATATCAAGACTCATCTGCCGCTGGATGGCATTAAATTTTTTGATGAGAGCAAATACATTTTTGTGGGTCGGGACGGAAAAGATGTCTGGATGTCCATGTGGAATCATTGGCATAACATGAATCCTGAGGTGATTGAAGGCTTGAATAATGCTCCGGATCGTGAGGGCCCTCCGTTGATGCATGCGCCTGATGATATCGGTCCGGCTTTTGATGAGTGGCTGACCCGCGGCTCGTTTCCCTGGGAGAACGATGGCTATCCCTTCTGGTCACATCTGTACCATGCCAGGAGTTGGTGGAACTACCGACACTTGCCCAATATCCTGATGGTGCATTTTGAGGACCTGTTGTCCGACACGGATGCCGAGATGCGCCGCATCTCTGAGTTCCTGGAGATTCCTGTCGAAGAAGACGTCTGGCCAAGTCTGGTGGAAGGCGTTTCGTTCAAGTCCATGAAATCTAATGCGGCAAAGATGGCGCCTGGAGCCACAGAAGGCGTCTGGAAGGACACCAGTAATTTCTTCCATAAGGGCACGAACAAACGCTGGCAGGGTGTGTTGACTGATGATCAGGTGGCCGCCTACGACACATTGGCGCTCAATGAACTCGGTCCGGAATTGGCCCAGTGGTTAGAATTCGGAGGACGCATCGATTAAACTGTCGTTGCGCCTGCGAGGTTGCCAGTATTTTTTACCAATTCTTTACTTACTCTTCACCTATTTATAAGAAGGTTTACACATGAATAAGCTCACTCCAACATTAATTCAGCGTTCGCTATTCGCCGTACTGCTGGCGATAGTGGCAGTTTCAGCCAATGCCCAAAATACCGATCCCATGCGTTGGGAACAGGTAATGCAACGATTCGAAGAGCAGGATCGAATGCATGCGCCTCCCCAGGGGGCAATCGTGCTGACTGGAAGTTCGAGCATTGCGCGCTGGAACGATCAGGCTGCCGCGGCACTGGCGCCGTTGACGGTAATTCCACGGGGCTTTGGTGGCAGTGTTATGGGAGACGTGCTCTATCACCTGGAGAGGGTCGCGCTCAAATACAAGCCTCGGGCCATTCTTATTTATGAGGGTGACAATGACACGTCCTACAATATACCGGAGAACAAGATTCTTGGTCAGTTGCAGGAAATCATTGCCACCATACACAAGGAACTGCCAGATACTCGCATCTATGTATTATCGGTCAAGCCCAGTGTGCTGCGTGAAAATGTGTGGGCTAATGCGCAAATCGTGAATGCAGGTTATCAGGCAATCGCCGAGGGTGATCCACTGGTTTACTACGTGGATGTTGCAAACCCATTCCTGAATGCCGATGGTAGTGTGATGACAGATATCTTCGTGGATGACAATCTGCATCTTAACGACATGGGTAACCTGATCTGGGGGTCTTCCATCCGGGCGGCGTTGATGCCACAGGAAGCACGCCACGAGAAATAGGACTCTTCGGTTAGAGTTGCAATGAATAGCCTTGATCTACTACAAGCCCTGATCTTGTTGGGTGCTCCAATGGTAGTGCTCAGCTGGTTTCTATTCACCTGGATGTTCAATACCGGTGAGATCGACAGGCAAGACGATCGCAAGGCTATCTCTGCCCGTCTCAAGAAAATGAAGAAGTCGGTGGCGGCCAAGGAGCATAAGAATGCGAACTACGTGTATGAGAAATGGATGTGGTTCGGCAGTGGGTTCTATGGTCTGGCTGGATTGTGGACTTTCGCGGTTATTGAAATAGTTCAGTTTTTTGGTTTCGTATTTAACTTTCCCGGATTAACGGTACTGTTCGAGGATGGGTTGGTTGGTTTTATCGTCGATTTTTTGCTAAACCAACTCGGCAATATAGTGCAGGCATTTGTCTGGTTCAGTTTCTGGCCAGCCGACTCGATATGGATCTGGATTCTGGTCGCCTATCTTGGCTATTGGGCCGGTGTGGAGATGGCGCGGCGTCATATAGAGTTGCCTGTCAATGCCTGGAAACAGCAACTAGAGGCGAAGCTGCCTGCCGCTGCATGGACGCAGCAACTAAAGACCAGGCTGCCTGTCAATCTGTGGATGCAGAAACTGCAGGCGAAGTTGCCAACAAGCGTGAAGCAGGAATCGCAAGAGGAATCGCAAGAGGAATCGCAAGAGGAATCGCACAAGGACAAGCGACAGGATTAGGTGTCTTCGATCAATTCCCTGTTGAGCCTTACCCCCAGTCCAGGTTCCTGGGGCATCACCATATAGCCTTCACTATCCACCACAGGCGGGTTCTCCAGTATCGCAAAGCCATTCGTATAGGGTGAGATAGGCGGGTCGTTCATGATCTCTACCCACGGACAGTGGGGCCACGTGCCGATCATATGTAATTGCGCGATGGTACCGAGTTGTCCGCCACCGTGGTGCGGGATCACCAGTTTATGATGGGCCAGTCCCAGTGCGGCGACAGCCCGGAGCCCCTGAATGCCTTCGGTCACTAGAATTTCCGGCTGCAGGATGTCGTAAACCTGCTTTTCGATAATCTCGACAAACTCCTGCACTCCCTGGTTATTTTCACCACCAGCCAGGGTAATGTCGGTGGCGCGGTTGAGCTCTGCCAGCCCTGCATAGTCATAGCGGCGTAAGGGTTCTTCCAACCAATAGACATCAAAATCGTTGAGTGCCCGCGCCGTATCCAGGGCCCGCTTGAAATCCCATTGAATGCCAGGCTGCCAGATGCCACTGGACTGTGCCTGATTGGCATCGGTCATGATTGTAAAGTTCTCCCCGGCGGCTTCGCGCACCAACTCAATAGTGCGGATGTCTTCGCGCATTTCCAGGTGATGCAGGCGAATTTTCATACCCTGCCAACCCTGTTCCTTGAGACGCACCGCCAACTCGGCCCGTTCTTCCGGCGTAGAGAGTTGAATCGCACTCGAATAGGCAGAAACCTTGTCTTTCTGAGCACCCCACAACTTGTAAAGAGGTTGACCTGCGACCTTGCCGACAATGTCCCACAGTGCAATTTCAATGCAACCAACATCGCGCCAGTTATTGGCGGCTCCATTGGTGTAGCGCATGCGGTGCCCCAGCGCTTCATTGTCGAAGGGGTCCTGGCCTACCAGTAATTGCTTCATGCGGTTAATTCCAGCAGGACTCATTCCGGGGGCGATTCCGCTGATGCCCTGATCGGTGAAAATCTCGGTGACGGTGCCGCCGCCAATACTCCGCATATAAGCTTGTCCGGGCGCCCAGGCAGATTCCATGACGCCAGTCTCTCCCTGCGTTTTCATGCGATACACCTTGATGTCAGTAATGCGCGGCCGCTCGCTCTGCGCCAGTGCCAATGAGGGGAACAGCAGCGATGCCAGGGAAAAAGGGGCGACCCGGCTGCTTAAGGTTTCGAAGAACTGACGGCGATTCATGGCATGCCTCAATATGATTCGATCTGTGTATTAAATAGCATCGCTGACACTGGACAGGTTAAAGCCACTAACCTTTATTGCGGGAACGACTATCGGTGTACTCACCGAACTGTTTTCCGAGGCTGCCACGCGAACGGCCGGGCCGAGCATCTCGATGTTTTGCAGCATGGAAACCAATGACTGGTTAAACCTGAAATTCGTGACCGGGCGGGTGATCCTGCCATTTTCAATCAGGAACGTGCCGTCTCGGGTCAGTCCGGTGTAGGAAATGATGCGGGGATTGAGTCCGCGGATATACCAGAAACGGGTTAGCAATACACCGCGCCGGGTAGAGGAGATCATCTCCTCCAGGCTGTCATTGCCACCCTGCATGATCAGGTTCAACGGCGCGGGTAGTGGTTGCTGGCCAGATTCAGCCGCCCAGAACCGGGAGCGGGACAGGTTTTCCAGTCGGCCAGTATTGACCCACAGGCGCCTGTTTATGGCCTGACCGCCACTGTCAAAAGGCGCTGTTTCAGCATCGACATAGGCAGGATCACTGTAGAGTGTGACTTTCTCGTCAAACAGGGTCTCTCCGAGACGATTGCCTCCTCCGCGTCGGGAGAAGTAGGAACGCCCCTCGTCAGCGGTGCGCTGGTTAAAGGCATTCATCATGCGCAACATCAGCATGCCTACTGCGGTTGGTTCCAGGATAGCCGTGTATTCACCGGCATCCAGGGCAGTCTTGCGCCAGTCACGACATTTTCGCACGGCGTCATTTGCCACCCGCTGGCTCTCGATATTGTTCCAGTCGTTCGCTTCGTCACCGGCCCAGCCAGATTGCAGCCCGTCGGGTGTGCGACTGGTTAGCGTATAGGCAACTCCAGTGCTGGCATGGCTGCCGAACAAGCCATTGGAAGTGGCTATCGCTGAGGTGCCGGCCTGCACATCCATATAGGATGCGGCAATCTGACCCGCTGTCTGCGCCTGTCGAATCGCGATCGCCGCGGCTGCCGCCCGAGTGCCAGGATCCAGATCGCCGGTGGATGGGTAAAAAGCCGGAATGTCCTGATAGCTCTGCTGTTCCAGCTCGGGCATATATTCCGGATTTTCCGGAGCCAGGCGCGCCATTTCTTCTGAGCGCCGTACCGCTTGCAACAGATCGTCATCAGCAAGGCGATTGGTATTAACCGAAGCCACCCGTTTCCCAAACACGCTGGTTATATTGATCGTTGTCTCATCGGATCCACCGGCGCTGGTGATCCGATTGGTGGCCACCCGGGTATAGCCGCGCCAGCCAGAATTTATACTGACACGACATTGATCCGCTTCACTGATCTGTAATACCCGTTCGCTGATTGCACGAAGGTCGGTATCGGAGAGTCCTCTAGCTTCTGCCATATTAAAAATGTTATGCCGTGTTAATGATGTCTATATTTCTAAAAAGTGCTATCGGACAGCCATGCGATACGGCGTTGACCTGGATCGGTTGACCCTTGGCATCGCTGAAGGATGCTCCGAGGAAGTAGGTGCTGTCACCACCAATTACGTCCATGGAGTTCCAGAATTCGGGAGTTCTACCAACGTAAGCAACATCACGCAACATTCGCAGTTTCTTGCCATCACGAATCTCCCAGAAGACCTGACCGGCGAACTGTATGTTGTAGCGTTGCTGGTCGATGGAGTAGGAGCCTCGACCCTCGATCAGAATGCCTCGATCGGTCGCGGCAATCACATCGTCTTCCGAAAGATCTTCCTCACCGGGCATCAGGCTCACATTTGGCATACGCTGGAAGGGCATGCTCTGCCAGTCTTGCCCATAGGCACAGCCATGGCTGCGGGTGATGCCGGTCTGTGCGGCTATCATGGCGGCCTGGTCGCGGGTAGTCTGATAATCCACGAAGACCCCATCCTTGATGATCGGCCAGGATTCGGCAGGCACTCCCTCATCATCCCAGCCGGTAGTTGCACAGCCGCCGAATTCGGTGCGATTGCCGACGAATTGCATGTAGTCCGGCCCCAGACGGGTGTTGCCTAACACATCTTCTGGAGGATGTAGAAATGATGTGCCGGCGTAGTTCGCTTCAAAACCTAGTGATCGGTCCAACTCCGTAGGGTGCCCGATCGATTCGTGAATGGTTAGCCAGAGGTTTGAAGGGTGTAGTACCAGATCCCATTTACCGGCTTCGACTGGCACTGCTTCCAGTTTCAGCGCGGCTTCCTCCGCCCAGAGGGGTGCATTGCCGACCAGATCCAGCCCGAGGATATATTCATAGCCTCTGCCAGCCGGTTCTACCACGGCATCACGGGTCTGAAAATCGCTGGAGTCGGCGGATATTGCTGTAATGCTCATGGCAGGATTAATGCGGAAGAAGGTCTGATCGATGAATGAGCCTTCCGAGGTGGCAACCAGTCGTTGTTCCTTTACAGAAAGAATACTGCTTGATGCAAAGCGTATATTGCTGATGCGCAGGGCTTCCTCATTGGCACGTAATAACAGCGCTGCCTTGTCTTCCAGCGAAACAGCAAACGGATCGATTGAATAGGGAGTCGTCCACTTGGCATCGGGATAAACATTCACCGGCGCCAGGCTCGAGGTGAAAGGAGCCACAGCATTGTTTGCCCGAGCCACAGTAACCGCTTGTCTGGCCATGGCGGCGATAGCGTCCCGGTCGAACACCTGGGTCGCAGAAAAGCCCCAGGAGCCACCCACCAATGCTCGCACGTTGATGCCAAAAGAGTCGGTACTCTGTACCTGGGTAATGGTTTGCTCGCGAGTGCCTATGGCTTCGAATTGGGTGCGAATCACCCGCCCGTCGGCGTAGTCTGCACCTGCATCCATGGCAACGTCGATGGCATGGAGCAATAGTGCTTTCTCGAGCGTAGTCAGGCTCTGTCCCGTTACTGGCCGGGCATTAACCAGCAAGGCGGTGCCGGCGGCAGTGCTGCCGGTGATACGCATGAAATCACGCCGGGAAAAAGTCTGTGGCAGGTGTGCGGGTTTGCCGTCCGCCGTCAGGGAGGCACGATGGTTATGAGGTATGGGAAGTCTTCGCACAGTATTGCATCTTGTTATTGTCGGCCCAGCATAACGTACACGCCGGTTTTTTCCAATCGAGCCGTGTGGTACTACTGCAGTGTTTCCTGGAACAGTTTATAGATCCGCCGATACTCATCCAGCCAGCTGCTGGGCTCTGTAAAGCCATGGGCTTCGATAGGATAGATCGCCAGCTCCCAGTTTTCCTTTTCCAGTTCAATTAGGCGCTGCACCAGTCGCACCGAGTCCTGGAAAAACACATTATCATCCTGCATGCCGTGCGCTATCAGCAGAGGCTTGTTGAGCCCTTCGGCAAACTCGATTGGGGAGCTGCGCTGGTAAGCGGAAGGATCAATCTCCGGGATGTTCAGAATGTTGGAGGTGTAACCATGATTGTAGGCAGCCCAGTCAGTGACTGGACGCAGGGCAGCGCCACAGGCAAACAAGTCAGGTGCGTTAAACAGCGCCATCAGTGTCAGGAATCCACCGTAAGAACCGCCATAGGTGCAGACCTTGCTGCGATCGACATTCCTGTTAGCGACTAACCAGTTCACTCCGTCGGCCAGGTCCTGTACTTCTGGCGTGCCCATCTGCTGGTAGATCGCCGTGCGCCAGTCTCGCCCGTAGCCACTCGATGCCCGGTAGTCCATGTCGAGAACAACGAAGCCCTGTTGCACGAGGAAGCTGTGGAACATGAATTCCCGGAAGTAGCCAGACCAGCCGCGGTGCGCATTCTGTAGATAGCCAGCGCCATGAATAAAGACGACGGCGGGACGCGATGTGCTGGAGTCTTGCAGGGTGTAGACTCGCGAATGGATTGGCGCGTCTGCATAGGACGAGGGGACGGCGACGTATTCCGGAGTGGACCAGTCGACCGCCTTGAACGCCGCACTGATGGTATCGGTGATGCGCTTTGCGTCGGCTCCGGGGCGAGCATTCTGAATATAGAGCTCTGGCGGTTGCCTGGCTTCGCTGTGGATTACCAGGAGTTTGGATTCATCCGGTGACAGGCGGTAATCGTTCATGCCGCCCAATTCGGTGAGTTGTTGAATTTGCCCGCTATCGAGTGTTAAGCGATTTATCTCGTAAATCGTGGGATCCAGGCGATTGGCGCGAAAGTAAATCTGCTCCCCATCTTCGCTTACCGTGAGATCCCTGACTTCATAGCTGCCTTTCGTGAGTTGCCTGGTCGCGTCTTCTGAATGCACATAAAGATGACCGTAGCCATCAGTCTCAGATAAAAAGTAGATAGAGCGGTTGTCAGGAAGCCAATCGGCCGTAATGAACTGACGATTAATCCAGGCAGGATCGTAATTGTGATGCACCAGGCTAAAGTGCGGCGAATTCAGTCCCAGCTTGTCCATGCGGCTGTTGTCCTGGTCATCTGCCTCGTCCGCTTCATTCTCATCCCGAGTGAATTGCAAATTCTGAATATCCAGGCTCAGCAACCAGCGGTCCTTGTTATCGCGGCTAATAGCCTGAAACAGCAGTCTATTCCCATCCGGCGACCAGCGCATGCCAGTGAATTGAATCTCTCGCGGACCCTTCTCCTCAGGTTTGTCGCTCTGAGAATCGACCTGCTCCGAGACGTTTTCCAGTAGCTCGGCGAGCGGGTCGTCCTGACGACCCGGAAGTTCGGACAACTCGAGCTGGGCAAACTGGTGCGCATCGAGGTCGAACAGATAGAGTTCCTGGTCAGCAAAATCAGTCGTGCCCACGCGGGTACGCACTTCGCTGTTTTCAATATACCCGGAAGCCGTCACATAGTTGGGCATGGTCCCGGCCTTACCAGTATCCTCTTCAGTGCTGTCTCGCAACGCGATGATTAACCAGTTTTCGTTGGGGGAAAGATTGGCAGTAATAATCTCCTTGTTTTCACCCAGGTAGTAAGGAAGCGCCACACGAGAGGGATCCTGCTCCTGCTGTTCGTTCGCGAAGGTTTCTTCCCGGTCTTCCCGCTCCTCTTGCAATCTTATAATGTCGAACAAGCGGAGTTGTTGCTCTGCAAGAAAATCTTTCTCGTCTTCCTCCGCTGGCGACTCCGCCAATCTAAGATCGGCTGGCTGGTACTCCAGGCCAGTCTCCAGATCGCGAACAAAGATTGTATTATCGCGAGTGAAGATGACTCGGCGGCTATCGGCGGAAAAGACCGGGTCGCTTTCTGCCGCAGCGGTACGCGTTAGTTGACTGATGTCACCGCTGCGGAGGTTTTTCACGAAGATATCGCCGGCCCTCGCGTACGCCTTCAATCTACGATTTGGAGAAAGGGTTCTGTCCGCTACATCGATGCGCGCCATTCCTTCCGGTTCCACCTGGCGGAGATTGTCACCATCGAGATCCACCTCAAACAGATCGGTTTGCTCGACGCCGGCGCGTTTCTGGACAAAATAGACGGAACGGCTGTCATCAGCCCAGTAGGATTGCTGAGGTTCGCGGCCGATCCAGTCTGGATCTGCCATGATCTGTTCCAGGGTAATTGACTGAGAGGTCGCTGCACCTGAGAAGAAGAGGCATATCACGGCGGCAATTGTTGGACGCGTCATTTTCGATCTCCGATTCAGCTTGCAGTATAGGCGGGCTTTGGGACGTTGCTGCTACTCGATTTTGTTCTAGTGCGGCGAATCCAGTATTCGGCGAAGCCGCTATGGAGGATAAAGGCGATAGTGAAAGAGGTAATAGAATAGAATTCGGCTTCCTCGCGAGTCGGGTTGCCAATAATTATCAGAGTCGGGACGAAGATCAGGCGCATGGTGGCGATGCTCAGTGCAATGGCGAAAGCACGCATCATCCATTCGCGATGAGTCGTAAAGTTTCCGGCCCGGGCACAGGTGAAGCCTTTCACCGTAGCGATTAAGAATACAGTGCCGAAAAAACCAGTAACGATCTGCTCCGCAAGGCCAGAAAAAGGAATAATTACGCCCAGAAACAAGGCGCCGGCTCCGGCGACTAACGCGATACTGCTAAGCAGTCTGCCGGCCCAACGATGATAACTCCGATTTCTATCGCGGATGGTGCTGGAGAATTGAAAGGGAGCGAGAGCCAGATAGACAGCGCCAGGTATAACATGCAGATTGGTGATCGTTGGAAATTCGGCAAAACCTTCGTTGTTCCCGCCCGTCGACAAGAAAAAAAACGCCCCGCCTATCCCGGCGAGTGCGAGAAATCCGACAATCCATGCAAGGACAGATTCAGCTTTCATAAAACGCTTTAGTATTCGTCATATCCTTCGGTCAGCTCAACATAAACGCCCGCCGGATCGGTGAAATAGGCTATGTTTAATCCGATGGCAGGAATCTCTCGATAAGGCACATCGAACACCACGCCCTTTGCTTCCAATTCGCGGCAAAAGGCTTCCAGATTGTCGACCTCGAATCCGATATGGTCGATAGCAGAACCTCGAGTTGGTTTGCGGCTGCCGTTAGCGCCTGCGAAACTGAGATTCATGCCTGGAACATTGGTTGAAGTCGGGATACTGCCACGAGGCCTGACTTCAAGGTTGAACATCTCGGTATACCATGCCAACAACGCTTCATGGTTTTCGGTGAAGAAGTGCACATGGTAGCCGGTGATTTCCGCTTGTAATCCCTGGTCTTCCTGCATCTCTACATAAACACCGCCCGGCAGCATGACGTAGGCATTGGTCTGACCTTCGGCGCCAGGGAAGATGCGCCCAACTTCCAGGCCATCGGCTCGCCATTTGTCCAGAAACTTATCCATGTGCCTGACCTTAAAGCCGAAATGATCCATGCGAGTCTCGCGCATCCCCATAGTGGGTTCATGTTGAGTCAGGGCGACCAGCATGTTGGGCATTTTGGCAACAGTCAGCGGGCCACGCTCCACTATGGTTGCATTGAAGTGTTCAACCCAGATGCGTTTGTGTTCTTCCATATCCGTTACATTCAGATGGACATGGCCATAGGTGAGCCCGTTTTCGTTGGGGGTGGCAAGTTGTCCCAGGGCTGGAGTGGACAGCATAGTCAGCAGCAAAAGGCTGGTAGAAACTTTCACGATTGTTTCTCCTGAAGTTGTAGTTAACGGCTAGGATAATGACTCTGTGTGGGAGAGTCCACAACGCGCAGGACTACCCCCAGACTCTCATCAGCATTTCGTAGGATCGGCGTCGAGCTTCCGGGTTGTGGGTAATGGTAATGACCATGAGTTCGTCCAGTTGAAAACTCTCCACCCAGCCCATTAGCTTCTCCCGCACCAGCTCAGGAGTCCCGACCGCACATCGGTCGCGATTGTCAGCTATGGCAGCGAGTTCACCTGCCGAGTAATCGTAATCTGAGGCCTCCTGGACGCCAGGAAAGGGACCGGGATTACCCCTCAGCAAGCGCAGAAACCACAGGTCTCGACTGCGGGAGAGTTCCAGTGCCTCTTTTTCAGTTTCGGCACAGATACAAAATACCGTGAGGCAGGTACGGGGAAGCTGGAATTCAGGTCCTGGTTGAAAGCGCTGCCGATAGAGGTCAAATATATCTGTCCGTATCTTTGGATTGATGAAATAGGCGAAGTTATAAGGTAGTCCGGCCCGAGCAGCGAACAGCGCACTGTCTTCGCTGGATCCCAACATCCACAGTTGTGGCGGTGGGCTTACTTTAGGAAAGGCACGCGCCTGTTCCATCCCTGGAGTGAGTGGGTCGCTGTCATTAAGCAGGGCCTGCAGGTCGGCGACCATGTTCGGGAAGTGCTCGGGTCCTACGCGTGAACCGTAACGCAGAGCAGCGGCAGTAAAGGGGTCGGTACCTGGAGCTCTACCTATGCCGAGATCGACCCGGTTGGGGTAGAGTGTTTGCAGCAATTTGAAATTCTCAGCCACTTTGTAGGGGCTGTAGTGGGGCAGCATAACGCCCCCCGACCCAATGCGGATATTGCTGGTCTCTGCACCCAGGCGACCCAGCAAGACTTCCGGTGAACAACCCGCCAGGGCATCGGAGGCATGGTGCTCGGCCACCCAGAAACGATGGTAGCCCAAATCGTCTGCAAGCCGCGCCAGTTGTACGGTTTCCTGTAGAGCCATCGCGGCATCGCCACCTTGCTTAATTGGTGATTGGTCTAGGATTGATAGTCTGATATTGTTCGCCTTGACTGACTATGTACGGCATAGATCCGGAACTGAAAAGAATGAAGATACTCTGGGTCGCGATTTGGGAAGGATGGTAACACGGATGTCCAAACCAGCCATATTCCCTGCCTTAGTGCGATTTTTGTGATATTTTTCATCCCGGTTCCGGATCTGATTCTGTTGAACAGTCGGTGCTGTTTTAAGACGAAAGGTGAATTTTAGAACTACCTACAATACATAAGAAAGGGGAGAAACATGCGCAAAAAATTTCCTAGCAGGCGTAAAGCCATTACCCTTGGGGTAATACTCGCTGGCCTGTCTTTACCACTAGCCGCTCAGCAAGACGACGCTGATATTGAAGAAGTCGTTGTTACTGGGTCATTCATCCGCGGAACCCCGCTGGATGCTCCCTCTCCGGTACAGATCGTGGACCGCGAGAGCATTGAGGCACAGGGTGCCGCAATCATCTGGGACGTGATCAAGAACCTGGAGGTGAACTCCGGTTCATTTACCAACTCAAGTTCCGGTGAGCGTTCCCAAGTCGAAGGAACCGCACAGGTAAACCTTAGAAACCTTGGTGAAAACTCAACCTTGACGTTGATTAACGGCAAGCGAGTTTCACCCTATGCAGCCACCACCAACAATGGCGGCGAGTTCGTCGATATTAATGCGATTCCGATCGTGATGACCGATCGCATCGAAATTCTCACTGACGGTGGCTCAGCCCTTTATGGTGCGGATGCCGTGGCTGGTGTGGTCAACGTGATCATGCGCACCGACTTCGAAGGTCTGGAGCTATACGCTGACATCCAGGGTGTCGAAGCAGCAGGTTCAGCTTTTGATCAGACCCTCAGCGGCATCTGGGGCTGGTCCAGCGATAACGGCGACACCCACTTCGTGGTCTCCGCCGAACGCTTCGAGCGGGACAAGGTCTTTGTTACCGATGGCAATCACATCGATGAAAATTCCCAGTTCCTGGGGACTACCTCCTCAATCGGCAATGCCATCGATCTGGCTTCTTTCGGTGCCAATGTCAATCCAGCCTATGTAGCCAACGATATTATCGCCTATAACCTGTCCCAGGGTGGCGATGGCGATAACGTCTATCGCGATCCGCTGTGTTCATCAACCCTCACTGCTGAGGGTATCCCAATGTTTGAAGGTAGTCTCAGAGAGCAGCGCGGTGAACGCAGCGGTGCCTGCCGGGAAGACGTGGCGCGCTTTAATTTTCTCGAAAGAGACACCGAACGTACCAGCTTTGCAGCGGCCTTCGACCATACCTTCAGTGAGGCGGCAGAATTCTATGCGTTCGCCAACTACATGGAGAATGAAATCTTTCTCGAAGGTGGCGGCCTGAATAACACCGGTGGTTCCAGCCAGACTCGTGGACCCACCGTGGTACTGGCGACTCCGGGTGCCTATACCCGTAATCCAGCCTTCGGCTTCAATGCCATTGGCCAGACTACGGAATTGGGCTGGTTCGCACCCAACATCGGTCTGACCCGTCCCACCGCGGCGGATATTCCCAATGCGCCAGTCGCTCTGGCAAATGGGGGTATCAACGTGACCTATCTGGCGAATCCCCGCGACGGCATTCCCAGAAACGGTAAACGTTCCAACTTCAATACCTCAGAATCGAGTCTGGTGCAGGCTGGCTTGCGGGGTGATTTCACCTACCGCGATCGGCCCTGGAATTACGATGTGGGAATCTCCTGGAGTCAATCCAGTAACGAGCAGACCTACCAGACCTTTAACCGCGAGCGCACCGAGCTGGCAGCGAATGGATTGGGCGGCCCCAACTGTACACCGAACGGGGTGCCGGATTTCGACTGGCAGCACCAGAAGGGACCCTTTGGCGGCGCCGTACCCCAGGCCTGGCAGTTCTTCGGTAATGGTTACACCCAGACCTTCTTCCCGGGTTATGTATTAACCACCCGCGAGAGTCTGTCCTACGCGCTGACCAGTAACAACCAGGGGCAGGGTGGCTGTCAGTTCTATAATCCGTTCTTGACTCAGTTCTCTAATCCCAATGTGGCGAACTCGCCTGAGTTGATGGCCTGGATAAATGAAACGGTACTCAGAGCCGATAAGCGCAACACGCTGGCGGTGCTCGACGCCGTAGTTGGTGGCGAGCTGTTCGACATGCGTGGCGGCACCGCGGCCATCGCGCTCGGGGCACAGTACCGACAGCGTGATGCCACCTCGAAAGCACCAGCGCTGAACTTCCCGGGTCTGCAAGACCGGATCCTGGGATACGATGCCAACGGTGTTCCGAATAAATTTCACTATGTCGCCAATAACTTTGAGTGCTCGAACTGTATCTTCAATTTCGACCATGAGCGGACTGTCAAGGCGGTATTCGTCGAGATGTCCTTGCCATTTTGGGAGAACATAGAAAGCCAGGTGGCTCTGCGTTATGAAGATTACGGCGGCAATATCGGCGGTGAACTTTCACCGAAGGTGGCCCTGAGCTGGCGTCCGACGGAAGACATCCTGCTGCGTGGTTCCTGGTCAGAGTCTTTCCGCGCGCCGAACATCGGTATCGTGGAAGAGGGCCTGGAAGCGGGCAGCATCGTGTTCAGGGATCCAATCTCCAATCAGGCAGTTCGAGCCGGCTTACTTGACCCGACGCCGGAAAATGGCGAAGTGGAGCAGACCTTTACCCTGGGAGGCCCGGCGCCAAACGTGGGTAACGAATCTGCTGATACTTACAGTATTGGAGCTATCTGGACACCGGGTGGTCGATTGGAAGGCCTGAGTGTACAAGCGGATGTATGGCGCTTCGAGGTATCCGACAGGGTATTACCCGAACCGGGTATCTCGGCGGTACAACCTGAAATCAACAGGTTCCTGGCCGTTCGAGATGATCCGAACAACTACATCCTGAATGACTCGATTCCAACTACGGCACCAGTATTGGATGTGCCCTGTGACCCCAATGCACTCACCGCACAGTTTGGTGTCGATTCGGCAGAGCGTTTGAATTGTGTAGTGAATCCAGCTCTGTACCAGGACGTAACAGAAGGGATTGGTATCAGCCGCTTATTTCGATCCACCAGTGCCAACCTGATTACCCTGACCCTGGCGGCGATTAATGCCGGCGAGATCGAGGCAGACGGTGTGGACGTGAAACTGGGCTACACCTGGGATAACGACTGGGGCCGCTTCCGTGCCAGCATGGATTTCACCCACGTACGTCAGTACAAGCTGATCGGTGTACCGGGTCTGGAACTGGGCCTGTTGGATACCGGTAAGTCCGATGCGGCGGGTACTTCCGGAAATGGACTGCACGTGCGTTCACTGCCGGACAACAAGGGTAACCTGACTTTTTCCTGGCAGCGCGATAATCATGGCGTCACGGTGATCAATCGTCACATCGGTTCTTACCAGGATCTGGCCTATGATTTTGCCTTTGAGACTGGCAATGATCTGGTCAGATCGCTGCTGACCAGGAAGATTGACAGCTACAGCACCTGGGATATCCAGTACCGCTATACCCACGATTGGAATAACGGCAACCTGGGCAGCACTACCTTTACAGCCGGTGTTCTGGATATATTCGATGAAGATCTTCCCTACCGTGAAGTCGGTGGCTTGAACTACGATGCGACAGTCTTCGATCCTCGTGGACGACGCCTCTACGCTCGAGCGTTGTGGCAGTTCTGATTACTGATTGAGTTCAGTTTTATGAAAACGGCGATGAGCAATCATCGCCGTTTTTTTTGTTATGAAATATTAGCAAGTCGCAGCGTAAACCATCCCTGGTAGTGTTTGCCAGCTAACCCATCCCTGCGTTGTCGTTCCGCCTTAGCGAAGCTACCGCTTCGGTTCGCATGTGACTAGGTGCCTGGCACCTCTTTCTTCGGCCCTGGAGAACCCCAGCGACGGGAAAAAAGCTATTTGACCTGGCAGCTTACAGTTGTGAAAGTGAGACTATTTTTGACGGGGTCGCATCTCGAAATTGAATGACATACTGATGCGCTCTTCTTCGGTCTGGTTTTGCGGGACTCCGTGCTCCAGCCATGAAGGGAACATGAGTAGCTTTCCCGGCTCTGGTGCTACCCTGGCATTAAACGTATTCTCCGGCTTGCTGCCGTCAGCAGCCGGCGGCATCATCCAGCGAGCTGGCCGCGGATCCTTGAAGCTGATGGCGGGATTGCCGGGCTCACTCCTGACATAGAATACGCCGCTGATATGAGAATAAGGGTGTAAATGCTCTGGATGGAAACTGAACCTGGGATTGATGTTGGCAAACATCGCATTGATCACCGGCTGGAAATTCTGGGTATCCCAGCGATGTTGTTGGGCGTAGTTCCCGGCACATTGATGGATGAAGTTAACCAGTCCGGCAAGCCTGGTTTCAGAATAAAGATTGCTGCGAGTGAAATAAGAAGTGTATCCACTGGGGTATTCCCGCGCCGAGAGTCGTTGGCCTTCCTTGTCTTCCTCACGCAATTGCCTTACAAAGCCAATCAGCTGCTCGCTTTCTGCTCCATAGTCGGGATACCAGGCCTCGTAGATGAGGGTTGGAAAAAGAACTCGGAGTCCGTCTTTTCTCTGCGTTTCTGAATTACCACTCATGTCAATGAACTAGTCGATTATCGCCTGATAGATGCCGCTACGTAAGTTGGCGTAATCATCAAGGTTGTTAACAGGAAACATCTGGGTCGGATTGACCCCTGCATGTTGCTTCGCCGGATCCACCTGCTGACATTCCCAGACGTTCGGGTTTGGCAAGAGAAAAGGCGGCGGCAACAAGTGATCCGGAGAAAACCAATAGCAGCACGAGAGCAGACAGTCTTCGTAAATTCGTCTGCTTCATTATAGGTTTCTCGAGTAACTGGCCCAGGTCACGAGTATAGGCTTTCTCTTATTAATCAGAAATTGTATTTTCCTGCTATCTGTTTATCAAGCCTGTGCTTCGATTGCTAGCCATAGATGCAGACTGCCTTGTGATAAGAGCTTGGAGGGAACATGCACAATGCCACTCTCGGGATGAGAATTTATCGAAGATCATGGTTTCACGCCCAGTGGCAAAGCAATGCATCGTGGAAAATAATTTTCTAACATATTGAATATATTGAAATAGTTTGTATCAATCGCTAACTGAACAATGGCTATTCAGACAGGTTTAAACGGTTGACATGAACAGACCAGAGGCGCATTATCCCGCGACTATGAATTCACGATTCTATTTCTGGTGGTTTGAAAAAACGGGCTGCCAGATGAAACTACAGTAGATTTCTTCTTTGGCCGCCCCGGGTTGTGGCGGTCTATTGCTTTCCATTTTCCCACTTCGCCATAACTCTTGAGCAAAGAATGACTAAGAGGCTTTGGCAATGCAAAACCATAAACAAATTCAGTATCAATGCAAAAGTGGCATTCGTGTGCGCCGTTCCGCCATGGAGCTTGATTATGAGAGGGCCACCGATGAACTGGCAAGCTCACTCAATGAGAACGTCGGTGTACTGCTCGCGTCCAGCTTCGAGTATCCCGGACGCTATACACGCTGGGATATAGGCTTCGTCAATCCGCCAATTCAGCTTGTGGCGCGTGGTCGCCAGATTAGCATCCAGGCGCTGAATAAGCGTGGCGAAATTCTATTACCTGAGATTTATCGCGGCATTCAGGACTGTAGTGAAATACAGACGCTGGAATCATCTAAATCTGCTATTGATTTGCAGATTATAGTGGACGACTCAGATATCGAAGAGGAACTTCGAAGTCGCAGGCCCAGCCACTTTTCTGTGTTACGCCGGTTAGTCGCCTGGTTCTCCAGCCCGGAAGATTCCTATCTGGGATTATATGGCGCGTTTGGATACGACCTCACGTTCCAGTTCGAAGATGTCAGGCGATTTCAACAACGCGACCCTGCAGACAGGGACATGGTGCTGTTTCTTCCCGACCAGATCATTGTTGCTGACCACCGTATCGAGCAGACACTCTGTTATAACTACGATTTCAACTGTTGCAGTTGGAACTCACGCAAGCGCACCGAAACTACCGGTGGCTTCAGGCGAACGGGTAGTAAGAAACGGTTTGCTCCGGCTATCCATGTCCCGAAAGATTGCGATCATGTGCCCGAGGAATATGCCGGGCTTGTTGAGCAGGCGCTGGAGTATTTTCGACGTGGCGATCTGTTTGAAGTGGTTCCGGGTCAGACTTTTTATGAGCCGTGCAAGGACAGTCCGGCCGAAGTTTTTACGCGATTGAAGCGCAGCAATCCTGCTCCTTACGGAGCGCTGATGAATCTCGGTGAGCAAGAGTACCTGGTGGCTGCCTCACCGGAAATGTTCGTCCGGGTGGAAGGGGATCAGATTGAGACCTGCCCAATTTCCGGCACCATAAGACGCGGCACCGATGCGATCAGCGATGCAGAGCAGATCAAGGCTCTGTTGAATTCTGTCAAGGATGAATCTGAGCTCTCGATGTGCACCGATGTAGATCGCAATGATAAATCTCGCGTCTGTGTTCCAGGATCAGTTGAGGTCATCGGCAGACGACAGATCGAAATGTATTCGCGATTGATTCATACGGTGGATCATGTAAAAGGCAAACTGCGACCCGAGTTTGATGCTCTGGATGGTTTTCTGGCGCATACCTGGGCAGTAACCGTAACCGGTGCGCCCAAGTTGGCCGCCATGCAATTCATCGAGCAACACGAGAAGTCGCCACGGCATTGGTATGGTGGTGCGCTGGGGCATATCGGCTTCAATGGAAATCTGAATACTGGTCTGACACTGCGCACGGTAAGAATCAAGGACGGAATAGCCGAGATCAGGGCTGGTGCAACGCTTCTGTTCGATTCGGATCCCGCCGAGGAAGAACAGGAAACCCGACTCAAGGCTTCGGCATTACTAGATGCGATACGCGGTGATTCAAAACCAGCAATACAGGGTAATGGGGCGGACTGCGGCACCATCGGTGCAGGCCTCAAGGCGCTGATGATCGATCACCAGGACTCGTTCGTACATAACCTGGCAGCCTATTTCAGAACTTTTGGTGTTGAATTAATTACCCTGAGACCCGAGCCGGCCAAGCGCTGGTTGCAGAATCACCGGACCGACCTGGTTATTCTTTCTCCGGGCCCATCGCAGCCCAAAGATTTCAACATGGATGAGACAATAGCCCGGGTTGTCGATAAAGGAATTCCCCTGTTTGGGGTCTGTCTTGGTCTACAGGGGATCGTTGAATATTTTGGAGGAACGCTTACTACTTTGGATTATCCTATGCATGGCAAGCCTTCCAGGATAGAGCATCAGGGCACGCCGCTGTTCGATGGGCTGCCAGAGAAGTTTATCGCCGGGCGTTACCACTCACTGGTAGCAGAGCGGGTACCGGATTGTTTGCGCATTACTGCCCGCACAGAAGATGGCAAGGTGATGGCAGTCGAACATGAATCACTGCCGATCACGGCTGTGCAGTTTCATCCAGAGTCCATCATGAGTCTGGAACATAAAGCGGGGCACCAATTGATCAGGAACGTGGTAGCGAGTATCGCGCAACGAGTACCAGTGACGAAGGTTGTCTGAAAAAACAGCTATCCCAGTGAGGTTTCAGTCCAGTTCATTCTCAAACCAGATTGCCATGCGCAGACCAGCCAGGCCGATGCGTTGCAGAGCGATGCGCTGCATCTGGTTTATATAAGTCTCATCCAAGGGCAATTGCGCCAGCGGCTGCCGGGAGCGATCTGCCGCGATTATTGCCGTCTTCATCTCGTCACTGTAAACAACAGAGAGCAAAACTTCCCTGCTCTCATTCAGCCACGTGGTCCAGTCAGACTCCACACCAAAAATCCTGGGTTGGCTAAAGCGCGTGAGTCGTTCGATTGTGCGAGATGTGCTGCCGGAAACTCCAAAATCGGCCAGGGCCCGGTCCCAGCGCAGGTGCAGTGTGTTGTTATCTGTCGGAATACCATTACCCCCGCGGTCTCCTGTGGCGAATAGAGTTCTGGAAAATAATGACCCTGCATGTAGCGGTTGATGAATGTCGGCAGTCAGGTGGAGGAACCAGCAAAGTGCGACTGCGCGTTCGGCTGGCAAGCTGCCGGTATCTTTCAATACCCTGGCATTGTAATCCAGGGCTGTAACCACGTTGTGTACATCGGCCTGGTTCTGAATCGATGACCCGAGTTCCCCTGGCCGGTCTGGAAAGCGTGGGCTATCGATGTAGACATTTCCCTGAAACGCGGCGTCACCCCTTACCCAGGCACCGTCGGTATAGTGCCAGGCAGGGCGGTTATAGAGGGCACGTTCTGTTTCCGGAAGACCCCTGGCGATATCCGGCCAGTATGCCGCCTGACCCAACAGCCATTCACGTCTGGCTGCTTCATTACTTCGCTGAATGAGTGCCGGCATGGCATCTAGAAAATCGATTTCGAAGCGAGGGTGTTGAGTCAGAATCTCCAGCAAGTAAGCACGCTTCTCTTCGCTGCTAAAATACAACGCTATGGAAGTGCTGGCACGATGTCCGATGCTGTCCCAGGCACCAGACAGCGGACTGAATGTGATCAGGATGATGCTGCACAGAAAATGAAATAATTTTCGCATGATTGCCCCAGCGTGGAATCTGTTTAAGTGTAACACCAGAATTTTTGCTGGGGAGCCACTTGGTGAGGTAAAAAATTCAGTCTATTCAGACTTCCAGCCATTCTGCCCGCACGGCATCGGCTTGCATCAGACTATCCGGTGTGCCTTCGTAGATTACCTGACCATGACCCATGACATAGAGGCGGTGAGAGATTTTTAGCGCGATATTGAGCTTCTGTTCCACGAGCAGGATAGCTACGCCGCGTTTGGCAATTTCCTGCAGCAGATTTGCGACCTGAGCGACGATTTTCGGCGCCAGACCCTCGGTTGGCTCGTCGATCATTATCATGTCAGGATCGCCCATCAGGGTGCGGCACATGCATAACATCTGCTGCTCACCGCCGCTCAATACTCCGCCAACGACATCGGCGCGCTCGGCAAGATTTGGAAACATGGAAAACACTTCCTCCAGGTTCCAGCGTCCCTCTTGCCGCATGGATTTCAAACCGAGCTGCAAATTTTGTCTGACTGTGAGAGTAGGGAAGATGTCCCGATTCTCCGGAACGTAGCCGATTCCCAGATTGGCGATCTCAAAGCTTTTCTTACCGGCGATCTCTTCGCCTTTAAACCGGATCGAGCCGTGTGGCTCTACTTCTCCCATAATCGTCTTGATGGTAGTTGATCGTCCTACTCCATTGCGTCCCAGCAGGCTGACAATTTCTCCTTCCTGAACCTGGAAGCTCACACCCTGCAGGATGTGACTCTTGCCGTAGTAGGCGTGTAAGTCAGCGACCTCAAGCATTGACGGCCACCTCACCCAGATAGGCTTCCTGAACTTGAGGATTGGCACGGATGTTTTCCGGTTTGTCGCAGGCAATGATTTCGCCGTAAACCAGTACCGATATTCTGTCTGCCACATCGAACACGATGCTCATATCGTGTTCAACCATGATTAAGGTCTTGCCTTCGGTAATGCCTCGAATCAGCTGGACAGCATTTTCAGCTTCGCTGTGACTCATTCCAGCGACCGGCTCGTCCAGCATGATCACTTCAGCGCCGCTGGCGATTGCGATGCCGAGCTCCAGCGCGCGTTGCTGAGCATAGGCGAGTTCCCCGGCTGGAAAGTGCATCTTGTCTTGCAGCCCGATCTGCTCGAGCACCTGCAAGGTTCTCTCGTTGAGTTCAGTCTGACGACCCAGCAGATGCCAGAATGAGTATCGATAGCCATGCGGCCAGAACAATGCGCAGCGCACATTCTCAAAGACATTCATGCGAGGAAAGATGTTCGTTACCTGAAAGCTTCTCGCCAGCCCTAGTCGGCTTATCTCATAGGGAGTGCGATTCTGGATCAGATGCTCTTTAAACTGGATAGTGCCATGAGTTACACCGTAGAGGCCGCTAATTAAATGAAACAGCGTAGACTTTCCTGCACCATTGGGTCCTATAATCGCATGTTTCTCGCCTCGCTCGATATCCAGATTTACGCCGCGAATAATTTCCGTCTTACCGAAATTCTTACGCACATCTTTTAGAGAAAGAATTGCCATCGCCTAGCCATCCTCACTATCGGGAATTGCGTTGGCCGCTTCCCAGGCTGCTCTTAATCGAGGCAAGGTCAGGCGAATGGCAAACAATGAGGCGCTGGCGATGACAATCGTAATCACCCAGGTTAACAAGGTTGCTGGATTCAGTTCCAGGCCCAGATAGTGCAGAACTTCCTCCTCGATATGGCTCATCTCCAGTAAGGCAACACAGCTTAGAATTAAGATCAGCGCCGGGATACCCGTGAGCAGATAGGGAATGAACAGAGTGTGCAGTTTGCCGCGTATCCAGGCGACCTGATGCATCATGATGAATCCAGCAAATCCTCTCGGGAGAAACATCACCGTGAGCAGGAACAATATGCCGAGGTAGAGCATCCACAATTCACTGTAGTTGCTAAGCAGTGAGTTCATCAGGGTGAGGATTACGGCGCCAACAATGGGACCGATGAAGTAACCCAGGCCGCCGATGTAGGCCATCAGTAGCACACGACCCGAGGTCGCTGCATTGAGATTCTCTTCGGTGATAAATTCGTAATTCAGTGCAAACAAACCTCCGGCGATTCCCGCGAAGAAGCCGGCGGCACAAAAGGAGATGAAGCGCACTCGCCTGGCACTATACCCGATGAATTCGGCCCGTTCCGGGTTGTCGCGTACGGCATTAGCCATGCGACCCGCGGGTGTCTGAGTAAACAGGTACATAAACACGGTCGCGATAAATACCCAGCCAGCAGCCAGATAGTAGATTTCCACATCCTGCAAAAACTCAACCCCAAACAGCGGTGGTCCGAACGTGCGGTCTCCACTCACACCCGCTTCACCCCCGAAGAAGCTGACAAAGATCAGTGATGAGGCAGCAATCAATTCTCCTATGCCCAGCGAGATCATGGCGAAGACAGTGCCAGCCTTGTGAGTCGAGAAACTGCCGATGAAGATAGCGGCCAGCAGACCTATCACTCCACCAACCAGGGGAATGAAGATTATTGAGAAATAGACCGTTTCGAATTCGATCATAATCAGGGTATGCACGGCCAAGAATCCACCAAGACCGAAATACACGGCGTGACCGAAAGACAGCATGCCACCCTGGCCTAACAACATGTTGTAGCTCAGGGCGAAGACAATGGCGATGGCCATCTGGTTGTAAATAGAGATGGCCAGAATCGAATTGAAGAATTGCGGCAGAACTAGCAATGCAAGCAAGTACGCGATCCAGATTGTTGATTTTTTGAGAAAGGCCATTACTGTTCCCGTTTTCCTAACAGACCAGTAGGCCGAAAGATCAGTACCAGCACTAACAAAAGAAATGGCAGAATCGGAGCAATCTGTGGCAGCGTCATAGTCCACAGGTCGGTTAATGGATGGTCACGCGCAAATTCCAGACCTAACAGGTTTAACAGGTCCGGCACACCAACATCCGAGGCTATGGCATAAGACTGTAGCAGCCCTATTAACAACGAAGCGATGAAGGCACCTGCCAGGGAACCGAGCCCGCCAATGACAACTATCACGAAGACAATGCTCCCTAACACGACGGCCATGCCGGGAAATGTCGTCAATACCGGGCCGGCGATAACACCGGCGACTCCAGCCAGGGCCGTGCCTACTCCGAATACTCCCATGAAGATCAGCGGTACGTTGTGGCCAAGATTGGCGACGGTTTTGGGATGGGTGATGGCGGCCTGAATAATTATGCCGATACGACTGCGAGTTAATAGATAGTAAAGGCCAATGAAGATGGTTATGGAGATACCGATCATGAAGCCACGGTAGGCTGGAAACTCCTGACCGAACAATGTGAACAGGGGGAAGTCCAGTAGTTCAGGTTGTTGGTAATTCTTGGTGCCTGGCCCCCAGAAAAACTGCACTGCCTCCTCGATTAAGAAAGCCAGGCCAAAGGTGAACACCAGTTCCGCGACGTGGCCTGCCTGATGAACGCGGCGCAAACCGTAGCGTTCAACGAAGGCACCCAGCACACCGACAATGAGGGGAGCGAAGATCAACCCTGTCCAAAAACCGAAATAGAGGCTGATGGAATAGGCGAAATAGGCACCCAGCATATAAAAGCTGGCATGAGCGAAATTCAATACGCCCATCATACTGAAAATAAGGGTCAGGCCACTGGCGAGCATAAATAGCAACAGACCAGTAACCAGTCCGTTTAAAGTGGCAAAAATAAAGACATCTAGCATTGGGCTAATGGGGATTCTGTTCTGTAACTGCTTACGAACCGGACTAACGGCGCGGGCGATCCATGCTGCAGTTTACCGGCACGATGGTCTCTTCCGCAGGCACATGAAATTCACTGAACAATCCGAAACCGGAATTGTCGGCATCGAACTCTACTCCTTCGTCAGTATGTACTGAGATATGCAGAGACTGGAAAATCTGATGGTCTTCTCCGCGCATCCAGATCTCTTCACCACTGAGTGTGGTAAAACGCATGTCTTCCAGTGCTGTGGCGATATCATAAGGATCGGTACTCTGCGTTTCTTCCATCGCCGCGACTATCATCGAAAGCGCATTTATGATGCGTGGTTGAGTAACGTCATTATTTGGATTGGCCGCCTTGAAGGCACGAATAAAGGCTTTGCGCTCTTCTGTCGGAATCGGGTTGGAGGTTTCATTGTGAATCAGTCGAATCTTGTTCTTGCCATCGGCACCCAGCGTGGCGGTGATGCCATCGTAGGCGGCATAGAACGTATAGATTGGAATATCCAGGCCATTATCGATGATGGAGCGAGCCAGGGAGACCATGTCCGCACCGAAATTGCCAGTGATGACTGCGTCGGCACCCGATGAAACGATTTTCGTCACGTAGGGGGTAAAATCTTTCACTTGCCCGATGGGATGGAATTCGTTGCCAACGATCTCAATATCAGGCCGCTTCTCGTTCAGCAATCTTATCGACGTATCGGACACGACTTGACCAAACGAGTAGTCTTGTCCAATTATGTAGACGCTCTTGAGGTCTTGATTCTCGGCAATATAGTCAGTGAGGACATTCAACTTCATTACGGCATGAGCATCGAACCGAAAATGCCAGAAGCTGCAATTTTCTTCGGTAAGGATTGGATCGACGGCAGAATAATTGATCTGCAATATTTCCTGACCCGGGTTGCGTCGATTGTGTCGGGTGACCGCCGAATTCAGAGCATTCGCTACGGCTGAACTATTACCCTGGACAATGATTTGCAAGTTATCGCTAACCGCACGGCGAAATTGTATCTGGGTTTCGGTCGGGCTTTGTTGATTATCCAGCGGCACGATCTCGATCATGCGGCCACCCAGAATGCCACCTTTGGAATTGAACAAGTAATCGGCGGCGAATTGAATCTGTTTCAGGCCGCTGGTGCCAATTGAAGCGAAGGCGCCGGACAGCGGATCCATGAAGGCGATTCGCACGGGTTCCTGGGCCTGAACAGCGCTGCTTGCAGATAATAGTGTGGCCAGCAGAAGGGGTTTCAAATACGGGACAATAGGCAATTTTTTCATGGGTGTTTAGTCTTCTTCGATTGATTTTACACCAGGTGTTATTGGCTTGGCTCAGACGTAACTCCCTGAATTCGGAAGAAACATCGACATTAACCTAGACAGCAGTGCGAAGCAAGAATTCCGGTGCGAAGCAGGAATTCAGGACAGTACAGCAGGAAACACGGGTTATAAGGGGTTTCCCCTGGCGATAAACGGTGCCGTCACTTCCTCGAATCGGGTAGGATTGGATTGCAGGAATTGCTATTTGTCAGTGCCGGAAAATAACTAGAAAGATAAACAGAAAGATAAGCAGATAGATGAGCAAGATAAGTCTTCACGAAGCGGATTTCGAAATATGTGCCATACGGGCCAGTGGTCCGGGTGGTCAACATGTCAACAAAGTTTCAACGGCAATTCAGCTTCGATTTGACATTGCAAAATCCAGTTTATCGGATTACTTGAAGAACAAGTTGTTGAACCATGCTGATAAAAGGATAAGCAAAGAGGGCATCCTACTCATAAAGGCACAACGCTTTCGCAGTCAGGATAAGAACAGACAAGACGCGATTGATAGATTGGAGAAACTGCTGGCGAAAGTAAATGTACCACGTAAGAGGCGAATTGCAACCAGGCCGAGTAGAAGAGCTAAAGAGAAACGCCTGAAAGACAAGAAACACGCCGGGGAGAAAAAACAGGGACGCTCAGCGAAAAGTTCGCTGGATAACCAATAACAAAGACCACTGTTGGGGATTGGTATGACTATAAACAGAGTTTCTCATATTACCGTTTACGTTGAAGATCAACAGGCGGCTTGCGATTGGTATGTGAACAACCTCGATTTTGACATAGTCATGGATAACAGCGCCGTGCTTCCCGGCATGCGCTGGTTAACGGTATCTCCAAAAAATAATCCAGACACTCAGCTTGTCTTGCACCCAGCCCACAGCAGTGATGAAAAGTCACGCATTGGGAAGAATCTGATGACGGTGTTGAGTAGTGACGATTGCAAGGCTGACATGAAGAAGCTGGAAGCAAGTGGCGTGGAGATCGTGGATGCTGCCTCGGAAGTACCCTGGGGCATCTCGGGTATCATTCGAGATCTCTACGGCAATCCGTATAACCTCGTTGGGCCGAAATAATGGAGAATAGCCGATCGAGTTTCACCCACAGTAGTAAGGACAATAGATGAGACGTACCTGGTTGACGAGCGCTATCGTGGTAATGGTTGTTACTAACTCAGGAGGAGGCGTTGCAGCACAATCTTCGCTGACGCCGCCTTTACTTGAAAGTGCCGAAGCGAGCTTTCGCTACATCACCAGCACACTGCAGACGTTTCGCACTACGGGCAGGCTGGTGAATAATCCGGGAATAGATGGTGCCGATCTGGAGGCTTTTATCGAAGTGCTAGAGACTTACTACGGCGAATTCAGTCGCGGCTTTAACAGTGACAGCGCCATGTGCCGATTTTATAGAGATCCAGAAAACGGCAGAATGACTATCGAGGAAAAGGCTGAACTAAGTTTCAGCTTCCTGGCAGGCCTGGAATATCGCCGCGACCGGTATATTGCTGTGGATGCTGAGTTTCAGCAAACCATCGTGACTGAATTCGGCAGCATCCTGCTTAGTAATATTAATGAGCGAAAAGTAGCATCGACCAGCAATCAACAACTGCCTGCAGCCGAATTCGATGAGGCAGCCACGATTAACTTTATTGATTCAGTCTGTATGTAGTCTTTCGCGTCGCTACAAAAAACATCAAGATGAAAGTATTCCCAGCCGAACAAGCCCCTGCATTTTTGGCATACCGTCCATCCTTGGACACAACCGCAGTAGCTTTCTAAAATACCTCAAACAATCCTGCAGCACCCATGCCGCCGCCGACACACATCGTGCAAACCACGTATTTCGCTCCGCGACGTTTGCCTTCTATCAAGGCATGTCCAACCAGTCGTGCGCCGCTCATGCCATAGGGGTGGCCAATGGAGATCGCACCACCGTTAACATTGAGGAGTTCATTGGGAATGCCCAGCTTGTCACGGCAGTAGACAACCTGGACGGCAAAGGCTTCGTTCAGTTCCCACAGACCGATATCGTCGATGCTCAGATTGAAGCGCTTTAGTAGCTTCGGTACTGCGTACACCGGGCCGATACCCATTTCGTCTGGATCGAGACCAGCCACTGCAATTCCACGGTAGGCACCGAGGGGTTCGAGCCCCTTCTGTTCGGCAAGTTTGCTATCCATTAAAACTGATGCAGAGGCACCATCGGAGAGTTGGCTGGCGTTACCCGCCGTTATTACTCCCCCCTCAAATACCGGTTTCAGTCCTACCAGTCCTTCCAGGGTGGTCGTTGGACGATTGCCCTCATCTTTCTCGAGATTTACATCGTGAACACTCTGTTGCTTGGTTTCTTTGTCGACGAAAACCATCTTCGATGGAAGAGGAGCGATTTCAGCATCGAATTTACCGGCCAGTTGTGCCGCTGCGGTTCGCTGTTGACTCTGCAGAGCAAACTCATCCTGCTTATCCCGTGAAATGTTATAGCGTTTGGAGACAATCTCGGCAGTTTCCAGCATTGACATGTAGGCGTGTTCCGACTTGGCGATTACATTCGGATCCTGGGCTCGATAGGCATTACGATGTTCATTCTGTACCAGGCTGACGGACTCTAATCCACCACCAATGACGATCGGCATCTGATCAGAGACGATCTGCTTGGCGGCAGTGGCAATGGCCATCATGCCAGATGCACATTGACGATCTATGCTCATGCCCGCCACTGTGCTAGGCAAACCTGCGGCAACACCTGATGTTCGTCCAATGTTGGCTCCCGACGATCCTTGCTGCATGGCGCAGCCCATGACCACGTCATCAACTTCGCCAGGATCAATGCCTGCTCTCCTGACTGCTTCGGCAATGACATGCCCACCCAGAGTTGGTGCAGCGGTGTCATTAAAGGCGCCTCGGTAAGCTTTGCCGATTGGCGTTCTGGCGGTTGCTACAATTACTGCTTCTCTACTCATTAGGTTCTCCAGCTGTTGCTAACTTTTGACAATTAGCGCAGCGACCAGTTCGATCGATTGCCGAGCCAATTCTGTCATTTCCGCATCGGTTCTATCTTGTATCGGGTGAGGGACAAAAACGCGGGCTGCCTTGATGCCGAGGGACTTTTGTTGTGCATCGGCGGCCTCTTGAAACTCACTGGACGCAATGAAACCTGAAGGAATGCCGCGACTTTCCAGATCCATGATGTCATGCAAACTGCACGAGGTACATGAACCTCAGTCGGCTAATCCTTCAATTACAGCGTCACACTCTACACTGATTCTCTGGTTGAGTTCCTTTGGCGCGACTCGGGCGAAAGTCGGTTTCATATACCGATTCACCTTGGCTCCCATATCCTCCAACAGTTTGGCAATCTCATCGAGAAATTCCTTGCCGCGCGGCTTTGAAATATCCAGCAGTCCCACGGTGGCACCCGCCAGGCTATTAAGCCGCTCAACCAGTTGTTTCTCTACAGGTTGCAACTCCGCCGTTGGGTCCAGCATGACGGTATCGCTACTCATGACATTCTCCCCTTATTCAATTAATTGTGAAACCAGCTGGCTGCCCCGTTCTCCGGATGCAACCCAGCCACTAATTATGGCAGAAAACATTCCTGCTTTGCCGCCAGCGCTGACGATATGAAGCCCATCATCTCTGAACTTGTTGAGTAATTTGTCTTTCAGTCTCTCTGGCATGCCTTCGGCAATACCATCCTTGCCACGAACAATTTCAGAGCCAGGTGTCACTAATTCATCGTACAATGCCTGTCTCAATTTCTCCTTGTTCCAGCCTCCATCTCTGATAACCCGGCGATGCTCAGGGCTAATCACTACAATTGCATCGGCAAGCCCGAAGGATCGGGTGTTTACAACACTGCGCAAGCTGTTAGCGAGATTCTTGGCCAGCGATGCTGGCTCTCGAGATTGTTGATCGACAAAAGCTTGCAAGCCTTCGCCGGCAAACAGGTTAATAACAGAATCGCCACGGTCGTATCCGCGGTCCATAGCCAGTGATGTCCAATCAGGGTCCGACTCATCTTCCGCGAAACAGTAGGTATATTTTCCCGGATTGCCCATGGCGGCCCGGTCGATACCGCCAGGAATACCACCACCGACATTCCTTATGATTAATTGCAGTGCTCTGCCGATCGTTGCATTGGCACGATTGCCCTGCCCCAGGGCATTGACGCCAGAATTCATACCAATCTGCCTGGTTACAGGGCCATTAACAATCATTACCGGAGACGAGAAATAAGTCGTGCAGAGCAAGCCATGCATACAAAATTCGTCCTTCAGTGCTGCCTGGAGTGAGGCAAGCACTACCGGCATATATTCGGGTTTGCAGCCTGCCATTACTGCGTTGATGGCAACTTTTTCTACTGTGCAGGAAATGTTGTCGGGGGGCACTTGCCCAATCACTTCGGTGGCGACCCGGTTAGTCCCTGCCAACATACGTATTACACGAAGAGGGGTAGGCGGTACAACTGGCAATCCATCAGTCCAGCCTCGTTCATAGCAAGCTTCGATAATATCTTCAGACTCTTCCAGTTGTACTTTGCGAGCGGTTAAGCCTGCGCTGTCAAAACGCAGAGTCAGAACTTCTTCCATGCCGGGGTCCAGAGTCTTGGAGCCGCAGCCCGGTTTAAATTCCACCAGTTCAGCACCGAGATACTCAATTCCGGTAAATTCCTGCCATTGACTCTTATCCCACCCATGAATGCGGGAATCTTCGGTACCATTGGTAAAGCGTATCAACGTGGGAACGATCTCTATGTGATTGTGATAGGAAAACTCCAGGGAGGAATCATCAATCTTCGATTGGATGCTTTCCGGGAACTGCGGATCGTCCTGCACATAGATGTTCAGCGATCCAGCAAAATTTTCCACCAGCTGCCGGATGACGGGTTCAATTAGCAAGCAGGTGGGGCAGTCTTTCTTAACGACCAGGGAATAGTTGTGGGTTGATGACGTGTTCAAAGACTCGATCTCTCAGCAATGACTCGGTATGTATGGACAAGCAGATGAAGCACTATCAATAGATGAATCCGATAGTGCTGATACCCACCAGTATATTTATAATCATAAATACTGAAGAAGTTCTGGACATTACCTTCCACAGTTGTGGTCCCTTGTAGGCCGCCCGTATTCCAATGATGAGGATGACAGTATAAGCCAGCATCAAGGCAGCAATAACCAGGTAGGCAAGCCATTGTTCGTTATCAACCATTCGACTTCCGAGTACGAAGAAGATGCTGCATCCGAAAAAATACAGTGCCCAATAGGTTATGGCCAGGCCATATTCACCCGCCAGCATCCTTGCCATGAAGGACTTCTGGACCGAAGGCCCGGGTTGATTGGTGTGCTCGATCTGGCTCATAGTATGGATTCCCGAGGATTAGCAAGTGTATCGCACAAGGTCAGCTTAGAAAATGTCCCATGTAGAGGGATGGATACAGGATTCCAATTGGGGTAGCGCAAAAGTTTCGACAGGCATAGATGAAAGTTTTATGATGACCGACGTAAGAAAATCCTTACATATTGAAGGTAGAGGGTTGTGGACGTTTCCAAAGAATTCGAGAGCCAATCGCTGTCCCAGGCATTCAGTTTCACTCGGGAGCGGGAGCGTGCCTTGTATGGACTCAAGGGCATCCTGTCTGGAGTGGTAGCTGATAAGCGATTGAATGAAAAGGAGTTATTGTTTCTCGACTCCTGGTTGAAATCTCAGCAGTACTTGAATGAAGACAAGAATCTGCTGGAGATCTTGTCGAAAGTAGGAGATATCCTCGAAGACGGTCAGATCAGCCCCGATGAATTGCAGCAGATGCAATCCAGAATCCAGGAAATTGTCTCAGAAAATGAATCCAGTGCCTCTCCCGGAGTGGGTCATGTCAATGAGTTAATCGGCTTTTTGACGGGGGTTGCCTCGGACGGTGTGCTCAACGATGACGAAATTGGTGCTCTCTCGACATGGCTCGACCGCAATGAATCAATTAAGAATAGCTGGCCTGCCAGCGTCATAGTCCATCGACTTGCGAATATTCTCGATGATGGAATACTCGGCGAAGAAGAAAGAGACGACTTGCTGATTACAGTAAACCAGGTAACAGGCTCTGACTCTGATGCCGGTGAAGTTACTATTGAAGCCTCGACAGAAGTTTGGGAAGACAAAATAGATTCATTGCAAATTGCCAGGTCGACTTTTTGCCTGTCCGGTGATTTTGTCTGTGGTGATCGCAACGCTGTGGACACAATGTTGCGCTGCCTGGGTGCTGAAACATCGCCCAATGTGAACAAGACTGTCGATTATCTGGTGATCGGTACTCTGGCGAGTAAGGATTGGCTCTATACCAGTCATGGTCGAAAAATCGAAAAGGCATTACTGCTCAAGCGAGAAGGACACAAAATAATAATTATTACGGAACGCACGCTGCTCAAATTTACCCACTGAGCTACTTATTCCGTTTCCCCCACACCATAGCGGGAATCATCTCGCCTTTTTCTGAGCTCTCAATCAGTACAACGATTCGTCGCTGTCGAGTTGCTTCCTGCTTGGCATTCATGATCCACCAGTCATAGCGTTTTCGAGTCGAGGGAGCAAGTGAGCTGTAATAAGCCCAAGCTTTTCTATTGCGCTGAATTTGCTTTTCATAGTGCTTGTCCAGGACTACCCTGGCCTGTTCATAGGCAGTCTTACCGGTATTCCTAGCGGTCTTTTTAGCGTAGGCTGCTAAGCCAGCTGGCTCGACGAGGCCCAGCTTCATCAGCTTCTTGAATCGTTCAATATTTACATGGCTCCAGTGACTATTGGGATTTCTCGGAGTAAATCGGATCATGTAACGACTAGCATCTATTGACTTGCGTAAACCGTCTATCCAACCGAAACACAAGCCTTCGTCCACAGATTGTGGCCAGGTAAGGCTTGGCTTGCCCGTGTGCTTTTTATAGTAGCCAACCCACAGCTCAGTTTTGTTCTCATGATTTAACAGTAACCAGTCTCGGAAAGCGGACTGATTATGAAAGAATAATGGCTTGTTCTGAGTCATAGCGTCAGGCGTTCTGTCGGATTGAAGGGTCGTTGCTCAAGTTTACTTGGCTGAATAGATACTCTACCCTGCAATGCAATAAATAATAAAGAAATTGGGGTTTGTCATGTCTGCCGACCTGATCTTTTCGATATGTAGTAACGCGGTATTGCCTGGCTGGCTTCTACTAGTCTTGCTGCCAAGATGGAAATGGACCCTCGGCCTGATTTGTACGGCAATATTACCTTTGGTATTAGGCATGGTTTATGTCGGGCTGTTTCTATCACAACTGGGAAACATGCCCCAGAGTGGCGGATTTGGTTCATTGGACAGCATTGCCATCCTGTTTTCGAATCCCTATGTGCTGGCCGCGGGCTGGATTCACTACCTGGCATTCGATCTCTTCGTGGGGGCCTGGGAAGTACATGATTCTCAGCAGCAAGGCATTTCTCACTGGTTGGTCATTCCCTGTCTGTTTCTGACCCTGATGCTTGGGCCAACGGGGCTGGCGCTTTATCTCATCATCAGAACAGTCAAAAGTCGGCGGTTAATAATTTACGACCAGCAGATTTCCACCCCATGAATATCTCCGAGGCGGTACGCAAAGTTTGCCTCAGTTTTCCAGAAGCAGAGCAAACCGAATCTCATTCGATGGCGAACTTCAAGGTCAGGGGCAAGACCTTTGCCACTTATGCCATTAATCATCATGGCGATGGGCGCGTCGCGCTCTGGTTGGAAGCGCCGACAGGATCACAGGCGCTCTTAACCAGGATGGAGCCAGAATTTTACTTTGTGCCGCCGTACGTTGGTCCGAAGGGTTGGCTGGGAGTGGAGCTTAATACTGGCCTGAGTTGGAGCAGTATCGCTAAAAGGGTGCAGGAAGCTTATGAGAAAGTAGCTCCCGCTGCACTAGTCAAAGACCAAGAAGGGCTGATCAGTCTTAAGGGCAAGATCGAAGATTTAATGCCGGCTGAAAAGGATCCCTTGCTGGCGCCAGATGCGCAGCAAAAAATACTGCAGCTGGGGAAGATCTGTAACGCGCTTCCGGAAACTGCCCCTGCAAGACAATTTGGCAATCCGGTGTGGAAAGCTGGCAAGAAGACCTTCGTGTGCGTGCATCGCTATGATTTGGTTTTGTGCTTGCAGGTATGGGTTGGCTTGGCGCAACACAGCTTCCTGGTTGCAGACAAGCGCTACAAGATTCCGCAGTATATGGGCCACAACGGATGGATCGATCTGGAGATTGAAGGATACGCCGACTGGAAGGAGATAGAAGGCCTGGTACTGCATAGTTACCGGCATTTTGCATTGCAGCGAATGCTCAAGCAACTCGATGGAGTTGCTTGATTGATGTCAACCCGGATTATTTCCTGCCCAGCATGCCTTGCAGAGCGCCGGGAATATCCGCCGGGAATACCACGAACTTGGAATTGTCAGAAGATGCAAGTTGCTGTAGTGAGCTTATGTATTTCTCACCCAGCAGATAAACTACGGGTAATTCCTTCTCACCGATAGCCTCGGTCACCAGGCTGATAGCGCGCTTGCTGGCTTCAGCGAGTATCACTTGTGCCTCTGCCTCGCGCTTGGAGGCTTCCAGTGCGCCTTCAGCTTTAAGAATTGCTGCCTGTTTATCGCCATCGGCACGGGTCACAGTGGCGCGACGGGCTCGCTCAGCAGCGGCCTGTTCCTCCATGGCATGCTGCATAGTATCTGACGGATTAATGTCCTGAATTTCCACGGTCTTCAGAGTGATGCCCCAATCAGAGATGTCGTCTGAAATGGCGGCTTTGAGTTTGGCCTTGATGTGATCCCGGGAAGACAGGGCGTCATCGAGCGACATTTCACCAACGATCGAACGTAATGAGGTTTGTACCAGGGTTTGAATAGCGATTACGTAGTTCTCTACTCCGTAGACCGCTTTTTCCGGTGATACGATGTTTATATAAGCGACTGCATTCGTGACCAGGACGGCGTTGTCTTTGGTGATGACTTCCTGGGAGGGAATGTCGAGAACGATATCCTTGGTAGTAACTTTGTAAGATACGGTGTCAATGTAGGGAATGATGAAATTCAATCCCGGGTTGAGAGAGGAATTGTATTTACCGAGCCGTTGTACAACCCACTTGAATCCCTGTGGTACCTGTCGCACTCCTTGCGCCACTGTAACGAGTAAAAATACAAAGATGGCGATTGCTAATACAATTCCAGGCTCCATGATGATGCTCCTTTATTTGAATGTAGGCGCTAGGCCTTTTTGACTATCAGAGAGTTGCCGGATAAATCCACCACACTGACTCGGTCGCCAATAACGAGATCTTCCTGCGAAATAATCAACCATTCGTCTGACCCCAGTAGTGGCGCTGGAAATCTGACTCTACCGCGTTTGTCTCCATTAGGAACTTTTAGTACCTGTCCGATCTCACCTAACAATGCTTCTCTGGAAAGGCCAGCCTTGGTTTTGTCAACATTGAGGGGCTTAATTAGTTTGAACCACGCTAGCGCGAAGGCTGTTGAAGAAACGGCCCAAATGATGATCTGAGCGGTAACAGTAATTCCCGGTAAGGGTATAAGCAGTAAGCCGACGACAATGGCCGCAGCTCCGAACCAGAATATGAAAAATGATCCTATAAAGATTTCGGTTAGCATCAATGCGATACCAATCACAATCCAGTGCCAATAGAGAAGTGCAAAATCCATGGTCGGTCTCCTATTCAGCGTAGGCCATTATTAATCCCTTTGCGCGACCTATTCAACTGGTATATTAGGGCCATCTCCTATTATTCCGCCCAATCAACCGGTTAGCTCCGGAATTCTGGTGTTTCGCCAGATTATAGTCGGCTCATGTAGAATACGTTTCTGTTGATGGTAAGGTTTCAAGATCAGGAAAAATGTCTTCGGCAATTCGCCTGGGTGGCAAAGAGGCGGCTATTGCGATTCACCATTATGCAGAAGCTTGTGCGATTGCGGACGAATACTGAAGAGTATGGAATTCGAAAACACTGGAGAAAGTAAAAAGTGAAGTTAACTGATCCTGCGCTATTTAGAGAGCAATGCTTCATTGCTGGTGAATGGACGGATGCCGAGAGTGGAGCTGTTTTTAGTGTAACGAACCCGGCTACTCGGGAAGAGCTAGGCACTGTGCCTTGTATGGGTGCTGCAGAAACACGCCGTGCTATAAAAGTCGCCCACTCTGCATTCAAACCCTGGGCACGATTAGCCGCAAAACAGAGATCAGCCATCCTGCGGAAGTGGTATGAATTGATGCTGTTGCATCAGGAAGATCTGGCTACACTTATGACTCTCGAGCAGGGCAAGTCATTAGCCGAAGCTCGAGGTGAAATAGCCTATGCAGCGTCGTTTATTGAATGGTTTGCTGAAGAAGGTAAACGCAGTTACGGCGATGTTATTCCCCATACCCAGGAAGGCAAGCGTTACCTGACAATCAAGCAACCGGTTGGGGTGGTTGCGGCAATCACTCCCTGGAATTTTCCAGCGGCGATGATCACGAGAAAGGCAGGCCCGGCCCTGGCGGCGGGTTGCCCGGTAGTGCTGAAACCTGCCAGTGCCACACCTTACTCCGCTCTGGCATTGGCCGAACTGGGCAACCGCGCCGGCTTGCCAGCGGGGGTGTTCAATGTGCTAACCGGAGGAGCCAGTGAGGTGGGCGGGGAATTAACCGCTAATCCGCTGGTGAGAAAGATTACCTTCACCGGGTCCACCGAGGTTGGCAAGAAATTGATCGCGCAATCCGCTGCAACGGTTAAGAAACTGTCCATGGAGCTGGGCGGTAATGCGCCGTTCCTGGTTTTCGACGATGCTGACCTCGATGCGGCAGTTGTAGGCGTAATGGCATCGAAGTTTCGCAATTCGGGGCAAACCTGTGTGTGTGCGAATCGAATCTATGTGCAGTCGCCTGTCCATGACGATTTCGTTGCCAGGTTGCAGCTTGCAATGGCGGGTCTGAGAGTTGGTAGTGGTCTCGAGGCTGAGACGAATCAGGGTCCGCTTATCGATATGGCGGCGGTAGAAAAAGTTGAAGAACATATCGAAGACGCCATCGACAAGGGCGGCCGCATTGTGTGTGGTGGCAAACGTCATTCACTGGGCGGTACCTACTTCGAACCGACCCTGCTGGTCGATGCCATTGCTGAGATGAAAGTTGCCCATGAAGAAACCTTTGGACCGCTTGCTGCGGTATTCAGATTTGCTGATGACGAGCAGGGAATCGAGCTGGCAAACGCTACCCAGTTTGGTTTAGCGGCCTACTTTTATGCCAGCGACATGGCTCGAATATGGAAGATTGCTGAAGCCCTGGAAACAGGAATGGTCGGCATCAATACAGGACTATTGTCGAACGAGGTCTCACCCTTCGGCGGTGTCAAGGAGTCAGGTCTGGGCAGGGAGGGATCACGCTACGGTTTGGATGAATACCTGGAAATAAAATACCTGTGTATCGGTGGCATCGAAGATTAGTACACAGCGGGCGAAAGGACGCAAAAACCGGGTCAGAACGCCCGTTGCCACCAATCTCCGGGACATAACAGGCATTAGTAGGAGCTGGCCTTACTTCTTCTACAGCGCAGTGGCCAACACAAGCGCTTCCGGCTCAGTGCCTGGCTCTTCACTGCGCAGAAAGTGTTCGATGCCAGCCGCACTTCCAGATTAGAGCCTGGCGCTTCACTGTTTAGAAAGTGTTCAGTGCCAGCTGCTTCGTTGCCTGTTCGTTATCAGATGCCAGGTTAACGATCATATCCGGTGTTACCGGCACGCGATTGAACAGGTGTCCGTCGAGAGCATCGGCAATTGCGCTGGTAATAGCAGCGACGGCACTGCCCTGGGAAGGTTCACCAACGCCTCTGCCGCCAGCTGGATTTGATGGATCAGGCAGATCAACAGCGCCACTCGCCATCTTTGCCGGTACATCCAACATTGTTGGCAGTTTGGCTTGATACAGCCCAAGATTTGCCGGCAGCGCATTCTGGGGATCGTACACATGGCGTTCTGATCCTGCCATGCCAAATCCCCACACGGCACCACCATTTATCTGCTGCGAGAGACCTTGCGGATGAATAATAGTGCCGCAATCGGCAATACCGATGTAATCCAGAATCTCCATCTTGCCGGTTTCCAGATCGACCTCGATTTCAGCCATGCTGACCATGAGGCCCGGCGCTATTCCGCGTTGCGGCAGGTTGTCTTTCGCTACTCCGATAAGGCCGGATCCAGCCAGTCCCTGTACCGCGCGCTGGGTGATAGGATGGATGTCTTCAGGGTATTCTTCGCCACTGAATCGCCCGCCCAGTGCTATCGCCTTCGCCGCCGCTTCAGCGTAACTCATGCCCTGGTTGGAATCGGCAGTTTTAAACACGCGTTCATCCGCGATGCTGTAGTCGTCAGCCGCACCGCCAAATTCACCTGCGGCGATCTCTTTCAACTTCACTACCGCGTCCTCTGCGGCAACCCAGTTAGTTCGAGTGTGCGTGAAGATTGTATTGCTGCCACCTTGAGTGGAACTGTGTGGCAGATGCTGATCCGTGTTGCCGTGCACAATCTCACAAGACTCCCAATGACACTGCAAAACTTCTGCCGCTGCCCGGGTAGTTCCAGCATAGGAATAGGTGCCGAGATTTCCTACACCACTGTGCAGATGAATCTTGCCATCGGGGGTAATCCGCACCAATCCGTCGTAACCACGGCCACCAGCTGAGTGGTAACCCATGCCTACTCCTAAACCGCGAACCTTACTGCCATTGCGTTGGCGTGGTGCAGCTTCTCGCTCTGGCCAATTAAACATTGCAGACGCCTTGTCGATTGCTTCCGCCATATAAGCACTCGTGACAGGACCCTGGTGTTCGTAGACAGGTGATTCGCTGTGGGGAGCATTGATGCGACGGAAGCTCGCTCGATCCAGACCGAGCTGACGAGCCGCCTTGTCCATGATTGGAGCGATGGCAGCAGACATCTCATTCTGGCCTGGACCACGCTGTGCTCCGCGTGGGGCTGTATTGGTAAACACCGGAATATTTCTCAGACGCATAGCATCCGGGGTATACACGACGGAGATGTGCTGGGCAGAAGATGAAGCGCTGTTACGACCTGTCGGTCCGCCGTCGCTAATTATGATGACATCAACTGCGGCTACAGTGCCGTCGGCACGTACGCCAGTTTTCACCCAGCCCTGCATGCCTGGACGTCCAACACCAAGGTAGTATTCCTCTTCGCGAGTAATACGCAATTGCACGGGTCGATTTAGCAGGCGTGAAAATTGCCCGGTAATTCCCATGGTGGGATAACTGGTACCTTTGGAGCCAAACCCACCACCGGTGTTTTCGTTGATAATGCATAGATTCGCAGGATCGATACCGAGCATCGCAGCCAAGCCTTCGTTTACTGAGCTCTGACTCTGGGTTGAGGCATGAAAGTAACACTTGCCATTCTCCCAGTACGCCATGCTGCTGCGAGGTTCCATACAATGATGGGGTGTGCCTGCGGTAACGAATGACTCCTCCACGATAACTGTGGATTCGGCAAAGGCTGCATCGAGGTCACCGTAGGTCCAGCCATCGGCAAACTCTACATTGCGTGGTTCCTGCCCATTTCGAAATCTCTCAACCTCACTGGCCGGCCATTTGATGGTGCCGAACCCGCCCCGAATAGTGGCGTTTTCATCTTCCAGCGAATTAGTCTGCTGTAGATGATTGCCATCAGGATAGGCATTGGGGCCACCTTCTACCAGACTCTCCAGTGGATCGGTCACAAATTCTCGATACTCGAATTCAACGCTGATCCGCTCGATGGCGTTTTCTGCAATGGCATCGGAAATCGCCGCAATGGCGAGGATAGGTTGACCCACATAGGTGACATCTTCGATTGCCAGCATTGGATCGGCCGGCGCTGTCGATGGAGGCAGATCATCGGCAGTCAGGATGCCAAGTACACCATCCATGCGCAGCGCTTCAGAGGCATCGATCGAACGCACCCGGCCACTCGGCATGGGGCTGGTAAGCAAGCGCGCATAAACCAACCCTTCAGGCTGGAAATCTTCGACGTATTTTGCATCGCCAGTGACTTTCCCTTCTACATCGGGTGGTACGAAATTCTTGCCAATATGCATGAATGTCATGACAGCAACTCCGCGGCGCGCATTGTGCCGTTAAGGTAATGATCATAGGCCCCACAACGACAGAGATTGCCAGCAAGTGCCTGGCGTGCCTCTTCACGGGTAGGATTGGGATTGGCACGCAGCAGGGCGGTAGCCGCCATTACCTGACCCGGTGTGCAGAAGCCGCACTGCGGAGCCAGTTCCTCAATGAATCCCTGTTGCACCGCACTGAGTTGACCCGACTCGGAACGCAGCCCCTCGACGGTGGTAATCTGCCGTCCTTTGACCGTGTGCGTCAGCACCGAGCAGCTGTAATTGGAGATATCGTCCAGGAGGACCGTACAGGCACCGCATTCACCCCGGTTGCAGGCGACCTTGAGGCCAGTCAGGCCCAACTTGTTCCGCAAGGTGAATGCCAGGGTTTCGGCTGGAGCCACGTCCACCAGTCGAGTACGACCGTTGACATTGAGTGACAAGAGGCGTTCTACAACGGTGTTAGAGGCAGATTGGGCGGAGGCAAGATAGTAACCAGCTCCAGAGGCAGCGGCCGCACTGGAATAAATAACGCCCTTGATGAAGCGTCTTCGGGAAAGTTTTGGGTTCACAGGCTTTTCACTCCCTGGGTACTGTAGTGTTCTGGCAGAGGTTGGACGGAAGAACGCAAATGCTCGGCAATGAAGCGCATCAGTTATTCGCTTACCCTAACGCTGAGAGCTACAAAAATCAACGAATCCCGCCCACCGCCCCTTAATTCTCTGGTTACGGTACAAGTGGTAATTCCGCTCGGTTACCCCTTAATCATGACGGGTAAAAACGCTGTCGTGTGAACATTGGTATTGACTTGATTTTGAAGAAGTGATATCAAAATGACATCAAAAAGATTCAGTTCCAAACTGAGACACTGAAACATGCAGCAATGCGTCGCTGGATGTCATTAAGGAGAAAGCAAATGATCGAGGAAAGACAGGGCTCTACCTTCAGCGGCTACACCACTATCGTGGTCTTGTTCGCACTGCAAATCATCGCGGTATTAGGCATTGCGGCGGCACCACCCATGCTCAAGCTACTCTTCGGGGTCGGCGGCATCATCGTTTTTATCTGTTGGTTTGGGTTCTTCATGGTAGCTCCCAATCAGGGACGCGTGATGCAGCTGTTCGGCAAATATGTAGGGAGCGAACGCCAGGAGGGCTTGCGTTGGGCCAACCCACTCTATATGAAAGCCAAGGTTTCGCTGCGGGTTCGAAATTTCGAGTCAGGCACGCTTAAGGTCAACGACAGTAATGGCAATCCAATCGACATAGCGGCGGTTGTAGTCTGGAAAGTGGTAGATACTGCCGAAGCGCTTTTCGAAGTGGATGACTATGAGAACTACGTTCATATCCAAAGCGAGGCAGCGTTGAGAAACCTGGCTACGACGCATCCCTATGACAGCCACGATGATGAAGGTACCGGATTCTGTCTGCGCAGTAATCCGGAAGATGTGGCCGAGCTCTTAAAGACCGAAGTGCAGAACCGGCTGAGTAAAGCCGGGGTAGATGTAATCGAAGCGCGTATCAGTCACCTGGCGTACTCACCGGAGATCGCCAACGCCATGTTGCAGCGGCAACAGGCTTCGGCGATCGTCGCTGCCCGCAAGAAGATAGTGGAAGGTGCAGTGGGCATGGTGGAGTTGGCTCTGGAAGCACTCTCTGAAAAAAATGTGGTGCAGTTAGATGAAGAGCGCAAGGCAGCGATGGTCAGTAATCTGCTTGTTGTGCTTTGCGCTGAGAGTTCAGTAACACCGGTGGTAAATGCCGGAAGTCTTTATACCTGATGCCAGTCTCTTCCGGTCCACTGTTCAGAACAATTACAGGAGACACACATGCTGAACCTGGTTGAAAAAAATGACGTAGCACCACTGTGCCCACACTGCGAAACACGCTTGAGTGATCTCTGGTTCAGGGAGCTGAGCAGTCTGTGGGGTAAACGATATATCTACTTCTGTTCCAGGTGTCAAAAGACGTTGGGGATATCTCATCGCAAAGGGTTCTGGATGGGATAGGCTGCACAGATGAAACGCAAGGCTTATCCTCTGAGAGTTAATCCTGATGTGCTCGCTGCCATGCAGCGTTGGGCAAACGACGACTTGCGCAGCTTGAATGCGCAGATCGAGTTTGTGTTGCGTGAGAGCCTCTCTCGAACGGGACGCTTCAAGCAGAAACCGGCAAGCGCTCAGGAACAAGATGAGGAGTGAGAGTGCAATAAAGTAGACTAGGGAGCCTCTGAACAAGTAGTTGGCCACTCTGGCTTACAGCCAATTTCGCGCTCAAGGCGCACGCAGGACGGTCGACCTTTCAAGCCAGTGCAACGCTGAGAGCGCACTCTAAGTAAACCCCCGACCGGCGGGGCCTGTCGCGCCGTGTTGACGCGCTTGCCAAGGACGACTGCCATTGCCTGCGCACGTCGCCTAGCGGCAAAGCGCGACAGACTCCCGCAGAGTGGCCAACTACTTGTTCAGAGGCTCCCTAATAACAGGCTTGATTCGATAAATATCGATCCCATATCCTAGATTACGAACATCAGACCAGTCACTGAGGGTGACCAGTTCGATGTCCGCTACAAATCGGTATCCAGTCACATTAAAAATCGTAACTTCAAGAAAGGACACGGGCATGGCTGAAATTGATTCCCCGCACTCAAACAAGACTGAACCCAGCGGTCCACTGAATACCGCGATAAATATTCTGACGTCCCCTTCTGAGGCGTTTATTGAACTCGAGCAGCGTCCTACCAAGCTGATTCCTATCGCGGTCATTCTTATCAGCACCATGGCGGTGATGTTCTGGTATTTTACGATCATCGATTTTGACTGGTATATCGACGATGCACTATCGATTGCCAACCTGAATGAAAACCAATTGGAGCAGGCGCGCGAGGCAATGCAGTCGATGTCCCAAACCACGTTCAAGATGTTCGGGGTATTGGGGGGGTCAATATCATTACTCGTTGTATGGGTATTACAGGCAGGTTATCTCAGTCTGGTATCTGCTCTACAGGGTGACCGATTCAAGTTTACTCACTGGTTCTCTCTTATAGTCTGGACAGGATTGCCCTATCTGATTTCTGTTATCGGCATGGCAGTCACCGTGGCACTCAGCCCAAATGGACAGCTGAGCGCCTATGCGCTGGATCCAACTACACTCGCGAACCTGGGTATGCAGTCCAGCAACGGCTCGGTACAAACAATCATGAATGCGCTAAATCTGACCATGCTGTGGAGTATCGCGCTCACGGTGCTGGCTTACAGACAATGGCTGGAATCCAGTTGGGCCAGGGCTTTGGGCATCGTGCTTGCGCCTTATCTCCTAATTCTTGGCACTTGGGCGTATTTTGCGCTCACTTAATCGGATTTATGGTAGGGTAGCGCCGCTTGCGTGTAACTCTGGCCTGATTTGGCCGTTAACGTGCTGTATCAATTAGGGAAACAGGCTCGTTTTATGAATGCCAAGAAACTTATATTGATCGTTCTGATTGCCGGAACGGTCATCGCACTGCCATTTATCAATCGAGCAGTCTTTGGCACTAACGTTAAGGAAGTTAATGTTTCTGCGCTGTCACAGCGAGTGATCAGTCCGTCAATTCTGGCGTCGGGATTTTTGACTCACGAGGAAGAGGTGATGCTCAGCTCCGAGGTCATCGGCAAAGTGGCTGATCTGTTCGTCGAAGAAGGCGATGTAGTAAAAACTGGCGACCTGGTGCTGCGTGTCGATGACAAGAATTTTCTCGCCGGCCTGGAGCAGTCAGAAGCCGCTGTATCAATTAATACGATAGACATTGAGCGCCAGGAAGTGCGCATTCAGAACCTGGAACGGCAGTTCGATCGCAGCAAGAGTCTTTTTGAACGCAATCTTATCGGTGCCGAAGAGTTTGAATCAGTGCGGAATCAACTCGATCTTGTAAGAATCGATTTATTGTCCGCAATGGCGAGATTGGCACAGGCCAGGGCACAGCTCGATCAGGTTAATGATCAGCTAAGCAAGACGCAGATTCTCTCACCTATAAATGGCGTGATTACCAGTCTCGACATCAAGGTAGGTGAAACGGCTATTGCCAGCTCGACCAATATACCCGGCTCATCGCTAATGACAATTGCCAATCCTGCCAGTATCTATACCGAAGTTCTGGTGGATGAGGCCGATGTGGCGAATATTCAAATTGGTCAGCGAGCCGAGATCGTCGCGATTGCCTATCCTGATCAACCAATGGTGGGCGTTGTGCGATTCATTGCCAATACCGCAAAGATCGCTCCCGGGCGCCAGGGACTAAGCTTCGTGGTCAAGATCGATATTACCGATCCCGGTGGCGTGGAACTTCGACCAGGAATGTCTTGTCGTGCAGAGATCTTCACGCGTCAGGATCAGGAAGTAGCTGCCATTCCAATTCAGGCCATTATCTTCGAAGAGGACCGTGCTGAACTACGCAGTGATTACTTCATCTTTGTGAACGATGGTGGTATTGCCCGCAAGACCAAGGTAGAAGTTGGCCTGTCAGATGATGAATACCAGGAGCTCATGAGCGAGATAGATAGAGATGTTGAGATCGTAATTGGTCCTAACCAGGAACTCCGGCACTTGCTGGAAGGTGATCGACTCGACGTCACACGCATCGAATTGAAATAACACTCCATTGCTCTTTTAAATAAAGAGAATCGCATGGCACTTATCGAAATCAAGAGAATTACCAAGTTCTACGAGATGGGATCACAAGTAGTCAAGGCACTTGATGGGATCGATATTGATGTCAAGAAGAACGACTACCTTGCCTTTATCGGTTCATCAGGATCTGGCAAATCCACGATGCTCAATATTCTGGGTTGTCTGGATAAGCCGACAACGGGCGAGTACCATCTCAATGGCAAGAATGTAGAGGCATTGGAACAGAACGAACTGTCAGAGATCAGAAACCGGGAAATTGGTTTTATCTTCCAGAGTTTTAATCTGCTGCCCCGTGCCAATGCGCTGGGGAATGTCATGCAGCCACTGATCTACCGCAATATCGGTTTCAGGAAGCGCAAGGAGATGGCCATGCGAGCCCTGCAGCGCGTGGGCCTGGGGGATCGGGTGGATCACCTTCCCAATCAGCTCTCGGGTGGCCAGCGGCAGCGGGTTGCCATTGCCCGCGCTCTGGTAACCAGTCCTTCAATTCTGCTGGCAGATGAACCCACCGGTAACCTGGACTCAAGAACCACCATCGAGATCATGCAACTGTTTGATGAATTGCACGCCGAAGGGCATACCCTGATTGTTGTTACTCACGAAGATGAGATCGCCCAGCATTGCCATCGAGTAGTGGAGATGAAAGATGGAAAGATCTTTAACGACAGCACCGTGACCGGTGGTTCAGCCAAGGTAACTGCCTGATGTTTTTTGCACTGTTCGAAAGCGCTCGCTCCGCACTTGCTTCGATCTATGCCCACGGTCTGCGAAGTTTCTTGACAACCCTCGGCATAGTTATTGGGGTCGCCAGCGTAATCGCTGTAGTGTCGGTTACCCAGGGAATGAGTTCCTTCATTGGCGACACGTTCGCTTCACTTGGAACCAATAGTCTCACGATTCAATCCTACACTCCTTTCGAGGATCAGATGAAAGGAATTCGTGCGCGCTTGACGCCAGAGGATCTGGAGATGATTGAACGACGCGCCGAAGGTATTGCGTCTATTACACCTATCCTCTATGCCAATCGCTCTTCGCAGATAAAGTATGGTTCGCAAACGGCATTTAGTCAGATCATGGGGACGACGTATGCGTACCAGGATGTCGCTCAATCCTACACTCAGATCGGCAGGTTTCTGGCGCAGACTGACAACCTTACTCGCCGTCGCATTGCTGTCATCGGCGAGAAGGTCAGAGAAAATCTAAGCCTGCCTGAGAATCCCGTCAATGAATACGTCGAGATCGGCGGCGAATGGTTCAAGATCGTCGGCATGTTGGAAGAAAGGGGTGACATTATGGGGTTCAGCCAGGACGATATTGTACTGGTGCCCTATGCCACGATGGTTAGCCTGCAAGGCAATCAGACTCGAACAGACATACAGATTCAGTTGAGTCTTAGTGACTCGGCGGACATTGAGGATGTATCCCGGCAACTCACCACGCTGCTTCGCAATGCACATGATCTGCGCAGCGACGAAGACGATGACTTCCGAATACAGACTGCCGAACAGTTGATGGAGGAATTCGATCAGATTATTGGCATGGTGACCGTTGTCATCGGCGGTATTGTAAGTATTTCACTGCTGGTCGGTGGCATCGGCATCATGAATATCATGCTGGTGTCGGTTACCGAACGCACCAGGGAGATAGGTATCTGTAAGGCTATCGGTGCCAAGCGTCATCATATTCTCATGCAATTCCTGATCGAAGCGCTATTGCTATCTTTGTTGGGCGGGATCATAGGTCTCGCCATCGGATTCGGATTGGGTACGCTGATATCCAATACTATCCCGGGATTTCCTTCCGCCAGCATTCCATTGTGGTCCATTGCTCTGGCCCTGGGATTCTCTGGTTTCGTCGGTGTGCTGTTCGGGATTCTTCCTGCCGCCAAGGCCGCCAATCTCGATCCGATCGACGCTCTGCGTTACGAGTAAGCACAAAAAACGGCGCTACCCAAAGTGGGTTGCGCCGTCTGCTTCTCACCTGGGTCTAGACAGTTACTTAGTTGTCGACGCTCACAATATGGATGTCGCTGTTGGTGGTCTCGAGATAGATCCTATCGCCGCCGCCGTTGATGTCGCCACTTCCAACTATATTTCCGTTATCGCTTTCCTGGATAGAAAGAGGGAAGTCAGTGTAGATGCGGTAGTCACCCCGGCTGCGTCGGGTCACTTCGAGGTTTGCCGACACGGAAGCATTGTGATTGCTGGGTATACGAATGGTGACGTCACCACCGGCAGTCTCAAGTTCTACAGTGGCATCCCGGCTTCCCGATGCGGAGGCAAGCTCAGCATCAATCCTGCCACCTGCTGTGTCTGCTCGAATCGGACCTACCGCCTGACGAATAGTAATGCTGCCTCCGGACGTGTCTGCATCAACCGGGCCATTGCTTCGTTCAACAGTAATATTGCCACCGGAGGTATCAGCTCGGACGCTGGTATTACTGCCTTCCAGGATAATATTGCCTCCCGAAGTGTCAGCGACGATCGGCCCCAGCGCCCAAGCCGCACGAATGGTACCGCCGGAAGTATCTAACTCGACTCTGCCGCCAGACTCGCCAACAGTGATATTTCCGCCGGAGGTGTCGGCAGTCAAATCTCCGTCAACATTGCCAATGTTGATGTTGCCACCAGAGGTGTCCGCACTGACTTCTCCTGTGACATCACCGATTGTGATCGAGCCGCCCGAAGTGTCAGCTTCGACACTGCCGTCGACATCACCAATCTCAATGCGACCACCTGAAGTATCGGCGCGCACATTGCCTCCGGTCACGTCGCCCACTTCGATGCTTCCGCCGCTGGTATCGGCATCGATACTGCCATTGATATTTGCTACCTGGATCGCGCCTCCTCCGGTATTCAGATTCAGGTTATAGCTGTCCGGCACATCGGCGACAAAACTTATACTGGACCTGCGAAAGCCGAACAGTCCGCGTCTCTCGGACTCGGCAAGTACGCGAACGTTGTCTCCGGATTGCGCAATATCAACCTCGAAACCTTCGGTGTTGCGAATTCGCAGTCGCACGCGATTCTGATCCCAGGTGTTGACCTCAATACGGCCGGAATCACTCTCGATCGTGAGCGTGCCGCCCGCCCCAACATTGTATTCCTGGTCGATGTCATCTGATGCCGCCGAACAGGCAGCTCCCGATACAACGAGCAGTGCGGACATAATGAATGGCGACATGAGATTTAATTTAAGTTTGCTCATTGTTGTTACCTCGCAAGATCTTATCCCTTGATATTTATAAAATGGTTTCAGCGCCATCGAATACATCGATAATGGATTTCGATTGCGCTCTTATGTATTCGTTGCTGTCAGTATTCATTTGCTGTCTGAATACCGCCAGAGTTTGTTCGTCCTGGTAATCGGTCAGCGCATTGAACGCTTCGACTCTCACGCCCTCGTTGACATCTGCGCGCAGAGCATAGCGTAAGGCATCTCTTACCTGTTCTTCATCAGCCAGTGCAACCAGGGATTGGACAGCCTGGAATCGTACCCCTGGATTCTGATCATTGGTCAGCACATAGATCAATGCCTCGTACACATCGATTCCCCTGACAACAGGCTGCAATGCATTAATGGTATCCAGGCGAGATGCACTGTCGATATCATTGTGCAGCGCTGCAGCCATTAGCTGATGAATCTGCTGATCCGCGACATTGCCAGTGAGTCGAGTTTCGGAAGCCAACGAGAAGGACAGGTCAATATCTCCGGTTGCCGTGTTGTAGTTGTTTACCTTGAATTGATAGATCTCATAATCATCGTCACTTACCAATGTCAGCGGTGATAGGTTGCTGCTGGCCAGCTGCTCGATGGGTAAAGAGGGAGAGCCTGGATCAGAAGGCGTAGCAACCATAATACCCAGAACAAAAGTCATTGCCATTGCCGCGCCCTGAAAAGCAACCGTCAGCGGTCGTTCTGTCAAGCCTGTCAGCCACTGCTTAATCGAAAAGCTCTGTCGATTTTCTCTCTGGAGGTTTTGGCGCAGTAGCCAGCGATTTCCCTGCAGACGCTCGTCGTCAATTTGGGGCTGTAATCCTAAGGGGATTGCGCTATCCAATCTTCGCTCGTCTTCCAGCATCTGCCGCAGCATGGCATTGCTTTCCAGTTCTGCCTCGAACCGGGAAATTTCTTCCGGGTTCAAATCTGCGTAGAGATACTGAATAACCAGAAGTTGTAAAGTTTCATTATTTTCGGGGATATTCATATTACTTACCTGCTCACTATCCTGTTCGTTCATTTCGATTCGTCGTGACTGTTAAACGAATTCCCTTAAGTGTTCCTTTAATTTGTTTCTCGCTCTGAACAACACCACTTTTACCGAGTTGTCTGAGCAAGACATGATTACCGCTGCTTCTCGAATCTTGAAACCCTGCTGATGGCAAAGCACAAAGGCCATACGCTCGGTGTCTGTTAATCTGTTCATTACTCTGTTGATGTGCGTATTCAGTTCATCGTCTAACAGGGCAGATTCCGGTGAATGGCTTTCCACATATTTCTCTTCCTGCTCATACTCGGCCTGAATAGCCGCCATCTTCTGCCAGGTTCGTTTCAATTTACGCCGGTTTGACAATGCCGTATTAACCACAATCTTGTGAAGCCAGGTGCTGAACTTACTTTCCAGCTTGAAGTTCGGCAGAGCCCGGTACGCCGCCAGCATGGCATCCTGGTAAATGTCATTGGCATCATCGGGGGTGTGAGCGAATCCTGCGGCTACGGCCAGCATCTGGCGCTCAAGGACGCGCAGCAGCCTTTCAAACGCGGCGATATTGCCGGTCTGCGCTGACCTTACCAATTCCTCTTCGGTTTCCTTTAACAAGGAAAACTCCCCACAACGGCCGGTTTACGGCTTCAATTTACTACATTAGAGGACTGAACCGGGCAAATGGTTAACAGATAGAGTGGAAGAATTAGGTGGGGTTTTCCGTACTGCTGTCACGGCTTATCTTGCGGCAAAAAAAACCGGACCCGAAGGTCCTGTAAGAGTCGCTGAGTTGCGAGGAGCTGGAGAAATAGTTTTTACTATCAATTAGTTAACTCAAGGCTGTGCATCCTGCTCGCTAGTAGCGTCTGCTTCCTGTGGACAAGGGCAACGCTGGCGTGGATTCTGACGAGGTCTCTGACCCTGGCGCATCCTGCCCTGTTGTTGCATGCGACGTCGCTCACGCAGAGCCTGGCGCTCATCTTCGCTCAAGCCTTCCAGGCGTTGTTGAATCTCCTGGCGCCTGAGCTCTCGTTCTTCGCGCTGCAATTGCCGCAATTCCTGGATTCGAGCGATGCGCTCTGCTCGTGCCGCATCGTCCACTATCGTTTCAGCCTCATCCTGTGCCACCAACAGCGGTGATAGCAGTGCCAGGCTGAGCAATGTTAGTGTGGAACAGACTAGTTTTTTCATCACGTGTTCTCCTATCTTCATTCAGCACTCCTTGCCGTAAAAATCCGTCATACCTGGTACAACGCAGAGCCAGCGAATAGGTTTACAGAAAGAGGAAGGTTTATGCATCGGGAATTCAATCGAGGCTATATCTTCTTTCGCCTGTCGCTCATTTTTATTGACGCTCGCAAGTTATGAGGGCTTCTATTACATTAGGGCCTGCAATTGGAAGGCACCGTTGTGGTAAATGCACACATCTCACCCTTGAGTTATCGTTATCTTCTCAGTAAAGCCTGGCCTATTATCCTGGCAAATGCTGCAGTGCCACTGTTGGGTCTGGTAGACACTGCCGTTATCGGCAATGTAGGAACCGTGGAAGATCTCGGTGCAATAGCCTTCGGTGCGCTGATTTTTTCTTTTGTTTATTGGGGGTTTGGTTTCCTGCGCATGGGAACTACCGGGTTCATTGCTCGAGCCGCTGGCGCTGAAGATGAGCAGGAAGTGCGAGCTATATTGGGTCGATCTCTGCTGATGGCGATCGGCCTGGGGTTGCTCTTGATTGCGTTGCAATGGCCAATTCGAGAACTTGCATTTTCATTGCTCGGCGGCAGTGAGACAGTTGAACTCATTGCGCGGGAATATTTCCGCATTCGAATCTGGGGAGCTCCCGCTACCCTGGCGACCTTTGTCCTGATGGGTGTATTAATCGGCCGCGGCCAGAGCAAAACCTTACTGGTTGTGCAGTTATTCCTGAACGGGCTCAACATCGCACTGGACATTCTATTCGCAGGGGTACTGAAGCTGGGTGTGGCAGGAATTGCATTAGGTACCGTAGTTGCAGAATGGGCAACAGTAGTGCTCGCCGCCTGGTTGATTATTCGAGAATTAAGCAGACATAAGGAGCCAGGACGCCCATTCTGGCTGCTGTCCAGAATCCTGGATAAGATCTCGTTAATTCGAGCACTGTCTGCAAATCTAAATATCATGATCCGCACCTTATTGCTGGTGTTTTCGTTTGCGTTTTTCATCAACCAGAGTGCGCAGTTCGGTGATGTGATACTGGCTGCAAACCATATCTTGCTGCAACTGGTAGCGTTTGCTGCATTCTTTCTCGACGGCTATGCCTTCGTGGTGGAGGCGCTGGTGGGAAATTCAATTGGTGCTGGAAGGAGGGCAAGGTTTGATCAGGCTGTGTATCGGTCTTCCGTTTTGGCGCTTATTACCGCAATTATCCTGGCTCTGTTGATCTGGTTATTCGGGAATTTTGCTATCAGCCTGATTACCGACCTGACAGAAGTACACAATGCGGCGGCAAGTCTGTTGTTTCTGGCGGCGATCTACGTGTGCTGTTCTTTCGCAGCTTTTCAATTGGACGGAATTTTTATAGGTGCGTCTTGCACCCGGCATATGCGCAACGCGGCCGTTATGTCCCTGCTGGTGTTTTTGCTAGCCTGGTGGTTGCTGAGCGGTAGCTACGGTGTTGTGGGATTGTGGTGGGCGATGATCATCTATGTGGTGGCCAGGGCTGGGGTTTTGTTCTTCTACTATGCGCCCTTGCGAAATTCCATAGCAGACGGTCAGTGAAGGGTATTTTCTTCATCAGGGAGAATATGGGCCTCCAGTTGCAGGGTTTGCAATTTGCTTCCGATCAATTCAACTGTCCCCTTGCTGCGAGCTGCGCCCGTAGAAGTAAATTCGAAATTGTAGCGGCGTCGTAGACTGAGAGAGCCATTCGTATCCCGCACCGGCCATACGCCTTTTAGCACCATGGTCTGATCGAGTAATTGCAGTTTTTGATCTTGACAATATCGGTAGACATACCCCAGTGCCAGCGACTTCACCTTGTCACTCTGCCACCAGAAACTCACCAGGGCGCTGACTACTGTGACCCAGAACAAGAATGAAAGTGAGAGCATGGATCTGTGTGGCCCCTGAAAAGCAAGCAAGTCTCAATTTGATGAAACGAGATCTACGCTGACTTGATCTCTTAAAACGACACCGAATTTGGTTCACCGTCGATCGCATAACTTCCTGGCTTGAATCGAACTGAACTACTGGTCAGCGGCCCTGACTGAGTCATGAATTGCCATCAACATGAACAGAAGCAGGGTATCAGACAGGAATATTCTCGTGGGTACTTTCTTTCTTACCGTTTTGCTTTATTCCCGTTTCCATTCTTCCCCTTTCCATTCTTCCCTTAAGGGGCCGGCCAGTACAGTTCTGAGGAATCATGAAGAAAAGGGTATTTTGTGACAGTAACTTCCAGCGTTTGAGTCTTCAAATGAGGTTCAGGTTACGGACTCTTCACGCGCGGCGTAACGCCTTATTTGTGGTTCCAGGATTTCCAGTGCCGTTTTGTCATTAGGCGGCAGTTCGGCATCCGATTCTTTAAGGGGGGTGACCCGATCACCCCACCGAATCAGCCCCGCACCCCAGGTCAGGCCAGCTCCAAACGAGGCTGTGAGGATATAGTCGCCAGGGCTAATCCGGCCTTCCTCCACGGCTTCGGTCAGTGCCACGGGAATGGTGCCAGCCGATGTGTTGCCGTATTTGTGCACATTGACGAAGACCCTGTCTGGATCGATCCCCACGCGCCTGGCAAGCGAGTCCAGAATGCGCTTATTGGCCTGGTGAGGAACGACTAATTTGATATCGTCAACAGTCAGCCCGGCTTGCTTCAACACATCTTTACAAGCTAAAGACATGCACTTGACGGCGCGCCTGAAAACTTCCTGCCCTTCAAAATTCCAGCCAACATAGAGGAAATCATCGGATTGCCGGGAATAGGCCGATCCGAGGTTAGTAATTTGAATAGCGTATTTGGCATCCGCCTCGCAACCTATTTTCGAGGCGATTAACCCGGTTTCTTTCTCGCTCGCCTCAATAATTACCGCACCGCAGGCATCGCCGAATAACACCGCTACGTCACGCCGGTTCCAGTTCATGTAGTGAGAGATGAACTCACCTCCGATTACCAGGACTTTCTTATGGGCGCCGGTACGGATCAGGTTGGTGCCAATGTGCAATCCATAGAGAAATCCGGTGCATGCAGAATTGATGTCGATTGACGCACAATTGCGTGCACCCAGAGCATCCTGAATAAGAGACGCCGTATTCGGGCACAAGCTGTCGTTAGTGAGTGAGCCAAGTAGAATCAGATCGAGTTCAGAAGGGTCCAGGTCAGCTGCAGCCAGTGCGCGTCTGGCGGCGACCAGGGCCATATCGGAAAAATTGCAATGACAAATCCTGCGTTCCTTGATTCCCGTTCGTGACGTTATCCACTCATCGGATGTGTCCAAGAACGTAGCCAGATCTTCATTGCTGAGTACCGCCGGGGGTAAACATTTGCCCCAGCCAGTAATTTCCGCGTGAAACATTCACTCTCTCCGGAGTTTATGACCCAAGCTTCTAACTTAGTCAGGTCTAGAATAAATTGTTATCGTGGTTGTGGTGTAATATTGACCGGTATTTCGTGATCTTTGCTGCCAATGCAAGATGGCTAGCGGTCCCGAGCTAAATCGCCAGAACTGGCGAACAAGCATACTTCAATTTAGTGATGCTGGATAGCCCGAGGTCTTGCAGTATGGGAGCTCGGGATAAGTAGAAAGGTTGCTTAACAGAACAGCAAAAGAAGGCAATGCTCCGAAAATTTATCGTAACATTAGTTTTCTGGTTAGTCGGACATTGCACGGCTGCTGATTTCGACCACACAGATTGGGACATTCTTCTTAACTCCAACGTTGTAGTGCTTGAAGGAGGCAAGGCTACCCAGATGAATTACGCTAGCATGTCAGCCGACCGTGCTGATCTGCGCGCTTATCTTGCAAAACTCGCTGAGATTTCTAGAGAGGAAATTGAGGATTGGTCAGTAGCCTCACAATTGGCGTTTCTCATCAATGCTTACAATGCCTGGACGATAGAGATCGTTCTGTCTGAATATCCTGATATCGATTTGGATGACAGAGTTGGCGCAAAGGAGCCACACCAATGTCGCCGCTGTTGCCGTAGCCAACAAGACGGCGAGGATGGCGTGGGCAATGATGGTCAACGAAACTGACTACGATCCTGCTTTAGCTTCACGCTAAACACGATCCAATAAACTAAATAGGAAAACCTGTTTTACGACGCAAGCTGAATGATGGAGAACTGGTCGAACCGGCGTTGGTAGAGCCCGCGAACACCCGAGCACTTCGAGTGCGTTGAAACGATTGGGAACCAGCGCGCGGATAGCCCATTATGGCCCGGCATCGACGTGTGCCACCTCAGAGGCCGGATATACTTTCGCTGTCGAACCTACCCTTTATCAATCAGAGTGTTGTAAAAAAGGAGGAGTCCATATACGGGTCTTTAACATCGACATTGAAACCTGCGAGAAGTGCCAGGGTCCGGTAAGAATCATCGCCTGTGTGGAAGACCCGGCGGTGATCCGGCAGATTGTGGAACATTTGAGGAAGAAGGAGTCGGAAGATTCCCAGGCGCAGCGACCTCCCGAGTGCGCCCCGCCGCAGATCGGGTTGTTTGACGAAGCCTGACTCAACATCAGGAGCAAACGGAAAGATTACAGTCTGCCAGGGAAGGTGGCCGGGCAGCCTGCGGTCTGGTGGCGACCCAAGCTGAACTAACTCAGCAATGCAGGGGCGTAGATGGCGCATTGAAGCGCAGAAGTCATCGGTTTCCTCGGAAATTTGGCTGGTTAAGGGGCATCAACGGGTCACCGCTCACGAAGCTGGACACAATCAAGGTTCGGAGATCGGAGATAGCCTTAATACTTCCTATAAGCCGCCTACCTGGCCTGCTGACAAACTATAACAAGCAGACTTAAGTTCTCTACAAGAAGCCGTATCGAAGCGATTCGATACGGCTTTTTTGTGCTGCCGGAATCTACTCACAATGCAAATCGGGAAATATTTACGCTTTTTTTACGCCCACGCCGTTTTTCATGGATAGTAATATTACAGGGCGCGCAACTATGCTTTGAACGTGAAGCTTCTTGCCCCAATGTTTCTTGTAGTAGCCGTCGCGCTGACGACCCTGGCAATCAGCATGTTCCTGCCTGCCGCAATCGGACTTTACTTTGAAACGGGGCATACGGCGGAATTTCTCTATTCAGGGCTGATATGTCTGTTCAGCGGCGCCCTGTTCTGGATACTGGGACTGCTTAACCGCACACCGGGACTTGTCACCAGACAGATGTTCCTCATAACAGGAGGCACCTGGATAATCGTGCCTCTCTTTGCCACCGTGCCGCTGCTGATGACCACCACAGGTGTCACGGTTACTGACGCAATCTTCGAAACCGTTTCCGGCATTACAACCACTGGTTCTACCGTTCTCAGTAACCTGAACCGGATGCCCCAGGACATTCTGTTATGGCGATCAATTCTGCAGTGGCTGGGAGGCATCGGTATCATCTGCATGGCGGTGGCTATTCTGCCCTTCCTCAAGGTTGGAGGAATGCGCCTGTTCCAGACTGAATCCTCGCATTGGAGTGACGACAACGCGCCGCGGGCGCAACGCCTGGTGAAAGCCATCATCTATATCTACATTGCCCTGACTGTCTTGTGTGCGGGCGTCTATGGTATTGGCGGCATGAGCCCGCTGGATGCCGTGAATAATGCAATGACCACGCTGTCCACCGGCGGATATTCCACTGTGGATGAGTCATTCGGCAATCGCGGGTTGTTCATTCAGTGGACCGGTGTGGTCTTTATGCTGTCCGGTGCGGTTCCATTCGTGATGTATGTGTACCTGGTTACCGGTAAACGCATGCTCGCCATGAGTAATACCCAGGTCAGGGCGCTGCTGCTGATCGTTATGGGAGTCGCTCTGGCGATGTCCGCTGCGCGTTTTTTTGACGGTGAGGGCAACCTGCTGTACGTGTTCACAACCTCGATATTCAATGTCACCTCGATTGTCACCACCACGGGTTACGTCAGCGCCGATTACACGCATTGGGGCAGCTTCTGTATCGGCCTGATGTTTTTCGCCACGTTCATAGGCGGGTGTTCCGGCTCCACCAGTGGCGGTGTCAAGATTTTCCGTTTTCAATTGTATCTGATCCTGTTTCGCGAGCAGCTGATGCGCGCGGTGCATCCCCGGTTATCCTCGTCGCTCAAATACAACGGTCAGGTGATCGGCATGGAGGTAATCACCGCGCTTACTGCTTATATGTTCATATTGATGTCGAGCCTGGGCCTGCTCACCCTGGGTCTGGCCCTGACCGGTCTGGATCTGGTGACATGCCTCAGCGGCGCCGCGACTGCCTTGATGAACGTAGGTCCGGGACTGGGAGATGTTATCGGCCCCGCCGGTAATTTCAGCTCACTCTCCGATCCTGCGAAATGGCTGCTCTGTATTGGCATGCTACTCGGTCGGTTGGAATTCCTGGCGATTCTGATATTGTTGACACCCAGCTATTGGCGGGGTTAGCGAGCCGATGAAAATGTTAAGCAATCGACATAACCAGTATATTGTGGCATTGATCCTGCCTGCGCTGGTTACGTTGTTGGCGCTACTGCCCAGGGGCATGGTGCCGGCAGAAAACATCGCCCTGGTCTATATCGTCGCCGTCATCGTCACGGCAGTAAACACCGGCACCAGACCGGCGATGCTGGCGGCCTTTGTCAGTTTTATCACCTTCAATTTTTTCTTTACTGAACCCCGGCACACCTTGCTGGTACTGCATCCACCGGACGTGCTGACGATCAGCATTTTCCTGCTCACCGCCGTGCTCGTTGGACATCTGGCGGCGCGGCTACGGGAGCGGGTAGAACAGCTACAGAATCGGGAACACTTCAGCAACATCGAATTGATCTTCATGGAAAAGCTCGCAGGCGCGATTGATGCGAAGCAGGTTCTGACGGCGCTGGATGAGGCATTGCAGCATATCTCGGGACTGCAGTATGAACTGCTGACAACAAAGGATGCCATCCAGGCACAAGAGCAGGAGCGACCAGGAACTGCAGCTGCCATCGACGCAAGCGCTACGCGCTTCCCAACCAGGGAATTGACAGACGGCGAAGACATTGTCGCCATTCTCAAAACACAGTCTGATGCCGAGGCCCGTGACCAGAACGATTCCATCCAGTTGCTGGTGCACCAGGCCAATCTGGCCCTGGGCCGAACCAGACTCGTGGCAGATCTGCAACACGAGAAACTCGGCAAGGAACAGGAAACATTGCGCTCATCTTTATTGTCTTCCGTATCACATGATTTCAGGACGCCGCTGACATCCATGATAGGTGCTGCCAGCACCCTGCAGGAAATGAGGGATTCCCTGAGTCCGGCACAACAAAAGGAATTACTCGATTCGATATTGTCCGAAGCGAGCAGACTGGATGGTTACACCCAGAAATTGCTGGACATGACCCGCCTGGGTTATGGCGAACTGAAATTGCATCGCTCAACAGTGTCACTCAAGGAAATTCTCAACGTCATCAAGAAACGCTTCCGGCACGCTGGCAAGGAAGATCGCCTGAAACTGGAGGTTGCGTCGACATTGCCTTTGTTGAACGTGCATGCGGCGCTTATTGAACAGGCGCTGTATAACGTAATCGAAAACGCACTGAAGTTTTCTCCAACCGACGCGTTCGTTTCTGTGAGAGGCTTCACGGAGGATTCGCAACTGGTCATCGAGATTGAAGACAGCGGCCCGGGAATTCCGCTGGAGGAGCGCGAAAAAGTGTTCGAGATGTTTCACAGTGCCGATCGGGGTGATAGGCGGGTGGCAGGGTCCGGTCTTGGTTTGGCAATCTGCAAGGGCATGATCGGCGCCCATGGCGGTGTAGTCGAGATTCGCGATCCCACCACAGGCAGCGGCTGTGTCGTCGTAATCCGGCTTCCGCTACCAGACACAGGCGAGCAAAGCGAATGAGTCGGATACTGATAATCGACGATGAGCCGCAGATCCGGCATTTTCTGCGTATTGGTCTGTCGGCGAAAGCCTATGACGTAATCGAGGCTGCAAACGGCGCTGAAGGTCTGCAGCAAGCGGCTTTGGAAGCACCGCAATTAGTCGTGCTCGATCTGGGACTGCCGGATATGGATGGCATCGATGTGTTGAAGTCCCTGCGCGAGTTCTATCAAGGCCCGGTGATTATTCTCTCGGTACGAAATCGGGAACAGGAAAAGGTCGCCGCACTGGATGGCGGTGCCAACGACTATGTCGTCAAACCGTTTGGCATCAACGAATTGTTGGCGCGAATCCGGGTTTTACTGCGCGCCAGCGGCCAGCCAGATTCGGTGTTCGCTGCCTATGACGACGGTGCCTTGCAGGTGGACCTGCTGCAGCGCAGGGTGACGGTGGACGGCAAGCCGATTCGTCTGTCGCGCAAGGAATTCGATTTGTTGAAATTGTTGATTGAGTTCCAGGACCGGGTAATCACCCAACAACAAATCCTCGATCGGTTGTGGGGCAAGTCCCATGTGCAGGACACCCACTATCTGCGCATTCTCGTTGGCAAGCTCCGGGCTAAACTGGGAGACGATGCCTCTGCGCCGCGGTTCATAGAGACAGAACCGGGAGTGGGATACAGATTCCTTTCTGCTTCTTCACCATAAGCCAGACAACATCAGGCCATATTCTGCTAAGGGGCATCAACGGGTCACCGCTCACGAAGCTGGACACAATCAAGGTTCGGAGATCGGAGATAGCCTTAATACTTCCTATAAGCGAGGCCGAGCTGAGCGACTTTTTAAGCCAGTATCGAAACAGTAAAACATCAGAGGGCCAAGACTAGATACATGAATAATGCGGGCTAGCCGGCCGCCGAATGCCTTAACGAATACCTTAAAGGCACTATTTTCAGTAGTAAATGGCGGTTTTAAGCAAGAAAACGCCACTTTTTACGGGGTGAATGGCTTGTGGAACAACTACTTCCGCGGGTCCGACCCCCGGGCACGCAACTCGGCCAGACGGTCCGAGAGCCGGTTCATTTCATCTAGCGTCTGAAGTCTCTCCCGCAGGCTGAGTTTCTGCCACTGGCGCAATTGTTCGCGGCGACTGCCCTCCCAGGTGGTTTTGCTCCAGTCGATTTCGGTATCGGCATCCTGGCTATTTGTCATGGTTCTGTTCCTCCAGTATCCACCGCAGATGCTGGAGATCATCCACATCCCGGGGCCTGTTTGCCATTTCCTTCATGTGTATCAAAGTAGGCAGGCTTACGAATTGCACCGTGATGCCGGGCAGCAACTCAGTCCGCATGCACACTGGAATTTCCTTTTCATAATTGAAAGGTTCAAAGACGAATATATCTATGGGTGTATCTTTGTATTGATCGCTGAAAAAATTGAGAACCTTCATGCCTTTTTCTTTTATCCACTGACTCCGCATTTCAGGGTCGGCAAACTGTCCGGCCGTGATGGGAACCAGCGGTCGATACTCCAGGGTGCCCAGCGCTTCGAATGCCTGAAGGATATTGTCAGGCTTCAGTGCGATGACCAGATCCACGTCCCGTGTCATGCGCAAATATCCATGGGCATTGACTGCCAGCCCTCCGGCGACCAGATAGCTCACATTGAATTGATTCAGGGTACGGACGATGGCTTCAAAACTGTCCAGGGTCATCATATCTTCCAGTGAGGTCTGTTTCCTTATGGCCCGGACAGTCTAACTGCGCGGGCCACAGGGTGACAACAACCCCACCCCGTTTCACATCCTTTTTCTGGAGGGGATCTACTTCACCCGTTCCGATAGTAATGTGGACCACCAGGTGTTCCGGCGGGTCAACGCCCCTGCCAAAGCCGACCTGGAAGTCTTGCTGCACCGCATCAGCGCAAGACTGGCCCGCTTTCTGGTGAAGGAAGGCCTGCTGGTGCAGGACAGCGAGAACAGCCTCCTCAGCCTGGAGCATCTGGAAGCTTACCCGATAGAGCAAGTACACGGGCACTATTGATATTACAGAATGTGAAAAGTGTCAGGGTCCCGTAAAGATTATTGCCTGTATTGAAGACCCCGCAGTCATCGAAAAGATACTCAGTCATCTCAAGGCAAAGGAAACAGGACAACACATCAGTGCTGACCGGCTACCGCCCACCCGCGCCCCGCCGTTATTCCCTCTTCCGGGGCAGCAGGGACTGCTGGACTGACGGCACAGAACAACTATTCAAGGACGATGCGGCCAACGGGATTGCAGGGCGGCGTTCGTCCCCGCGCCTGGATGGGGTGTATTTACATGACCGAATGGCGAATACGGCTTCCGCCGCACGCCACCCCCGACCATCGAGCAGCTCCACAACCTGCTGCAGCGCATCAGCCAGCGGGTGGCCCGGTTTCTGGAACGGCGCGGGATTCTGGAGCGGGACGAGGAGAACAGTTACCTCACCCTGGACGGCCTGGCCGAAGACCCGCTCAAGGACATTCATGGTTACTCAGTCACCTATCGGGTGGCCATCGGCCCGCAGAAAGGCCGTAAGGTGTTCTGCCTGCAGACCATTCCACCGCAACCGGAAGAATCCCCGGGTAAAGCCAGGGTGGCGAATCTCAATGGCTTCAGCCTGCACGCTGGCGTTGCAGCCAAAGCGCATCAACGCAAAAAAGTAGAGAGGCTGTGCCGTTACATCGCCCGTCCCGCAGTCGCTGAGCAGCGCCTGTCACTGACCCCTACCGGCAAGGTACGCTATGAGTTGAAGACGCCGTTTCGCAACGGTACGACACATGTGGCCGCTCCTGCGCATCCATGCGCCCGCGGCATTAGTGCGTCCATGCTACGTCATCTTCGAACCGCTCGACTTCGTTGCGCGACTGGCCGCTCTGGTGCCCAAGCCCAGAGTCAACCTGACCAGATTTCATGGTGTGTTCGAGCCCAACAGCAAACACCGCGCAAGGATCACCCCAGCAGGGCGGGGCAAGGGCAGTAAGAAAAAACAGGCAGCCACCGACCAGGATGAAAGAACGCCAGCCGAGCGCCACGCCGCAATAACCTGGGCCCAGCGCCTGAAACGGGTATTCAATATAGACATCGAAACCAGCGAGAAGTGCCAGGGCCCGGTAAGGATCATCGCCTGCGTGGAGGACCCGGCGGTGATCCGGCAGATTCTGGAACATTTGAGAAAGAAGGAGTCGGAAGATTCCCAGGCGCAGCGACCGCCCGAGCGCGCCCCGCCGCAGATCGGGTTGTTTGACGAAGCCTGACTCAACATCAGGAGCAAACGGAAAGATT
>JAQBSZ010000050.1 GCA_027623555.1 Pseudomonadota bacterium | reverse complement strand
CTGCGCGCGCCTTGAGAGCGAAATTGGCTGTAAGCCAGAGCGGCCATAGTCTTGTTCAGAGGCTCCCTAAACAAAAAAGCCCCGTCGAATGACGAGGCTTTTTTAGACGATTGCCTGCTTGTCTAGGCCGATTCGACGCTAACAAATTTCCTGTTGTTCGGGCCTTTAACGGCAAATTTTAAAACGCCATCTGATTTGGCGAACAGCGTGTGGTCTTTGCCACAACCCACATTCTCTCCTGGATGGAAACGGGTGCCGCGCTGTCTGACAATAATGTTACCTGCCTTTACTTCCTGACCACCGAATAACTTAACACCAAGGCGTTTCGATTGGGAATCGCGACCATTATTGGTACTGCCGCCTGCTTTCTTATGTGCCATGACTTACTCCTGAATTACTCCGCTGCTGCAGCTTTGGGCTCAGCTTTGGCTTTGGACGCGGCTTTGGCTTTGGACGCGGCTTTGGCTTCGGACGCGGCTTTGGCTTCGGACGCGGCTTTAATGCTGGTTATCTTTACTTCAGTAAACCACTGCCTGTGGCCTTGGGTTTTCTTGAAATGCTTGCGGCGATTGAATTTCACGATCTTGATCTTGTCGCCCCGTCCCTGCTTCAGAATTTCGGCTGTTACCTGGCCGCCTGTTACGTAGGGCGTACCAATCTTGACGGATTCGCCTTCTCCTATCATCAAGATCTTGTCGAACTTCACTTTGTCACCGGTAGCGGCTGCCAATTTTTCCAGCTTCAGCACTTCGCCTTCTTCCACCCTGTGCTGCTTGCCGCCACTCTCTATAACCGCGTACATAGTTGTCTCCGAATCCTTTAAAAATGGGAGAATTGAGCCCATTCCCGTAGGGGCCGGCATTTTACGGGATCACATGGGCCGAGGCAAGTGTAATTAGGCACTCCAGGGCATTCCTGGCGAGAATTTCCGCAATCTACCCTGAATTCCTCGATAGGCCGACAATTACGGAGCGAATACCTTATTTCTCAGGGATTCAGCTGGCTTGACAGTACCGGGTGCGCTCCATAGGATGCACACACTATTAAAACCAGTCTCATTGAACACTGCTGCGAATCCCAAGCTGGCTTGCGCACCACTTATTCAATGCACTAATCTTGTCAGACTTCATTGTGCCTTTTTTATAGCGCCTATCATTGAACCATGAGCTGACTGTAGCCGCCTGTTAACCAAAGCCGATCTATCAACAGAGATGTATCAACAAATCCGATCAGTAGTGGAGGCAGACTTTGCTTCTGTCAATGATTTCATCATTGATCAGCTGCACTCGGAAGTCTCCCTGGTAGAAAGCATTGGCCACTATATTGTCGAGGCCGGTGGTAAACGCCTGCGCCCTATCCTGGTCCTGCTGGCAGCCCGTTGCTGCGAGGTCAAAAACGACCAGCATATCCCCCTCGCCGCAGTTATTGAATTTATCCACACTGCTACCCTGCTCCACGATGACGTAGTGGACATGTCCACCCTTCGACGAGGCCAACCCACAGTTAATGCGGAATGGGATAATCCCTCCAGCGTGCTGGTGGGAGACTTCATCTATTCGCGGGCCTTTCAAATCCTGGTGAAAATCGGTGACATGCGCATCATGGAGATTATCGCCGACACTACTAACAAGATTGCCGAAGGTGAAGTTCTGCAACTGATCAGCAAGAATAATCCCCAGTCCTCGGAACAAAATTACCTGCAGGTGATCAAAAACAAGACTGCAATTCTGTTTCAGGCCGCCGCGCAGTGTGGGGCAATCCTCGGTGGTGCGGTGGCACCGATCGAGAATGCACTGAAGCGCTTCGGTATGCATCTGGGTACCGCCTTTCAGCTAATCGATGATGTACTGGACTACGACGGTGATACCGAGGCATTGGGGAAGAACATTGGAGACGATCTGGCAGAAGGCAAACCCACGCTGCCATTGATCTATGCAATGGAAAAAGGGAACACAAAGCAACAGGCGATTATCAAACAGGGATTGCAAAACAATGCACTATCCACGGACATTCTGCAGGACGTTCTGCAAATAGTCAGAGACAGTGGCGCCCTCGATTACACGCGTCAATTGGCGCAGCAAGAAGCCGCTGCCGCCATCAAATGCCTGGAGGCGCTTGATGACTCTGTTTACCGTGCTGCCCTGCAGAAAATGGTGCATTTTTCCGTCGACCGCAGCAGCTAGTTTTGCGCCTGTCAGGGACGATAGGCCGATCCAATGTATATAAGCAACGCTAACAAAATTTGCTTTCAAAAACCCCATTTTAATACGGATTTGACCATGCCTTCTCTCAAAACATTCCTGATGCTCACTTTTTCCCTCGCGCTCGCTGCCTGCACCGCGACCGGTCTGGACAGGGGCAGCCCTGAGGAGCAACGCCAGGCTATTCAGGACATGCGCCAGGAAGTGTTGGCAGAGCTATATAGCATCAGGCCAGACACCCGCGTGCAAATTGGTAGCGCAACAGGTTATGCGGTGTTCTCAAATGCAAATATCAACCTGATTTTCGCCAGCTTCGGTGGTGGCATTGGCGTGGTGCACAATAATGAGAGCAAGCTTGATACCTACATGCGCATGGGAGAAGTCGGAATTGGTTTAGGCGCTGGTGTTAAAGACTTTCGTGTAGTCTTTGCGTTTCATGATGAAGATGCCCTTGATCGATTCATGGAGGTAGGAATCTTGGTTGGCGGTCAGGCAGACGCTGCAGCCAAGGCCGGTGATCTCGGGGCCGCCGTTGGTGGCGAGGCAGTCATGGACAATGTCACCGTTTATCAATTAACTCAGAGCGGACTGGCCTTGCAGGCTACGGTGAAAGGAACTCGTTACTGGCAGGATGCGAACCTGAATTAATTCTTTGGGGCCGGACACGATCGCCCGCCTAGTTCAGAAGTATACTTATTCCCGGACTACTGTTGCGCAGTATCGAATCGTTGTTGATAATTCGAACTTTCTGATCGCTTGGCTGATATATTTGCTGATTTTCCGCCAATAGTTTCTCGGCTGAGTCTCTCAGTTTTTCCGCTTCTCTAGTGTTACCTAATGCAACGTGTGCCCTGGCCAGGCCTATATGAAAATCCGGTTCAACTTCTTTGAGAAGTAACGCTCGGCGAAACGATTTTCGCGCAGACTCATAGTCCCGGTTGCGCATGGCGACCGCACCCTGGGCGTAGTGGTAATAAGGATTCAGGTTATTGAAGCGCTGAATCGCAATTTCATATTCGCGGGCCAGGCGTGCATTGCCGGTGCCGCGATAAAACTTGGCAAGGTTATTGATAGACGTCGCGTTTGTGTTATCGGTATTGAAAGCCATCTGATAGCTGTACTCCGCAAACGCGGTATTACCTTGATGTTTATAAGTCGTGCCGATGTTATTCCAGGCAATGGACAGAGTCGGGTTCAGGAACAAGGCGTTCTTGAAATAGACCAGCGCATCATCGATGCGTTCGGCAATCAGGGCCTCGGCTCCCAGATTGTTAAAATACAAGGCACGGGCTTCCTGGTCGGTAATGGACCTGGAAGTTAGTTTTTGCAGCGCAATCTCGGGTGTGAAATCCACTACATAGTAGCTGTTGACGGATAGCCTTCCGGTTGCATTAATGTGTTGACTAAGCACCAACAATGAACCGCGGCGGTCCCAACTTGGCTGCACATTGACTGTCTGAAATTCTGCGTCCACGCCGGCATACCTCGCCATTGCAATGTAGAGATTCATGACCGACAGGCAATTTCCTTCACGTGTCTGAAAGGCTTCCATCGCGGTATGTGTGCGCACATCGGAATATTGAATGTGCAGATACTCCTCGTCATAGAGATGTTCCTGTAGCTTGTTGACCTTGACCCGATCGCTACTGCGTGAATTGAGGTTGTCATCAACTAATCGTTTAATCTCATCCGAAATGTAAAGAGGGTCCAGTTCCGGAAACGCCTCCTCGGTCTGATCGAGTATCTGGCGATTAATATCTTCATTGCTCAGGAATCCTGTTTCAAGATCTATCGACACACAGGCAGTCAACCACAGCCCGGCAGAGAGGCCTGTGGCAAACTTGGTATGTTTAAAAATTTCTTGAAACATGGGTTTATCTCTACTTCCCGCTAAACCAAGGTTGCCTTGCCTTAGTATCGCGAAGGAGTATTACGTCCGGTCTTGTCGAGTTTCATAAATTCGTAGCGGCCTTCCAGGAACGGCACCTGTTCCTCGTGCAGCTTCCTCAGCAGAGCGACCCATCCGGCATGGTGGGCAACCACTGCCATCTCGTTACCAAGACCGGCATAATCCAGGTTATTTCTCAATCTTGGCACATCCCTTCCCCAGGCGTCGTGATAGGTAACCGACTCTGATGCAGAGTTGTATGCGTATGCCAGGGCAACCCGGGTCTGGGCAATCCGCATATTGTCCGCAGACAGAAATCGTACTTCGAATCCCGTCTCGAACGCCAGAGTCTTGTTCTCGCCAGTGAACCAGTCTACTCCGATATCGATGATTACACTCTTGGTTACCGCCAGGTTGGGAACATATTTAAAAGGCAAGGTATCAGCATGCATGATGTCAAAGCCTGGATCGGTATCGCGAAATGCCGAAGAGATTCTGACGCGACCATCGGCATCGATATCGACGATGGAATCAGAACGAATCGCCTCGGAACGCTGCACAAAATCAAATACGGCTTTTAGAGTGCTTTTTTCGATCTGGGGTAATGCAAAGCGCTCGCCTTCTGCACTCTGCAAGTGGATTGCTCCATTGCTGTAACTCATTGTGACAATACTGACAGGCAGAGTTGCAGTCTCACCAAGAGCAACACCACCGGGCACGACGATTTCCCGAATCGTGGATTGGGTGAACTCATCCCCCAGGGTTTCCTTGAGAAAAACTGAAGGTTCTGAACGGGCCAGGGAATTATCATCTGGAACCCCAGCGTCGGAAAACAGAGAATTGGAGTTTCTGCGCACCCGTTCGCCCAGGAAACTCAGTTCGGTCACCCCGGTACGGTAGCGCCTGGCCGCGCGCGAGTCGATCGCCAGGCGCTGTGCTGCCGTTGCATAGAGGTTGCCTGCCACCGCCAGATTATCTCCGCCGCTAAACTGCAGAGTCGTAAAACCATAGGCACCGGCCACAGACGCAATCTTCTCTGCCGGTGAAATATCTTCTTTGTAGAAGGTGACGAACAGGCGCGCTTCGTCGCTAGCATGCAGCCATCTATCCAGAAACTGTTCTGCACCCAACTCGGTGGCAGATGAGTCAGTGAGAATAGCGATTCCCCCAATCGCGCCGCCGCTATAGTCAGCTTCCCAGAGGTTTATTTCTTCGCTGCTCGGCAGCGTATTTAGCGGCAGATCCGGAAAGCGTCCCAGGCGTGGCTGCTGAATTCTACCCCTGGCAATATTTCGTGCATTCAGGTTGTGAGCCACATCGATTTCATAGGCAGCCAGTGCGCCTGCGACTGTGCTCAGGAAGACATCTTCTGCCACCGCGTCATCCAATGCCTCGCCCAGCACTGCACTACTAAACAGCATAACCGATAGCAACACTGGCAGAGGCAGCCTACACTGCCAGCTGAGCCGCTCAAGCGGGCTGCTAATCCAGTGCACAGGCATCGTAGGGCTCACTGCGGCGCTTGCGTAGCAACCTGACCCGCAAGTCGCTCACGTACTGAGGTTCACCGAAATAATGAATGGGTTGTGCCATCTCGTTAATCAACCTCTCTGCCTCGTCGTATTCGTCGGCAGCTATGGCATATTTTATCGCTTGTTCCATTATGAAGCTGTCGGCAGGCAGCTGGGAAAATGCTCGCCGCTGGTACTCAATACCTTCCTGCCAGTCCTGCTCTGGAAACAGGTATAGCTGTCCCATAGCCAGGTTTGCCTCAGGGCTCTGCGGCAGAATGGCCAGAGCGCGCCGAAAATGCTCAGTAATATCAGCAATGATCTGGCGACGCTGACTGGGCGGATAGGTCTTGTCACAGTTTGTTAACTCTGATTCCCAGTACTCACCGTAGTCCATCAGGATATTCGGATCTTCAGGGGCTGTCGCCAAGGCCTTCTCGAAGAAGCCGACAATTTCCTGGTCCATTCCTTCGAGCTCCTGAAATCGCAGGGCATCACCCAGTCCTGAATAACTACGGGCTATCTCCGCACCCCTGTCGATTGCCGCCTGAAAGAAGAACTGAGCACTCTCGACGTTGCCCGAATTCAGGGCCAATTCCCCCAGCATCACGGCCAACGGCGCACCTTCTGTTGTTGAGGTCTCCCACTCAAAGATTTCGTTCACTGACCCATGTTCTATCCTGCCCGCCGGCCTGCGACTGGTGAGCAGATAGTTTCCAAGTTCTGCATCAAGCTGAGCGGTAGTCACATCGAATGACTGATCAAATGCGAACCGAGGATTGCGGCCTGCTATGAGTAAATCCAGATAGTTCTGTAGCTGCTCGCGACGATCAGGATAGCCCTCTTCTTCGTGCGCATGTTTAAAATAATGCAGCAGTGCTTCCGATTTGAGATTAGCAATCTGGATTACCCGGGGCGAAGCCAGGGCGGCATCACGATAGAACAGGCGCTCCATTGAAAACGAGTCGCTCAGTTCCGCCATCGACTCGTTGGCTTCTTGCGTGATGCGCTCGAATTCAGCCTGGCCGCGATTTATCCGCATGCGGGACAAATAGCCGGCGAGCCCTTCCTCATACCAGCGTGGCAAGTGTAAATCGGAGAAATTTTTTACCAGGAAATGTACATAATGATGCAGCGCATCTCTGACAGATAGTTCGTCATCCAACACCAGGGCCATAAAATTAGCCCGTGGTGTGGAATAGAAAAACGCGATTTCCGAACCGACAGTGAAGTGCTGAAAGCTTTCGGTATTATCAAACAGGTACACATAATTAGGGACACTGGCCCGGGGAAAGGGAGAATCTTTAGCGATGATGTCGGCCGCAACTTGACGCCAGGATTCCATCTCGCCTGCAAACCGCTGGGTCTGTCGAGAAGAGACCTGGCTGAAGATGACGAAGTTATCGGTCGCTGTCTCAACCCAACGTTGTTGTAATACATCCTGTTGAGCGGCCACTACAACAGGAAACAAGGTGCAAGAGCTGAATAGCAATGAACAGCAAACCAGCTTGCTGCTACCAGGCATAGCCATCTCCACTAAAGATAGGAATAGTGCCACTTTACCACGCCGGAGTAAGCGGCATAAAGCCGAATCAAGGCCATTCGATAAACGCTAACTAATAGAAATATACTAACGATTACAAGAAGTTGAGAGAATAAACTACATCGCCGGGTAGTTAGGCCCGCCGCCGCCTTCAGGCACTACCCAATGGATATTCTGGGACGGGTCTTTGATATCGCAGGTCTTACAGTGCACGCAGTTCTGGCCATTTATCTGGAACCGCTTCGACCCATCTGATCCCTCGACAACTTCGAAGACTCCGGCAGGACAATAGCGTTGGGCGGGCTCATCGTACATCGGCAGATTAAAGTCAATGGGAATGGTAGCGTCCTTGAGTTGTAAGTGGCAGGGTTGATCTTCTGCATGATTGGTATTGGACAGGTATACCGATGACAGCTTGTCGAAACTGATCTTGCCATCCGGTTTCGGATAGTCGATCTTCTTGCTCTCGGCAGCCGGTTTTAATTGACAATGATCTTTCGATCTATCATGAAAAGTCAGCGGAAACTTGCCGAAGAAAATGTTCTGTTCGAGAAATGCCAGTGCGCTGCCTAGCCAGAACCCGAACTTGTGAAAACCGGAACTGAAGTTACGGGTCTTGTGCAATTCTTCACGCAACTCAGATTTTTCAAACAGCGCATTGTAATTGACTAATTCCTTTGCGGATGTCTCGTCAGCTAACGCGGCAAACAATGCCTCTGCTGCCAGCATTCCGGACTTCATTGCCGTATGGGTACCCTTGATCTTGGCCGCATTTAGCGTGCCAGCATCGCAGCCTACGAGCAGACCTCCGGGAAACGTCATTTTCGGCAGTGAATTCAACCCTCCTTTAATAATAGCCCTGGCGCCATAGCTGAGGCGTTTGCCGCCTTCGATGTACTGGGAAATTACCGGGTGATGTTTGAATTTCTGAAATTCATCATAAGGACTGAGGTGAGGATTTTTATAGGACAGGTCTACGATCAGGCCAAGCGACACCTGGTTGCCTTCCACGTGATAAAGAAATCCACCACTGGTTGCGGCATAGCTGGCTCCGGTCATCGGGTACCCAGCGGTATGTACCACGAGTCCCTCCTGATGTTTCTCTGCGGGAATCTCCCAGACTTCTTTTAGCCCGATTCCGTAGTGCTGTGGATCGCTGTCTTTGTCCAGCGCAAATCTTTGAATTATTTCCTTGCCGAGATGACCGCGGCAACCCTCGGCGAGTATGGTGTATTTGGCATGAAATTCGAAACCTGGCTCGAAGGAAGCTTTCTGCGCACCGTCGGCGCCCACGCCCATGTCTCCTGTTGCCACGCCTCTTACGCTGCCGTCTTTGTGGTACAGAATCTCCGCCGCGGCGAAGCCTGGAAAAAGCTCGGCACCCAGTTCCATCGCCTGTTCGGCTAACCAGCGACACAGATTTCCCAGGGAAATGATATAGTTGCCATGATTGTGCATGAGCCGGGGCACTAACAAGCCGGGAAATTTGAACGAGGCATTGCCATTCGGCAGATAGTAGATATCGTCGCCTGTTACCCGGGTATTGAGCGGTGCTCCCCGCTCTTCCCAGTCCGGAAACAACTCCTCCAGGGCAGTTGGCTCGAATACAGCGCCTGACAGAATATGTGCCCCCACCGCAGAGCCCTTCTCGAGAATGCACACCGAGAGTTCTTTTTCTGCACTCTTAGCCATCTGTAAAAGCCGACAGGCAGTTGATAACCCCGCCGGACCCGCACCGACGATGACGACATCAACTTCCATGGATTCACGCTGCATTAGTGGACCTCTGAATAGAATTAGTGTGACGATTACCGGTTTAACTACATTTCCCTGTAGAACCAGTCAGTTAGGCAGGCAGCTATTATCCTCAATTAGTCCCGCACACGCAAAACCGGCAGAAATCCATGCAATTGCCAAGCTGAAGAAGTGCCAGGCACACATAAAGCCTATTTAAACGGGGCTTGTTGCGCCAGATCGTTTCGGCCTTTCCCTCGCTTGGCTGGAGCAACATGAATCCGGTGCTCGCTGTTATGTCCAGGGTTGGACGGCAAGAAAGAGGAAAGAAGGGACACTCACAACTTAACAAATTTTGGTATGATCTATATGATCAGTTGATTGGTCAGCTTCTATTCTAGATTGATACTAAATTCGGTTAATCCCACTTGGATTCGGCTTAAGTCGTTCTTAAGTTGTTAAGTTATGAGTGTCCCCTTCGCTGCCCTACGGCGTTAGACTATTTCTTTGTTGATTCCCCGCTAAAGTTTGTACTCGAATAAACTCTCTATAAATTTCGGACAGTTCAATATTTCCTAATTCTTCTGCCGCACGCGCTACACCTACTAATGCATTCAATCGATTGGTGTAGTTTGATAGCACGATTTGAAACTGCTCCAAAGATTCAGCGTACATACCGCTTTCGAACAACATATCAGCATAAAGCTCCCGCGCTGGAATCACTTCACTCGGGGCCACTGGATGTTTAACAACTGAATCTTCGCGGTCTGCCGTCTGCGCCGACAGTTGCAGGGCATCCTCTGAATTTCCTTCGCCAAATTGAATCCAGGCGTCAACGTGGGCAATGTGTATCTGCACCTGTTCGCTAAAATAAGGAGCGATCGATGAAGAAAGGTTTTCTCGAATAGCGATGATTCGACTTAGCTCTGATTTCGCTCTTTCCAATTGATTGCTTCTGGCTGCCCCAACACCTCTGGCGAAGTGATGTATAGATTGCGCCCATTGAAATTCCTGCCACGGAAAATCCGGATGCAATAATTCCAGATTGCTCGCATCCTGCCACTGTTGTCTCTCCATAACGTATCGAGCGGGAGTGGCGGCATAAGTGTAGGCCACCTTGAAACTGTCAACGTCTGTATTATCGATCGTCGATAGCTTATCCAGCAAGTCTGCTGCTTCTTCATCACGAGCAGATTGCAGCATTGCATACATAAGATAATCAAGACTGTGTAAGCCTTCATCATAGTGTCCAGGCAAGTTTGCTCTGTGTGTAAATTCTTCGGCCGATCGCGTTGAATCCACGTTGGATGCTAGTGCTTTTTCCCAGAGCCCCAAACGAGTGAATATATGCGAGGGCATGTGTTGGGCGTGAGTTGAATCCGGCGCCGCTTCGGCATAGTGCTCAGCTACTTCAAGCGCAAGGTGTGCGAGTTCGGGTTTGTCATAGGCGTGAATAAGATAATGTAAGACTCCAGGATGGGAGGGTTGAGAATCTTTCGCCCAATTTAAGAGACTGGCAGATTGATAACTTTTTGCGTAAGTGCTGTCAGCAGGATCGGCAGTTGTTAATAGTGCCAGTGCGTAGAAGATTACTGCTTCTGGGTCATCAATATTTGCTGTATAGAGCTGGCGCATATTCTCTTCATACATCCCGGCTCTCTCGACGTGAGTTGCAACATCATCACTTGAGAAAAATGACTTAAGAGCGTTTATATAAGAAGCCTCTCTGCTAGATACTGACAAGCTCTCTGTTCGGGACAGCACAGATGCTCCATTTTGTAAGTCCTGGCGGCTGGGCCGAGCCCAGAGAGGGTGCCAGATGTTCATAGCCAACCCCCAATAGGCCATGGCGCAATCGGGGTCCTTCTCAGCTATGGCATTGAAAGCTGCGGTAGACTCTGGATATTCAAATGAATGCAGCAAGGCCACAGCGCTATCAAATTCAGCATGAACATCAGCTCTACAAGTATTTTGAAAATGTAACTGCGTCGAGTCGGCCGCACTGACATGATTAGGGATACTCAATATAAGCAGACCAAGCGCAGCACTTGCTCCAATACACTGTAGTTTTGGATTCATCATGAATATTCCTTTGCCGAGCCCAAAGGGAGATATTGTCGGGAATGCACACAATATCAGAGTGTATTTGATTTGGGAAAGAGGAAAGAGAGGACAGAAAGAGGGGACACTCATTACTGGACAGAAAGAGGGGACACTCATTACTTAACAACTTAACAATTTTTGGCACGATCCATATGATCAGTTGAATAGTCAGCTTCTAGATCGGTACTAAATTTGGTTAATCGCACTTGGAATCGGCTTAAGTTTTTCTTAAGTTGTTAAGTTATGAGTGTCCCCTACGCTTAAATCGGTACGCTGCCGCATCCGGGAAAGGTACACAGGCGGCACCATCGCCACGGGTGTTCTGAGCGAGATCGAAGATTCCTGCAGCCATTCCGGTGAGAAGTATGCCATCAAGATTCGCGGAACTTTCTAGGATCCGTAATGCTTTCACGCCTGGGCGATGTTCCGGGCTCGACTGTGACTCGCTAAAGTTCTGCGCAGATTTGTCGTTATTTCGTAGTTCTGAAGCATTGTGAAATCTGTCGCAAACCCACAGAATATGCCACTTCTGCCATCTTTTTTGCACAATTTGTCACAGATTTGAGGCAATTGCATCGGTATAATTCCGCATCTCTTACAAGGTTCATCCTTTACATAACTGGCCGAACAACGCAGTAAAACCATACTGCTGATGAGCATTCTGTTGCTGGTCAAACCGACGAAGTACTCATTCAAAATTCGGAGTTATCAATGACGCGCAGTTTTCCGCGTAATTTGTTAAGAGTTGCAGTGCTCAGCCTCGCTGTTGGCTGTGCCTCTCAGGCGCTGACTCAACAGAATGCCAATGCGTCTCAAGATGATTCAACAGTCATCTATGAATCCTCCTTCTTCTCCGAATATTCCCCGGTAAATGTCAGCGATATGATCGAACGTATCCCCGGCGTCAGCCTCTCGATGAACCGTGGCGGAGGAAACCAGAATCGTCGCGGACTCGGCTCGGGAGAAAACGAAATCCTCATCAATGGTCAGCGCCAAACCGGTAAGAACAACGCAGGCCGAAGCCAGCTGAGTCGTATCTCTGCCGACCAGGTGGACTATATCGAGATCCTCCGCGGCACGTCAGAAGAAATGGATATCCGCAGCGGCGGTCAGGTGGTCAATGTAGTCCTGCTAAATAGTGCCTCACGCTCAAGCGTGACCGCAGAGGCTATTATAGAGCACTATCAGGATGGCACGTTCGAGCCCGGCGCCAAACTCTCCTGGACCGGACAGACTGGCTCATTCAACTACCTGTTGCATGTCGAAGCCCAACCCCAGTACGAGAATCGGGTAGCCAATGAGAGCAGTCGTGACGCCATCGGCAACCTGCTCGAGACTCGTTTCGAAGAAAGCTTTCGCGAACGCACCGACTACCAGACCAGCGTCAACCTGGGTTACCAATTCGACCGCAGCATGGTGCAGTTGAATGGCCTGTACGGCTGGGACTGTTCACCAGAAGACAAGGAGCGCTCCATAAATGCCTATTCTGGTATTGGCTTCACCACGAGCTACGAGCGAGAATTCGTCGACCGCTGCCGTGACAACTGGGAACTCGGCGGAGACTACGAATATTCGTTCGCTGGTGGTGGCAAGTATCGTTTCCTCTTTATTGTAAACAGTGGTCAATACGATTCCACCCGCGAGCGCTTCGACGTGTTTGCTGAACGAGAAGAGAAAGATCTGTTCCTTTACAACGATGGCAGGGATCAGGAACGCATCTTCCGCACCTCCTATACCTGGGATCCGGCAGCCGGGCACGGACTGGAAGTTGGTGTCGAGCGTGCCCAGACGATTCGCGACAGCGACCTGCGCCTGGGTGTGCCTGGTCCGATTTCTTCCCCACACCACGGCAACCTGATGCCAATCCCTGTTGATAATGCGAACTCAACGGTGGAAGAGATTCGTTACGAGAATTTTCTCGTTCACAACTGGCAGCTCAACGAGAAGATGTCACTGGAAAGTTCGCTCATCTACGAGACTTCGACAATTACTCAATCCGGTGATGTATCCAACGCACGCGATTTTAATTTTCTGCGACCGAAGCTCGACTTCCGCTATGACTTAACTCAGTCATTTCAATTGCGGGCCACGATAGAGAAAGACATTTCCCAGCTCAGCTTCTCTGATTTCAGCACCTCATCTGACAATGATGATGATGATCAGAATATTCAGTCCGGAAATCCTGAGATCGTACAGGAACAATCCTGGAACTATTCTCTAAACCTGGAATATCGTCTGCCGAATAATATCGGTGTCTTGAATTCCGAGCTGTACTATCGCGATTACAGTGATGTCATCGACAAGGTAGATGTATCAACCGGTCCTGATGACCTGCGTTCGGCTCGAGGAAACATTGGTGATGCCACCCGTTATGGTATCAACACCAATGTCAGTGCCCGGCTGGGATTCCTTGGCCTGCCTTCGGCCTTGCTGACACTGGGATTTTCTGTGCAAGATTCGGAAGTCACCGACCCGTTCCTCGGCACCCAGCGGCGCATGCGCTTTAACTCACGCTGGTTTGGCCGCGCCAGTTTCCGGCATGATGTTACCCGCTGGAACCTGAGTTATGGCTTTAACTATTTTAATTCCGATAACGAAAGCGATGCGCGCACCCAGATCGATATCATCGATATCGAACGTGATATTCGTGACTATGGATTGATGTTGTTCGTGGAGAAGAAAGCCTTCAATGGCATCACCTTTCGCCTGAATGTGCAGAATGCCAATGACCCACAGAGTTGCCGCCAGAGAATACGATTTCAAGGTGCCACTATCGACGGGATAGTTGAAGAGGTGGAAGATTACTGTTCCAGTAATGGGGTTCAGTACGCGTTCACCGTTCGCCGTACTTTCTAGGCTACCAGGGAGATTCTGAATCACGAATAAAAAAGACCGCGGCTAATGCCCTGGTCTTTTTGGATCGAAAAATTACTGTAAGTAAAACACCACTGAAGTAAACAAGATTATCAACAAGCACCCTTCGAGTAGACGCACCAGTTTCTTCGCCTTCGGAGTAAGCCGGTTAACGTACCTGTCCATTGGCACAATAATTTGTGTGTATCGGTGATTAGTCATGTCGTCTACCGTAGTTAGCCCCTTCTGCCAATTTTCATAGTAATGACGAATTGCTTAACGCTCGATTAATACAATTCAGTCGGGCCTCACAAATGGATGCTTGAGATACATTCTCTGACTAATTTTTATTTCCTTACCCCTTAGACGATGCCACTACACAATTGTTACAAAATTGGCCAGCAGTCAACTGCGCCCCGGCCTGGCGCCCGCACAACGCGCATCTTCAAATTGTTTCTACGTTGATAGATGCCTGAACCTGTCGATTTGGATGCAAAAGCTGACCAGCCACCCTAATTGCCGAACAGGCTGAATTTCTGGCAGGAGGAAGGGATGACCCAGGTGTAGGAGCGGGCAAATGTGGGGTAGTGACCCGTAGTAATTCAGCGACCTGGGAACTGCCTGGCAGCTAACTCTTGGTGAAGATCAGCATGTGCTGCCAGGGAAGAAAATCCAGGGTATCGGTCCACTCCAGCCCGAACACACTCATTTCCCTGACAACCTGCTCTTCTGTCATCTTATGCAGTGGCCTGATCGGCACCGAGGCATCTTCACCGCGGTATTCCAGCAGAAAGATGCGTCCGCCGGGGCGTAATGCCTGATAGATACCGTTAATCATTTCAAACGGATGGGAGAACTCATGATAGGCATCGACCATGATGGCTGCATCGATAGAATTGGCAGGCAAATTGGGATCATCTATCTCCCCTAGCACGCCTTCGATGTTGGTCACGCCATCCCGGGCTTTCTGTTCTTCAATCAGCTGCAGCATCTCAGGTTGAATATCTACCGCCAATACCTTGCCCTGGGGTACTAATTTTGCAATTCGGAACGAAAAATAGCCCGATCCGGCCCCGATATCCGCTACTACGTGCTCAGGGTTCAGCCCCATATTGGCGACAACCTCATCGGGCATTTCTTCCTGGATACGGCCCGGGCGATTCAGCCAGGCTGCCGCCTGATGACCCATCACGAAGGATATTTCCCGGTCCATATAGAATTTACCAATACCGGTGGTTCGGCGCTCTGGAGCATCGATGTACCCGGGGTGCTCGGCAGCGACCAGGCCGTCACTCAGCATCAGGGTGAAGCCCAGGATTAGCAGGGAGAAGCGGAAAAGCAGTTTATGAGACTTGATCATGAGTGTCCTTTACGGATTAGTCTCCACCGAAGAAGACGTATTTGGCCTGATGCTGAGTGCATTATTCGACTCAGACAGATCGCTGCAGGTGATTGTAATCCAGAACAGAAAGAACAAGAAAGCTCACAGTACGGCTAAGCCGCACCAAATGAGAGAGAGATAGAGAGATAGAGAGATAGAGAGATAGAGAGATAGAGAGATAGAGAGATAGAGAGATAGAGAGATAGAGAGATAGAGAGATAGAGAGATAGAGAGATAGAGAGATAGAAAGGCAAAATGGGAGATGTTGTAATGCCGAGGAGTAGCAATTAAAGCAGTTTAAGCAGACGCTGCCCTGAACCCTTACACTTGGGGCAAGTGCTGTTCTGCGTGATCTTGCCCTCACCTTTGCAGACGTTGCACACGTCCTGGTAAGGTTTTTTCAAGATTAGCTGCAATTCTATTAGAGCTTGTTTTGGTGCATTGTTATCAGCCAGACCCATAGCTGTGCCTCCAAGTACAGGTATTTCTAATTCTTTAATGCTTTTTCGTGCCTTTGTGACAGGCCTCTCATTCAGGCTTTATTATGCAAAAGTCCAATGTGCAAAGGCGTTAACTACCTCACAAATTTCGTTATATCTGTAAAATTATTTTACAGGTAAAAATTCTTTACATATTAATTACTTATGTTACTATCCTCAACCGAAAGCGAGACCTGTAGCACAAAACGGTAACCGAAAATGTCGAAAGTGTTAGAAGGAATTAGAGTGCTGGATTTCGGCCGTTATATAGCCGGTCCATTTTGCGGCACCCTGCTGGGGGACCTGGGAGCCGAAGTCATTCGGATCGAGAAGGTGGATGGCAGCGAAGACCGTTATCTTTCGCCCATTTCAGACAAAGGGGATGGAGCCCTGTTCATGCAACTGGCTCGCAATAAGCTGGGCATGACACTCAATCCCATGAAACCAGAAGGGCGGGAGATCGTGAAAAAGTTGGTGGCAACCGCCGATGTGGTGGTCGCAAACCTGCCTCCGGATACCCTGGAAGCCATGGGACTGGACTATGCCAGTCTCACCGCGATCAAGCCCGATATTATTCTTACCATGATTTCCGCCTTCGGCCGTGGCGGCCCTTATTCCAATCGCGTCGGTTTCGACGGTCTCGGGCAGGCGATGTCGGGCAATATGTATATGTCCGGCACAGTGGATCAACCCGTGAAGGCCTATGCACCCTTTGTCGACTTCGGTACCGCGAGCCTGTCGGCTTTCGGCACGATGGCGGCACTTTACGAAAGAAAGAAGTCCGGCAAGGGTCAGATAGTGGAAGGTTCGCTGTTCAACACTGCCCTGACCATGATGAATGGCACCGCCATCGAACAGGCGGCAATTCAACGCAACCGGGTGGCAACTCAGAATCGTTCTCAAACCTCGGCCCCGGCAGACACATTCAAGACCCGGGATGGCTGGGTGTTGGTGCAATCGGTGGGCGGCCCCCTATTCAAACGCTGGGCTGACCTGATGGGCGAAGACCATTGGTTGAGCGATCCCTGCTTCAAAGATGACATTAGCCGTGGCGACAATGGTGAGCTTATTTCTGCCAGATTGGCCGCATGGTGTGCAGAACGTACTACCAAAGAAGTGCTGGACGCCATGGAAGCGGCACGACTCCCCGCCGGGCCAGTACTCTCACCCCAGGAAGTACTCGATGACCCGCATATCGCTGCCAAGGGCTTGTTTCAACCGGTTGCCTACCCCGGGCTCGGCGTTCCTGCACCATTGATGCGCACAGCAGTAGAGTTGTCCGAAACACCGGGTGAGATTCGCCGCCGCGCGCCGACCCTTGGGGAACATACTGACCAGATCATGGGAGAATTGGGCTATTCAACAGCCGAGATTGCTGAATTACGCGCGCAACGCATTATCTAGGCTGCCCTGGAGCGTGAGTTCCCAGAACTCCCGGGTCAGATCACGCCCGAAGGCGTGGATTACACTATTTTCGATTACTGTAAACCCCAAATCACGGTAGAGTTCACGGGCTACTTCCAGGCAGGTAAAGGTCTCCAGGCGTATTTTCTGATAGCGGTGTTTCCTTACATGTTCGATCATGCCATCCATTAGCGACCGGGCAATTCCCTGGCCCCGAAATTCATTCAGTACCACCACGAAATTCACGAATGCGGTAGCTTCCGATAGCGCTCGCACTGCTACGGAACCCGCACGCTTGTCATCGACCATTGCAATCCAGACCCGGTTGAAGTCATCTTCCGTACTGAAGTACTTCAGCACTTTATCGGCGATATTGATCTCGAACGATCCGTCGAAGCCGAATTCGCGAGAATAGATTTCACCGTGAGTAGAGATAATCCAGCCCAGATCGCCAGGTTGATGGGTGCGCAGAGTCAACATTTCTGGATTTTATCTGTGCAACATGGTCCTTATCTTGACTCCTGGAAATAGACTGAGTCACTCATATGGCAGCGCGTAGACAATGACACTTCCTTCGCGAGGGATTCCCTGGCCGGGAGGCTGAATGGTTAACATGCCTGTGCCGGACCCAACTGCAATGTACTGATTACCATCGACCGCGTAGGAAATATTTCCCCCGCCAATTTGCGCGCCGGTATAGATGCTACGGAGCACTTCACCATTGCTGGCATCGAAGAAGTGCAGATTACCCGCCAGCGTGCCACCGATAACCAGACAACCGGCGGTAGCGGTAACTGCTCCGACATTGGGGAAGCGGGTTTGATATTTCCAGCGCACCTCACCAGTTTCCACGTCCACGGCGGTAATCCAGCCCGACATCTCATCGTCTGGGCGCACGCCTCCCCCCATATAGAGTTGTCCAGGTACATATTCGACACTTTCTGCGGCAATGAATCGCGCACAATAGTCAATTGAGGAGGTTATCAGTATTTGCTCTCCCGGATGAAAAGCCGGGCTACTCCACAACACCCCTCCAGTGACTCCCGGGCAGGCATAGACACCCTCGCTGGTTACCGGTACATCATAGTTTTCGATGGTAGTAATTGGCGTCTCATAGAGTGCTTCATGAGTCTGTTTATCAAGAGTGCGCAGAATGCCGTCTTTGCCGACGGTGGCTACCATGTCTCGAGACACGCCATCGGTATCAGCTTCGAGCACAGGAGTCACCTGGGTCAGATCCCAGTCATGGTCATCATTGGGAACGATGGATTTGTACCATCTCAACTCACCGGTATGAATATCCAGCGCTACGATGCAGTTCGTATAGAGATTGTCACCGGGTCGCAGGTAGGCTGGCAGGTCAGGCGCGGGATTCGTGACAGCCACATACACTTCGCCCAGTTCCAGATCGAAACTGAGCGGCGTCCATACCGCCCCACCGCCAAGCTTGATTCCTTCCGGATTACCCCAGGACTCACCGCCACCGGCGGCCGCTTCGGGTACCGTCAGGAATTTCCAGATCAGATCACCATCAGCCAACGAGAAGGCACCTAACCACCCGGATATGGCGTTCTCGCTACCCGCCGGGCCAATCAATACCATGTCCTCGAAGATTGTCGGTGGCATGGTAAATGTCTCACCCAACCAGGGATCAGCCACCTGGCGCGCCCACAGCAGGTTGCCATTGGCCGAATCGAGGGCCAACAAGTAACCATCGGCCGTGCCCCGCACCACGTAGCCATCCCTGATAGCGACACCGCGGTTATTGCCCCATACCATCCGATCCTTTGGCTCCCAGTCATGGGTCCAGATTTTCTGGCAAGTCGCGGCATTGATTGCAGCGGTGTGCGTGGCATTGGTGACATACATAACACCCTGGTAAACGATCGGACCTGTCTGCAGGGTCGATCGGCTGTTTAGCTGGTAGGCGCAAACCTGGGCCAGGTCGCCCACATTAGAGGTATTGATCTGACTGAGATCGGAGTAACGAACACCCTGGTAACTCTTGTTATGGTGCAGCCAATCACTCGCATTGTCCCCAGCATTTAACAGATCTTCCATGCTGGGTCCGGAACCGATGGGTTGGATACCATACAGACCTTCGATAAAGGTAGCGGAAATATCCAGCACTTCATCGCCACGTGCGATAGGAATCCCCGCCAGGTAATCGTAGTCATTGCGCAGAGCCTCAGTTCCCTGCAGCACATTATTGCTGCCCAACAGATAGGCGAGAATAGCGAGGTTCTGCTCTTCATCCAGGCCAGTTCCTCCCTGTCGAGGTGGCATCGTGGTAGCGATACGGTTATAGAGCTCGGCGACATTTGCTCCCAGCATGGACCAGGTCTTCCTGAACGTCATACCGATCAGGGCAGGTGCTGCTCCCCCATCGAGCGCAGCACCGTGGCACAGTCCACATTGCTGCTGGTAGAGCGCTTCTCCACGCACGAATTGTGTTTCTGTAAACGTGCTGGTGGCGGGTGCCTCGGCCGACCAGGAAGCAGCGGATAATCCTGATACTACGAAGCAGGAGAAAACCTGCACAACACCGACGTACTTTGCCAAAGCTCCCATGACAACCCCATAGTATGATTGATTCCTGGTCCCTGAGAGTAATGGACTGGCAGGGATATTAATAGTAGCTTTGAACTAATCCTCCTGTCCCCTAAGGATTCAAATCGATAACCATCCCCTTTACAACGGACGAATTCATTTCGTCAGAGAGTCTCAGCATGGAACCCATTAAATCCAGACGCCAGTTTCTGCAATCATCCGGCGCTCTCCTGCTCGGCGCTGCCGCCAGCGTGAGTAGAGTGAGCGAGGCGCAGAACGCTTTAGGAAATTCCAGCCAGGAAGACTATTGGTCACTGGTACGCTCCCAGTTTACCTTCAGTGAGGCTTCGATACCGATGAACGCGGCGAATCTCTGCCCCTCCTTTCGGGCGGTGGCCGAAACCGTCGATAAGCTCACCTATGATATTGATCGGGATTGTTCGTTTAACAACCGGGCCAAGTTTGCTGAACTGCTGGAGCGTTCCCGGACTGAAGTTGCGGAACAAATGCAGGTAAGTGCCGATGAGATTGCCCTGGTGCGCAATACCAGTGAGGCGAACAACGTCATCAACAACGGCTTGCAACTTAAGGAGGGCGATGAAGTACTGCTGTGGGATCAGAATCACCCGACTAACAACGTGGCGTGGGATGTACGCGCCGCCCGCTATGGGCTGACTATAAGCAAGGTCGCGACCCCTGCCAGACCCACTGGCAAGCAGCAACTCATCGATGCATTTACCTCCCGATTTACCAACCGCACCCGCGTCCTGGCCATCACCCATGTGTCTAATCTCAGCGGCATCAAGTTACCCGTAAAAGAACTGGCCGCCGCTGCCCACGCGCGTAATATTTATGTGCACGTCGACGGCGCCCAGGTGTGGGGCGCGATGTCCCTGGATTTGAAGGACCTGGATGTCGACTCTTTCTCGGCCAGCGCCCATAAGTGGTTTATGGGCCCTAAAGAAGTCGGGCTGCTGTATGTGAAAGAGCAGAACATCGACCGTATCTGGCCGAACATCATCGCCCCGGGTTGGGGTTCAGGCGTAGCAACCACATTAACAGGTGCGCGTAAATTTGAATCCCTGGGCCAGCGTGATGATGCTGCCCTGGCGGCGGTTGGCGTTGCTGCCATTCAGCATCGCAAAATCGGTCACAAACGTATCGAAGCACGCGTGACGCAGCTGGCGCAACATCTGAAAGAAGGGATTGCGGAACTGGGCCTGGAACTGGTTACGCCGATGGATACTGAACTCAGCTTTGGGGTCTGCATAGCCCGCGCTGAGAATGGACAGGGAGGCAATATTTCCAATCGGCTCTACACTGAACACGGCATAGCTGGTGCGGCTACCGGTGGCGTGCGGCTATGTCCGACTATTTATAACAGCCTGGAACATGTCGATCGTGCGATCGCTGGCATGAAAGCCTTGATGACCTGATTCTGGCCTATCTCGCAATAGCTAGCGCGTGGGGGCTGCTTTTATAAGTGCCTCCCAGAACGCATCGTTAAGGTGTGGGGGCTACCTTCATCAGCGCCTCCCAGAACGCATCGTTAATGTGTGGGGGCTGCCTTCATCAGGGCCTCCCAGAATGCATCGTTAAAATTGCTACCCCCACGACTGCCAGTGGATCCAAGTCGCGTCACGACTAACTCGAGGCTGGGTACAAGGTACAGTTTTCTGTCCATAGCGCCCTGCATCGCCACCAGGTCCATGGGCGCACTGGGTATCAGCGTTCGCCTGCGTGGGGTCGCCTGCGGATCAGCACCCAGGGAAAATTCCTGGCCATTTACCCACCACAATAAACCGTAAGATGGATTCAATGGCTGGGAAGGCGACAACATCTGTTCCAGGAACCGGGCATCTTCGATAATGGTGCGGTCCTGCCAGCGTCCACCTGCCTGAATCATCAATCCAAATCGCGCCAGTTCGCGAGCCGTGGTCGAGAAACCGACGCCTATTGCCGCATCGGCCCAGGGTCTTGGTGTCCAGGATGAATTTTCCATTCCCAGCGGTGCAGTGATCCATTCGCGCGTGAGTGCGTGGCGATCTTTCCCGGTGGCCGCTTCAACCACTTGCATAACCAGATGATAGGCCGGGGTGTTGTAGAGCCATATGCTTCCAGGTTCCGCTGCAAATTCAAGATTGGCAGCGAGTCCGCTGTTCATGCTGAACAAAGCCCGCAGGGTAATCGCCTGTTCCTGTGCCAGATGCGCCCGTGACCAGCCACTGCCGAGGTGTTTGTTGACCGGATCATCGATATCCAGGTAGCCACGTTCCTGTGCCATACCGCTGATCACGGCGACCACACTCTTCTGGGCCGAGGCTACATCTTCAATGGCTCTGCCCAGGGAGTCGGTGCCCTGAACAAAGCTGCGGTAAGCTGCTGGCGCTTCGGCCAGGTTCCAATAACGCTCGGCCATGATGCGTCCGTTGTGCAGGATCACAACACCGCTGGAGTTCCGTTCACCGGCAATATCCAGAGCAGCGCTCAAGCGCTCAGCATTCCATCCCACTGTAGACGGGTCGATCGTCTCCCAGGATTCACCGCGACCGGGAAAATAGATTTCCGCGGATGTGGCTATCACCGGCGAGAAGGCCAGTGTTAGACTCAATAAAAATCGTACTGATGTGTGCATAATGTGCTCCACCCAAAGCGAATGAACTAAAGCCATTGCCAGATTCCAAGTATAGAGTTAACAATCCCAGGAAAGAAAGCTGTCCGCCAGGTCGGAGAATCTCCATGAAAACAAAACTAACCCTTGCTCTGCTGATGATCGTGCTCGTTGCGCTGGTTACTGATGTCTCGATCACACTCGATGCAGCGGAATCGAACTATCGAATGGCCGGCACCCAGACTGCCGACCGGATTCCTGCCGACATAGACATGGAATCCCTGGCCCGACTTCCCCAGGTACAGCGCAGCGAACTGGATGCCGTGGGTCGCAATGCCTACGATACTTTCGTCAGCCCAGGCACCGGTTACGAAACCGGCCCGCGCGGTCCGATCGGAATGTGGATGCACAGCCCGGTGCTGGCGGAGGCCCTGTTCGATGTCCGCCAGCGAGTCCGCTATGGCACCGTAAAAGACCAACGCCTGACGGAACTCATCATCATTGCTACGGCGCGGGAGATTAACAATCAATACGAATATTCGGCGCACGAGCCGCTGGCCAGAACTGCCGGGCTGGAAGAAGCCATCATCGATGTCGTGAAGTTTCGTAAAGACCTGGGGTCTCTGCCCTCCATAGCTGGTTTCGGGGCAGCAGAGCGCACGCTGGTGCAATTCATTCGCGAACTGGTCAGCGAAGAAAAAGTGCGTTCGGAAACCTTTGCCACCGCAATCGAGCTCTTCGGCAACGAGGGTGTGGTGGATATTACCGGCTTGGTTGGTTACTACAGTTTCGTGGCCATGACGCTGAAGGCATTCGATGTACAAAGACCCTTGGGAAGCGAATTGCTGTTACCGATTCTGAACGACCAATAATAGTTAACTCTTAACCTGACGAGTATTATCGCCAGGTTATTTTTCCTTTGCCTCATCGAGCATCTTGCGAATCCGCTTTGCCTCGTCTTCACTCAGCCCGCGATACTGCATCAGGGCGAGCATGAGTTTTTCCGGTTTGCCTCCGCAGGCCTTATCGACCATATCCATAACCCGCTGCCCGAGGCTCTCCTCTCTGGGAACCGTAGCAGAATAGACAAAACTTCGGCCAACAACTCGATGCGTGAGCCAGCTTTTCTCTTCCATGCGCTCCATCAAGGTGCGCACGGTATTCCTTGCCATCGGCCGCTGCCTGTTAAGTGCCTGGGTGACTTCGGCGACGCCGACTTCACCAAGATCCCAGATGACCTCCATCACTTCCCGCTGTGCACGGGACAATGCTGTCTTGTTTCGCAGGTCAGGCTTAGACATCGTCATTCTCCAACGCCCATCGGAACAAGTATTGCACACCGGGCACATTCACTCCTTCGCCATTTATCATGCGTGGTTTGAATTTGAAGCCTTCCGTAGCGCGCGTAGCGGAGCGGTTAAAAACATCGGGTGGATCGGCATCGACCACGGAGATTGAATCCTCGATGACATCACCTACTCCGTCTACAGTAAACGAGACCAGCACCCAGCCTTCGATTCCCTGCTGCGCAGCGCGGGTTGGATACTGCGGGGCGATAGCAACCAGAGGCAGATACTCACCGTCGGCACCGTTAAGGGTTGCTGGTTCAAAAACTGGGTCGTTAGTGATCTGCGCCGTATTCAAGGAATCAGCGTCGCTGCCAGAAGCAGCCCCTTCATCCAGTCTTCGGTAAAGCGCGCGCAAATTATTCCAGTCAGTCGGATGATTAAACAGCAGAATCATGTCCTTGGTAACTTCCAAGGCACTTGCATAATCTTGCAGTGTGAAATAAAGACCATTCAGGTAAGCGTAGTCATCACGCCCGAGGTCTTCGCCTTCAGCACGCTGTAAATCCATATAAGCGATCCAGTGCGACAGGGCCTCCGGAAATTGTTCCAATTGATAGTGGGCATAAGACAAACCGCGAAAGACAACGTCGTCTTCTTCCAAAGAAGCAGCGCGCCAGGTTGCATAGTTATCGATCGACGCTCGCCACTGTTCTTCCGCCGCATACAACTGACCCAAAGAGCGCAGAGTTCGCAAGCGCATATCTTCCCGTAAAGGATCAATCGTTAAGATTTCTTCGAAAGCATTCAGTGCTCCCGGGTAGTCATCCAGGCTCAGATAATAGTTCGTGTAGAAGTTCAGCAGGGTCGATTTTTCCAATGGATTCATGGTTTCGAAAAGACTCTGGTATAACTCATCCAACTTAAGCTTGGCGGCAACTAAATCCGGCTCGACATTCTCATCGGCAGGACTCATCAGGTCCTGGATATCAGTGATCGCTTGCATGACAGGCGGGCTGAGCGTGCCGGCTCTTCGTGCAGGTGGCGGTGGACGCCGATTGCTATCACTCGTTTCCTCGTTGTCTGAAGGAATCTGGGCTGCAACCAGCGCATCCAGACGGTAGATGCTGCCTCTCAAGGACTCAAAATCGAGCTGTTCATTTTCCAGACTCGCTAAGATATCTTGCATGGATTGAGCCGCAACGGGATGCAACAGGACCTGCGCCTGATTCTGCCGCAGCATTTCTCTCAAGAGCCTTTTGGTAAGCTCGGTAATATCCTGAAAGTGAACGGCGTTCTCTTCGACCATAAAGACAGATTGCAATTCTGCAAGACTGCGCAGCATTACTTCTTTTGAAAGCGCTGTATCTCGATCCTCCCGATCGCGACGACTACCGACAATTCCTGCACAGTGAGGCCCAGAAGATTGGTCAGGTGTTGAGCAGTAAAGGG
>JAQBSZ010000049.1 GCA_027623555.1 Pseudomonadota bacterium | reverse complement strand
CTTATTCCAGTGATAGATGCAAAAAAGCTCTACCAAGTATGGGCAAATATTTGTGGGGATATCTCAGGGACGGAGGGATTAATTTTTAACCAATCTGCTGGGCGGCCTGCCCCGCTCAATATACCCCAATTTTCGTCCTATCGTACGCTCAATTTGTGCAACAAATCGATCGGACCCGACCGGCATAGAATAGTGGGCTGCCTTTTGAATTTTGTGCATGTCGTTTACAGACAGGGTTTCGAGGAATAGGTTTCGATATTCACTGCAGCGCCGAAATTCGTTAGCTCCTAATTGTTGATAGTACTCGTGATGAGACAACACCGGGTTTGGATCTCCCAATGCATTGCAGTGATAACTGGACCAGGGATACTCTCTAGGGTTGGTTACAAGGCCGGCAACTACCGGATTCAATTCAATATATCGATAACACTTGAGCAGGTAGTTCTCAGTATCCACCGCGCTAGCCTTATGCCGGCCTTCCCAAAGTGTCCCCGAGCGGGAATACTTTTTGTTGATGTATTGTCCATAACGACTGCAAACTACCTTTAAGAGCGCAGAAATGCTGGTCTCATTTCGAGGAGTGATAAGGAAGTGAACATGGTTCGTCATCAGACAGTAAGCATGTAATTGATTGCCATAGCGAGGCAGTACTTCACGCATGTATTTCAGGTAAACAAGGTAGTTTTCTGGTTCGAAGAAACAGGCCTCGCGGTTATTCCCTCGCTGCACCAGGTGGTAGGTGTAACCAGGGAGATACATTCTGGCTCGGCGTGGCACGGCATTTCCTTATGCTGCAGATCTCAATCTTCACTGGATTGTAGACCGGAGCACCTACCTTTGCGTAAACTGGTTAAAATTTAATCCCTCCGTCCCCTTTATGAGGATCACAACGATGAATAAAAAACGAGCCTTAATTGCAGTTGCCATAGTGATGGGTGCTTTGACGGTGCCCGGACTATCAATTGTTGCACAGCAGGATGATGACGAGCCGCCCGCGATGGGCTTCTTTGTTACCAGCGTCAGCATCGGCAATGGCGGCAACCTGGGAGGTCTGGCTGGCGCCGACGCGCATTGCCAGTCACTGGCCGCTGCGGCGGGCTCCGGCAACCGCACATGGGCAGCCTATTTGAGTACCCAGGGGCCAGGCGCGGTCAATGCACGCGACCGTATCGGATCAGGACCTTGGGCAAACGCCAATGGCCTGATTATGGCAACGAACCTGCAAAGCCTGCACTACGACAACTCCAATTTTAATTGGCAATTCTCGCTGGATGAAAATGGCAATCAGTTTGCTTCACGCATAGACGGCGATCCTGACTTTAGCGAGCACGATATTCTTACCGGCTCCCAGCTCGATGGCACCGCGATGCCGCCAGGCCAGGACCAGACGTGCAACAACTGGACCAGCAATAGCGAGGGCAGCGCAAGAGTAGGCCACGCCGACCGCTATTCCTTTACCACGCCAGGCTCTCCCTGGAATTCATCCCATGGCACGCCGGGATGCACACAGGAGAACCTCGTCGCTGTCGGCGGCGCCGGCTTGTTGTACTGCTTTGCTACTGACTGATTGATAGCGAAGAGTCAGCAAACATCCCAATCAATCTCCCAGGGGTCAGAGTAGAAGTACAAGTGTATTTACACTCTGATCCCTCTTAACTCTTTTTTTGACTCGGCCCGCTGGTATCCTGCCGTTAGGAATTATCGAGTTCCCAGGGAGACATAGTCCATGCAGCAACCGGTATTTTTTGAAGACTTCGAAGTCGGCGCAAGCATCGAATTTGGTGAGTACCACGTGACGGCCGAGGAGATCATCGAATTTGCGACGAAATACGATGCGCAACCGTTTCACCTGTCAGAGGAAGCGGGTAAGGCCATGCATTTTGGCGGGCTGTGTGCCTCCGGCTGGCACACCTGTGCAATGGCGATGCGTATGACCGTGGACAATATGCCGGAGGGGGAGACCGGTACCCTGGGATCACCGGGCATCGATGAACTACGCTGGACCAAGCCGGTGTTTCCCGGCGATACCTTGCAGATCAGGAATACCATCATCGACAAGCGCGAATCCCGCTCACGGCCTGACATGGGCTCGATATTCATGCTCAACGAGGTGTTTAATCAGAACCAGGAACTGGTGATGAGTTTTAAACCGATCGTGATGTTCAGGAAGAAATAGACCTCTGCTCTTTACTCATCAAATCTGGTAGCTTAGCATCAGGTCAAGACACTATAAGGTGAAGCGCCATGAAAGCCAGAATTCTACTACTTATTGCAGCCCTGATAGCCCCATTTAGCCTGTCCTTTGCCCAGACAGCCGATGACTATGCTGCCCCGCGCACCGAATGGGGTCAGCCCGACCTGCAGGGAGTCTGGAATTTTAATTCCAGTACGCCCATGCAGCGCCCCGAGCGTTTTGGAACCCAGGAGTTTTTGACGCCAGAAGAAGTTGAGCAGGACCGAATCCGCGAAGAGGAAAGGCGACTGGCAGCGGACGCGGCAGAGGCTGAATTGGTTCTCAACCCGGAAGCCCCGCCAGTAGGATCTAGCACGGGAGGCTATAACAATTTCTGGTATGAAACTGCCAGCATCGGTGAAAACGTGCGCACTTCTCTTATTATCTACCCGCCCGATGGTCGTCTTCCGGCAAGGGTTGAAGGCGCCGCGGTGCATACCGCAAATCTGGGGCCAGACGTTGAGGGTGATCGTCCCGTGCTTGCAACCTTTGGCGGTATTGGCAAGGACGGCCCGGAAGATCGCGGTCTCTCCGAGCGCTGCCTGATTGGCTTTAATGCCGGCCCTCCCTTTACCGGGGGTGGCTACAACGCCAATGTGCAGATTTTTCAGAACAAGGACCATGCGGTGATCATGACGGAAATGGTGCATGACGCGCGCATCGTGCCACTGGATGACCGTGGTGCTCTCGCCGACGACATTCGCCTGTGGTCGGGTGATTCCCGTGGCTATTGGGATAAAGACACCCTTGTGGTTATGACCAGAAACTTCACCGATTTGACTCCAAGCTTCAGCCAGTTTGGTGACTCAAGAGACAAGACCCTCACCGAGCGATTCACTCGCACAGACCAGTACACGATCGAATACGAGTGGACGCTCGAAGATCCATCCACGTTCACCGACAAGATCGTTGCCACCATGCCAATGACCAAAGTAGCCGGTACGCTGTATGAATATGGCTGCCATGAAGGCAACTACGGCATGTTTAATATCCTGCGCGGTGAACGCATGACGGAGCGGCGCGGAGAATAGGTGAAGAGACAGGGGGCAGATTTAGTTTTGGCTTTGTACCGCTTTCGAAAATAAATCTGTCTTGTGTCGCGCTTTATTATTCGCTATTCGAGACGTTTCTCTTTATCAGGAGCGCTTTTTAATATTCAGGAAGCCTTCTATTATTCAGGGCGTTTCTCTTTACTCAGGACGCTTTAGAGCGAAGATAGTTTCTCCGTCCACGCGCGTGTAATCGCTATAGCCAAGCCTGCCGATTGGCCGCATTTTCGCGACATCGATCAAGCCGTCCACTGTGATCAAGTCGTCGCGAATATGCACGCCAATCACTTCTCCCAGAATCATCACGTATTTGCCAGCTTCCTCCCAGCAAGGTATGTCGATACTCTTCAGGTAGCGGCATTCCAGATGCACTGGCGCTTCGGCGATACGAGGAGTTTTTACCAGTAACGAGGGAAGGGTAGTCAATCCGGCCAACTCAATCTCATCGTACTCCGGCGGTAAGCTGGCAGAAGTCTGGTTCATCTGATCGCGCGTTTCCCAGGTGGCCAGGTTGCACACAAACTCACCACTGGTCTCGATGTTTCTCTGTGAGTCCTTCATACCATCGGAACCAGCACCGACTCCGGCAGAAAACATGACAGTGGGTGGCTGATAGCACACGGCGTTGAAGAAACTGTAAGGTGCAAGATTAAACACGCCTGTTGTATCGATCGAACTGATCCAGCCAATTGGCCTGGGTATGATCAGGCTGTTAAAAGGATTTTTCGCCAGTCCGTGGTTTTTCTTGTGCGGTTCATAAAACATAGAGTTTTCACTTTCGAGACTGATACGATTATCGGGTTGACAACAGATAGAGGCAGAACGAGTTTTCGTTAAGTCAATATTGGAGCCCGTGTTGAGATGGGCAATCTGTTCGGCTATATATCAAACTACTATGATTCTGACGCAATTTGTGGATTCGACGCTGAGCCTGATTAGGTTCAACTGTAACAGAGGTCGGGTCACGGGCGTATCACCAGGAGACTGTCAAACAGCCGATCCCGATCTGCCGCCGATACATTTTTTACCGTAATCGATGCATTGAAAAGCGCGCGATCGGCTTCCTCGATACCGCCGCCGCTATTTACCGAGTCTGCCAATAGCAAGACTATCCGGTCTCCCAGCGCTGTCAGAGCAGGTCGAATCACAGTCTGCAGGTCATCGGCGTCCCTAACCGCAGGAGCACTCTGCCAGTCTGCCAGGTGGCGATACTGAATGGCCTTCGCCACCGCGATTTGGGCGGCGAAAAATTGCTGCACTGATTGTGGATTCAAGCCAGCCTCTGCCGCGCCTATCTGCGTGTCCGCCAATACCACCTGTTCGCGCGGAAGATCTTCTACCGGTATATTATTGTTGGCCTTGTAAAGCACCACGTCCTCCATTAGGCTCAAACGATCGTTAATTGCCGCGAACAGAGCAGTATTTACATCCTCTGCAGCATCGACCTGAAATGCTACCAGGAACAGAATGAAGGCAACTCGCAGATGATTTGTCATGGTAGGAATCCAGATAATTTATGCTGACCAATAATACAACTCCATTTAAGCACAATAGAAGCTTCTTATTACTTCTACTCAGCTTGGCAATTTTTGCATGCAGCAATGCTACACCTCAGCGCCAAACCGCTTCCACTGCCCTGCCCTTCGCCAATGACGTAGCGGATGCAGCGGTAATGGGAAAATGGACGCGCAGCTGTGCACTTTGTCATGTCAGTGGTAATGCCGGTGCGCCTCTTGTAGGAGACACAGCGGAATGGCAGCAGCGTCTCGTGCAAGGAGAAGAATCGATCCTGCAAAGAGTGCTGCTGGGCTATAACTCCATGCCGCCACTGGGTTACTGCATGTCTTGTGAAGTGCAGGACTTCAGGGCAATGATCGGTTTCATGGCAGGCACCAATCAATATAGAGTCAGGCAATAAAGGCTCAAGTAATAGAGAGTCAAGCAATAGAGAGTCAAGCAATAAAGAGAGTCATGCAATGAAGAATCTATCGCGTAGAAAATTTCTTGCTTCCAGCGTGCGGGCTGCCCTGTTCGGCGCGTATGCAATAAACAATACCAGCACGGCAAACGCACAAGCCACTCCCTGGAGTAACTGGTCGGGCGGTCAAACCTGTCAACCAGCAGGTCGCCATGACATCGCCAGCGAAGATCAATTGATAGATATATTGAAAAGCACTTCCGGGCCTATTCGGCCAATCGGGTCAGGTCACTCATTCAGCCCGTTGATACCGACAGACGGGCATTTGGTGGTCATCGATCAGTTGAGCGGAATACTCGATTATGACAGCAGCACGATGCAGGCGACTCTTGGTGCCGGCTCGAGGTTAGGCGATCTTGGCCCGGCACTCGCTGCGATTGGTCAGGGCATGTTCAACTTACCGGACATCGACAGACAGACCGTGGCTGGCGCCACCGCAACCGGCACCCATGGTACCGGCATCACCTTCAAGAGTCTGGCTGGCTATATCACGGCGCTGCGGCTGGTTACACCCCGGGGAGAAGTGCTGGATATCGATGTCAGCGACGGTGACTTATTCGACGCCGCGCGGGTCAATGTTGGAGCACTCGGTGTGGTCACCCGGATTCGACTGCAGAATCGCGAAGCCTATAAGCTGAAGAAGCGCGAGTGGACTGCACCGACCGAAGACATTCTCGCCGATTTTGATGCGCTGGCCGCCAACCATCGTCATTTCGAAATCTTCCCGCTGGTGTATTCAGATTATTCCATGGTGTTGTCAATCGATGAGTCTGACGAGCCGATCGGGCAGACGATTATACCTGCCGAAGAAGTGACACTCGCCGATCTCAGACCGTTAGGTGTAGACGCCAGCCCGCCGGAAAAGTTGGCGATGAACAACGCACTGGCGGCGAACACAGAGGTGAGTGAAGCTGTCGATCTCTCTTATAAATTATTATCCAACGTGCGCAACAACCGCTTCAACGAGATGGAGTATTCGGTACCGGCAACGGTGGGAGCGGAATGTGTTCGGGAAATACTCAAGACCATCTATGATCAGGCGATTGAGGTGGCGTTTCCATTGGAGTATCGCTACGTCAGCCCGGAAGCCCCTTGGTTAAGTATGGCCTACGGCGATGAACCCCACGCGACGATCTCGATACATCGCACGGCTCGCGAAGACTACCGACCTTACTTCGATATCATCGAGCCGATCTTCTGGAAATACGGCGGACGACCACACTGGGGCAAGATACACAGCCTGGGCCAACGTGAACTCAGTCAACTGTATCCACGCTTTAGAGACTTCATGGAAATTCGGGAATCCCTGGATCCAAACGGGCGGCTATTGAATGCGCATCTCAAGCACTTGTTCATCGCCTGAAAAATCGTGCGAGCAAAATGGCTTAAGCAATCCAAAGCAAGAAAAACCAAATCAGAGTGAACGCTGTGCTGTTTTTGGTTCTGACTCCAATTACTTCTTTTATTCAGACCGAATTAGAATGAGTTCTTCCTGCCTGCCATTGATATAGCGAACGCTCTGACCATCAAAAAAGGCATCTTCTTCCAACATGAACCTGACATCTTGGCCATCCCATTCGGGAATGCTGACGGTGGAGTTCAGCTCAATCGAATAAGCGGTATCTTCGTGCATGGGAAAATCGCCGCGGCCCACGGTATTCCCCTGGTTATCCCACATACCAATGGTAGGGCCAGCACCGTGACCGTGATAGCCGATGGGATGTGTATAGATAGAGGGCCGGATATCTTCCTCAATCGCCTGTTCGCGAGCCGCTCTTAGAATCTCATTGCCGGTGCGACCCACGGCGAAATTAGCCGTCAAAATATCCTGCAGCCGGTTGCTGGTTCTCAGGCCATTCACCAAACCTTCCGGTGCCGCATTCTCGCCGGGGAGTAACACATAGGCGTGCTGCTGGGTATCGGTATTCAGTCGCAGGTAGGTAATGCCGAAATCAACATGGAGTAAATCCCCTGGCATGATAACCCCATCGCGCTCGGTGTCGGTAAACGAAGCTATGAATTCCTTCTCCTCGCCATCGGCCCGCTGAATATCTACCGAAGGATGAAACCAGGCCAGCAGGCGCAATTCGCGAATCCTGTCGCGGTACCACCACATCACATCATCGGTCGTGGTAACGCCCGGGGTGATAACTTGATTGGAAAATCCTTCCCGGATAATGTCGTGGGCAATTCTGACGATGGATGGATAGAGTTCCATCTCTTCCGCGGTTCTGGTTTCGAGCCAACTGATCGCCAGGCTCTGGGCTGACCGCACGCGGCGTTTCTGGTCGTCGCTGAGTGCCCCCATTAATCCCAGATACTCACCGTGGGTCAGGCCGTCGGCTAGGGCAAAATCTGCTGAAACGTTGATGGCAATATTAGCCGGATTCTTCTCGCTGATCAGATCTGACAGAGCCTGCCACTGATCGGATTGCTGCTCCGGATCCCAGACCGGTTGGAAGTATTCACCCACGCCGTAGCGGGCAACCGCATAGCCTTTGACACCATTACTACCTTCATCGACAAACACCAGGATGGTGCGGCGGCGAGCTGCATGGGCATCGCCGGGTAGCATGGTCATCACCACCGGGTCTTCGTTGTACTCACGCGCAACCAGCACCCACATGGCAACGCCTTCGCGCCGCATCAATTTCTCGGGCAGGGTGGCCAGTCGCGCCGCAAGCAGGCGGTCGATGGTTGCCGCGCGCTGCTTCATGGGCAGAATGGAATCACCTGTGGCGGCGCTGGAAAAGCTGCTGGGCAACAGACAAATTAGTAGAAGAAAGAGACGGAAAAAGGCGTGAGACATAAGACCTCCAAACAGGGAAGAATTAAAGTAGCACTAAATCCCCTTCCGGCAACAGCCGCGTTTCGCCTGGATTTCACGTAGATCTGGTAGAGAGTTAGGGTATAGATAGAAAGAACAGAGCACAGCTTGCGTTTTTCCAAATTGAGCGCAGATGCGGTAGTCTCAGTCATAGAAAGCCTTGGTTCGTCGCCGGACTTTGGTTTTTTCCAACGCGCTCTCTATTCCTGTCTCTATTCCTGTCTCTATTCCTGTCTCTATTCCTGTCTCTATTCCTCTCTCCATTCCTCTCTCCATTCCTCTTACATTCCTGTTAAGTTGCAGTAGAATGTTTGCAGCAGGTTCACGGCTTATCAGGCAGAGATTTTTGCCTGGTGAGGCTCTTAATAACAAGGAGAAGTAGGAATGGCCACTAAAACTCTCAAGCTATCAATCGCTGCGACATTACTCATGGTTGTCTCGCCGGGCTCTCTCGCGCAGGCGCCAACCACCGCCACTCATGTTCCGCGCTCCGAGATAATGACCGTGTTTGAAAACCTGGGTAACACCATCGATCAGCAAGTCCGAGTGGTTGATATTGGCGATGATATCAATGTAGCCGTTGGCGTGTTACGGCGCGTGAACACACGCACCGAGGGCGAAGAGGTGAATGCGATTCTTCATCACCGGGTTACGGAAGTGTATTACGTGTTGTCAGGTTCAGGGATTCTCGTTACCGGTGGCGTCGCGACAGGCAATGTGGAGTTTCCGGCGGATAATATTTCCGTCAGAGAATTGATTGGCCCCAGTGGCAGCCGCACGGTAACCAACGGTCAGGAACAGGCTATCTCAGCAGGGGATGTTGTCGTCATACCCGCCGGCGTACCACATGGTTTTCGCCATATCCAGGAACAGATTACTTATCTCAGTATTCGGGTAGATCCGGACCAGACATTACCGACGGGTTATGCGCATCCTTCACTGGAGGACTAATTAACAAAGGGGGCAGATTTTGATTTCCGCCAGGAAAAAATAAATCTGTCCTCTTTTCCACCGGCCCCTTTTTTACTGTCCTCTTTTTCACTACTAGGAGAAAGCAGGTAAATTCGGTTTGCCAGCTTTCAACTGTAATGATCTGATTTTGGCATAGAATTTCTTGGCAATGCGTTTAAATCCGGATGGCGTTGGATGAATCTCATTTAACCAGTCGGCATTGTGGCCAATACGCAGTGTTCCTTGGGTATCTTCTACGTAGAAACCCTTGCTGCGGGTCTCCAGAGCCTTTATACGCGTGGCAAATCCTCCGAGCAAAATACGCACGATATCGACATGTAGTTCATCTGGAATATTGATTGTTGGATGAGTTAATGACGGGTAGATCCAGGGCTCTGAAATCTCAACTCCCCAGAGAAACTCAGCTCCGTCTTTTGAGGGTTTGGCTATATCGTAAGTGTGCGTTACGATCTGCATGTCCGGAGCTAATCTATCTCGCAGCTTCAGTAATTTTTCGTAGGCGTCAATCACGTCATCGAGCTTCTCCTTCAGTTTCCCCTTCTTGATGCATTGATCTGCAGTATTGCCATCCTTGTAGGGATTGAGCAGTGGCAATAAATCCTCTTCACCTACGATGTCGTTCCCGCCGGCAGAGAACAGGTACAGATCTACTTTGTCCCCTTTGCTCTTGAGCAATTTGGAGAGCGCTTTGTACTGACTACCCTTCATCATATTCACGGCCGTGTCGCCATTGGAGGGACGACAGAGTGTATTCACCAGGCCCTTTTTGGTTAAGTGATCCAGTATATGGTCCATGACATTCGAGTTTGGTCCGGCTATTAGCCATTCCGGCGGGTAGGCAAACCAGGAATCACCCTCGGCAATTATATTGATCTGCTCGGTTTTTGCAGCCACATCTCCAAAGGCTTGTACGCTATTGGTAAAGCCAAAGAGTCTTGCTCTGCGTTCTTTTTTCAGTCGTGGGCTTCCACCTTGAGGCATGGTGTTTACTCCTTTTGATGGGAACAGAGAAGTTTATTGAAGCATTCAAATACTGTCCCGTCAAATGTGTGGAATCGGAGAAACAGGGAGAAATAGAAGCATTCTGGAGACAGTTTTATTCGCCTGATGGAAAAATAAATCTGTCTCAATTTTTATTCTTACTGGAAGCCATAGACTTAGTTAGGAATAGCTTTTATCTTGTCTGGATACCAATATAAGGAACAAAGAGGACAAGCCATGAGAATCCTATTCACCATTTTCGCCCTGTTTGCCACTGTGAGCGTACAGGCCGCATCTGGTTGCATGCTTGAGATGAACGGCAAATGGTCGCTGAATCCAGAGAAAAGCCTGGATCCGGACGAACTGCAATTTGAGGTCCTCGTTTTTACCAACACAGAAAGCGAGCAGCGTTATTTCATGGAATTTGAAAATGGCCCTGACGATAAAGGATCGCTGGAATGGTCGGTGCCCTGTGACCGTGCCGATCATCCCTCGGCAATCTTTCCCTGGAGTAATTCTACAAATAATACTGTGGCGGTACGCAGGCTTGGGGATAAGTCCGAATTTGTGATTCAAAAGTCAGACGGGATTCTCGCTTAAATAGGATAGTTAAATAGGGAGCTTAAATAGGACACCCACAGATTAGACCCCAATAAGCTTAAATAGGGAGCTTAAATAGGACACCCACAGATTAGACCCCAATTAAATAGAGCTTAAATAGGACACCCACAGATTAGACCCCAATTAAATAGGAGCTTAAATAGTTAAATAGGACACCCACAGCTTAGATAGTTAAATAGTAAGCTTAAATAGGACACCCACAGATTAGACCCCAATTAAATAGGAAGCTTAAATAGGACACCCACAGATTAGACCCCAAAATATGGGTGTTCCTTGGTTTTCGCCTATACTTTCTCTTGTCTCTATTCGTTCAAGGAAGAATCCATGCCACAAGCCCGCTATCGCCTGGTGGATACGCAGACCACCCCCTACTACCACTGCATCTCCCGCTGTGTGCGTCACGCATTTCTGTGTGGATTCGATCGGTTCTCAGGCAAAAACTTTGATCACCGCAAGCAATGGATTCTGGACCGCATCAAACTGTTATCTTCAGTCTTCGCCATCGATGTCTGTGCTTACGCAATCATGTCCAATCACTTTCATCTGGTGCTACATGTAGATACTGAAAGCGCTCAGCAATGGTCCCCGGACGAGGTAATTGATCTCTGGCTCAAACTCTATGCAGGCCCGCTAGTGGTTCACAAATACAAGACTGGGGCTGTGCTTACCACTTATGAACAGGACGCTCTGGCAGATTGGGTGGAAATATGGCGGGCACGATTGGCTGATCTGAGCTGGTACATGCGTTGTCTTAATGAAACCATTGCCAGAATGGCCAACAAGGAGGACGAGTGCACGGGTCGCTTCTGGGAGGGGCGCTTCCGCAGCCAGGCGTTGCTGGATGAGGCTGCATTAATTTCTTGCATGGCATACGTCGATTTGAATCCTATCCGGGCAAAGACGTGCAATACCCTTGAGAAATCGGAGTTCACGTCGATCCAAGCACGGTTAAAGGCTTTTCTTAGAGAGGAGGGAAACACTAAATCGGGCTGGTTGGCACCCATGGCGTCAGAGAAAAGCCTCCCAACAACCATGTTACCAATCCCAATCAGACAAACGGACTACTTTGCCTTGGTGGACTGGACGGGCCGTGCGGTCCGATCCGACAAGCGAGGTGTCATTCCCGCTAAGGTAAAACCGATCTTGCAGAAGCTGGGGATTGAGGAAGACAACTGGGTTAAGAATACTCAGTATTTTGGCAATCGATTCGGGCGTGTACTGGGACGGATTGATCAAATAAAGCACTTTGCCCTAAGTGCCAACCAGCGATGGTTAAATGGTCTCGAGCAGGCAAAAGCATTTTACAGCTGACCAGACTTCAATTTAGCGCGTACTTTTTATCAGATTCTCTGTTCTGAGAGTTTCCCATCTTTCTAAAATGGCGAAATGCTGAAATTGAGAGCATTGCCACTCCTAAATTCAACTATCGATTCTAAATTCGTGCCTGCGCATTAACCAAAATTAGCTATTGAATCGATAATCTTGGTCAGACAAATTTGTGGGTGTCCTATTTGGACTTCTATTTGGACTTCGACAAATTTGTGGGTGTCCTATTTGGACTCCATAATCTTGGTCAGACAAATTTGTGGGTGTCCTATTTGGACTTCCTGAATTCGTGCCTGTGCGCTAGCCACTAGCCAAGAGTAAACATTGAAGCGATAATCTTGGTCAGACAAATTTGTGGGTGTCCTATTTGCTATTTGGACTCCTATTTGGACTTCCACGAGGACTTCCCGAACATCGACCTGAATCCCAAGAACGGGTATGGGGATTTGGACCCGGGGATATCGGACGAGGTATTCATCTCGGTCTTGCTTTCCAGTACTGACTCGTCAGGCAAACCGGTCCACGCCGCCAAGGTCATTACTCTGGTCGGTGAGGATATCTACAACCTGAACTGATGAGGCGATACTATCACCTCTAATTAAGTGGCCAAAAATACTGAGCCACTGCAGTTTGCAGCCCTGTATGCAGTCGGACAGCAATTCGAGCCGCTGAAATTAATTGGAGAGCAGCAGGACAGAGTCGACTCTAATTTTGGAATTGGCATAGACCAGGCGCAGGGCCCACGGTTTCGAATGTGTTGCAGCACAGAGAAGATAAAAAGCAACCCAAAGGAAGCGCATTATGATTGTCGAGCAAATCTGGACGGGCAATGCCTATAGAAACTTTAACTATTTGATCGTGTGCCCGGAGAGTGGCGAAGCCCTCGCTGTTGATCCATTGGATCACGAGAAGTGTCTTCACATTGCCCGGGAAAACGGCTGGTCAATAACCCAGGTTTTGAACACTCATGAACATGGAGATCACACTGGCGGTAATAAAAAGGTGATCGCTGCCACCGGCGCGAAGTTGCTGGCTCACCAAAATGCGCGCAGCAGCATTTCCGGTATGGATGTTGGGCTGGCAGCAGGAGATGTGGTGAGAGTTGGAAAGACGGTCGAGTTACTGGCCCTGGATACACCGGGACATACCATGTCTCATGTCTGCCTGCTTTCACAAACAGACGAACCTGGATTGTTTAGCGGCGATACGCTGTTCAATGCAGGCGCTGGCAATTGTCACAACGGTGGCCACCCGATTGAGCTCTATGAAACCTTTGCCAACCAGCTTTCGAAACTTGCTGACAATACGAAGATCTATCCGGGACACGACTACATCACCAATAATCTGGAATTTACTCTTTCACGAGAGCCGGATAACGCGCGGGCAAAGACCTTGCTCGGCGAAATAAGAGATCAAGATCCCGATGCTGCTCTGGTTTCAACCTTTGCGATGGAAAAGGAGATCAATACGTTTTTCAGATTACAGAATCCCTCTGTGATTGCCAAGTTGAAAGCAGAGTTTCCAGATATGGAAGACGATCCCGATCCACAAACCGTATTCCTCAAATTGCGGGAGCTGAGAAATTCATGGTAGGCAAGAATTTGGGTCGGATTCTGAGGCATCCCCAATAACTATTGAGTTTAACCAGTGAGTTGAGATAAAAATTACTTCTAAAACCGACTTCTTTGATACTTTCCTGACGACTGTCACAGAGTTTATTCGATGCCAAGGCCTGGTCGCTTACAGATACCTGGAGAGTGTTATCACGTCAGCGGGCGCGGATTGGATCGGCGCTAGCAACTTTAGCAGACAAAATAGCTGATTAGCGGCTAAGTTATTAAGTTATTCCTGTCCCCCGTTGCAACCTGACGCTCACAACCGCGTTACCAGCAGCGATGCCATCCCGAGATATACCGCGAACCCGCTCACGTCAGTCACCGTAGTCAGCCAGATGCCTGCAGAAACTGCCGGATCCTGGCGCAACGCGTTCAAGGCTATCGGGATCAGCACGCCGGCGACGACGCCAATCAGGACGTCGACTGTCACCGCGATGGCAATCAAACCACCTAACCAGGCATTATCCTGCCAGAGCCAGGCGACAATGCCGACCGTGATGGCGCTGACCAGACCGGTGATCACACCCGTCGCAAACTCGTGGCGTACGATCCGTAATGTATCTCGCGGCGTGATGCGCCCGAGTGCCAGGGATCGGATGACCACCGTTACTGTCTGGATCCCGGCATTACCGCCCTGGGCGGCGACAACCGGCAGGAACGCGGCAAGCACCGCCACGCGTTCCAGCGTGCCCTCGAACAAAGACACAACCCAGGCGGCCAGTAGTACCGTGAGAAGGTTCGCGTATAGCCACGGGAGCCGGTAACGCACCGACCTCGAGACACTCTCGAGATCCTCCTCCTCATTAACACCGGCCAGCAGGAACATGTCTTCGGTGACCTCTTCTTCCAGCACATGCAGAAGATCGTCTGCGGTCACAGTGCCAAGCACACGGCCTTCAGCGTCGACGACTGGTAGCATCGGCACGTTGTATTGTTTGAGGAGACGGGCGGCGTCTTCCTGATCCATATCGGCAGCGACCGCAACGCTTTCCTCCGCCACATCTGCAACGGCGGTCTCGCTCGCTGAGATCAGCAGGGCACGGATGTTCAGGACGCCCACCAGTTTCTCTTCTTCGGACGTGACGTAGATCGTGGGTGCCCGCCGCTCGGTTGGGACCTGCCGTAATATCTCGATCGCTTGCTCCACCGTGGCGTTGCCGGGCACACTCAGGTGCTGGCCCGTCATGCGTCCAGCCGCTGTGTCCGGGGCATAACGCACCAGTTCGCGAATGGACTCCTGAGATGCGGCGGGCATGTCGCTCACAACCTGAACTGCATCCGATACGGTCAGCTCCTGGACGACATCGGTTGCAATATCATCTGTGACTGTTGGAAGGATCTGTGCGAGATGTTCCGGTGCGAGGTCCGCTAACAAGAGATCGCGATAGTGAGGATCCAGAAATTCGAGAACCTCTGCCAGTTCATCTGGTTCAAACTCACGCAGCACGAGTTCGCGAAGCCCTGTATCCAGACTCGCGACCGCAGCCCCCAGGTCAGCAGGGTGCAGCAAGCGGGCAAACTCCAGCGCGGCCGTCTCGTCGCCGCCCTCGATCAGTGCCAGCAGTTGCGCCCCCAGATCAGCAGGTTCGAAGACTTCGGTCGATGTGATGTCTGCTGTGCTCATAGGAAAGAAATCAACAAGGTGGCGAGGCCCAGCAGCATCACGGCGCCGAGTACATCTGTTGCATTGGTAAGCCAGATGGGCGCTGAAACCGCTGGGTCCTGACGAATGAGCTGCAGCCCCATTGGGAAAAGGACGCCCGCAATGGCGCCGACGATCTGATTACCGAGGATGGCAACACCGACCAGCACGCCGAGCCACAGGTTGCCCTGCCATACCCATGCGAGGAGCCCGACGGTTAAACCAATCGCGCCACCCGTGATCAACGCGGTAGCTGTCTCACTGCCTGCAAGACGCAGCGTATTGCGCGGCGCAATCCGTCCAAGGGCGAGCGAGCGCACCACCACCGTCACCGTCTGAAGGCCGCCATTCCCACCTTGTCCCAAAACCACTGGCAGGAATATCGCGAGCACGGCGGCACGGGCAATGGTGGATTCGAACTGTGCGATCACCCATGCCGCCAGCATGAGCGCCACCAGGTTTACGCCCAGCCATGGCAGACGGTAGCGCACGGAATCGAACACGCTCTCCAGCGCTTCGTCCTCGCTAACACCTGCGAGCAGCAGCATGTCCTCAGTCGCTTCGTCTTCGAGCACGTCGAGCACGTCATCGACGGTCAATGTTCCGAGCAGGCGCCCGTCAGCATTCACTACCGGAAGCGCCAGCAACTTGTGACGCTTGAGCACCCGGGCAGCCTCCTCCTGGTCGGTTTCTGCCCGAACGGAGACTGCCTCTGAAGACAGAGCCGAGAGCCGGGTCCCGGGCGTAGCAAAAAGCAGCTTCGAGAACTCCACCATGGCGAGCAGGCGGCCGTCATCGTCGACCAGATACGGGCAGAAGTTCTGTTGCGCTTCCGGTCGCTGTCCGCGCAGCGCCTGGATGGTTTGTGCGACTGTATAGTGGGCAGACACCGTGAACACCTGTCCGGTCATCCGCCCGGCCGCCGTGTCGGGGGGATAGTCGGTGAGCGCTTGAAGCAGACCTCGCGCGCGCCGTGACAGACCTGCAACAACAGCCTCCGCGTCCTCACGCGGCAACGACTGTATGAGGTCAGCAGCGAGATCATCCGGAAGAGCTACCGCGAGTCTGGTCAATTCAGTGGGTGAGCGTCCTTCGAACACTGCCGAGCGATAGCGCGGTTCAAGATAACCGACGATCGGGGCGAGCTCCGCAAGATCAAGCTGCGCGAGCAACAAAGTTCGGTGATCACCTTCCAGACCCATCAGTGCGCGAGCCATCTCCGCCGGATGCAGCCCACGCGCTAGTGCGATCGCGGCTGCAACATCGCCGTCAGCAATCTGTTGAGCGATCGGGGTTGCCACATCAATAACCGGTGGGGCCTCGGCCTGCTCCTCGTCTGGTGCCACCTGTTCCTCTGTCACATTGCTGCCCCGGGTTTCCGTCTCACTGATGTTTTACTGGCTTGATGAACTTGAAAACTTTCCGCTGCATCTAGCTGGGCGACAATTCTGCCCCGTCCTGCACCTTGCCAGGCTCGCTCCGGATCATCGAACCAACTGTTCAGGTGATCATCGGGATTCCGGGCCAATGGCATTTACAAAACTTCCTGACGCTAAGAGAATTGCAGAAAAAGTCTTGTCCTGCGGCGGCGAATGATAACATCTCAAGGTCCAATAGAAAGTGGATGCAGTAGAGAGAAGTCGCCCAGAAACTGTATTACCAAACCAAACCAAACCAAACCAAACCAAACCAAACCAAACCAAACCAAACCAAACCAAACCAAACCAAACCCAATCCCAAAACCAATCCCTGCCGCAAGAGCCAACCAACGTTGGCTAACAGGTCTCGGGCAGGCCAAGGCATTTCACCGCTGACCACACTTCAATTTAGCGCGTACCTTTTATCAGACTCTGTTCTGAGAGTTTCCCGTCTGTCTGAATTTGAGCGCTTTGCCGATCCTGAATTCAAATATCGATTCTGAATGCGTGCCTGTGTGCTAGCCATGAATAGTCATTGAAGCGATAATCTCAGTCATACGAATTTGTGAGTACGAATTTGTGAGTGTCCTATTTGACCCTTATTTGACCCTCACGGGGAACTCTACGTTGCAGACTTCTACAATCAGCAGGTCCAACATCTCGACGCCAACGGGCGGTTTATTGAGCAATGGGGAACGACCGGAGAGGTCAGTATGCGTGCTGAGTTCAATTATCCAACGGATGTAGCTATAGACAAGGATGGGCGAATAGTCGTGGCAGATGGCTACAATGACCGGATTCAAGTATTCAGCCCTTCAGGTGTATTCATGGAACAATCTGGAACGACTGTGCCGCTACATTGCCAGGCCCGCCATCTCAGAAAAACGCCTGTCGCTAACACCCTCTGGCAAGGTGCGCTATGAACTCAAGACCCCGTTCAGAAACGGTACCACCCACGTGATCTTCGAGTTATTGTGTAAACCACCCCTGATTAGTACCATCCTAAACTAGAGACCTCGGGGCGATGACTTGGGCCCAGCGCCTGAAACGGGTATTCAACATCGACATTGAAACCTGTGAGAAGTGTCGGGGTCCGGTCAAGATTATAGCCTGCATCGAAGATCCGCTGGAGACCCGACAGATACTGGACCATCTCGCTTCGAAAGTGAAAACAGATCTTTCAGCTCTGCCACCACAGGGCAGGGCGCCGCCGCAAATTGGGTTGTTCGAAGGAGCTTGACTCAATCACAGGGAAAATCGCAGTCTGCCAAGGAAGGTGGCCCGCCCGCGGTCCGTTGCTGGCCCAGGGGGTGTTCAAATAACGAAAATTACCTGTTCGCGCTGTAGCAGAGTCAGGTATCGGGAATATTTAAAAGAAACAGGTTGAGTGCGGCTCGATAAATGCCTCACCACACATGAAACTGGACAATGCTTAGCTTCGGACATAACCTTTATTCTTCCTATACTCCCAGGTTAAGGGAGTAGGTTCACAGTGTCCCTTCTGATCTTGATTTCAGCGGAGTACTGGGACAGGTAGGAGATTGACTCATGACAATGAAGTCGTAGACTTAGAGAGAGGTAGCTTTTATTCTACTTATACCCAAGGAGGCTGTTATGAGACTGCGATTGAAATTTTTGTATTTGTTGTTTATGGCGAGTTTGCAAGGAATTAGCGATATAACCAAGGCGGATGACTCTTTTGTGGTTTCAGGTCCTTTGGATTATTACTACGATTACGTCACCGGAGTGGATGCAACCGATCATAACTACTCCTCTACAATTACCTATGATTCGAGCACGCCACTAACCTATACTATTTCAGAACCTCCTTATTATGCTTACTCAAAATTTAACAATGGCATTATTAGCATAGAATACAAGATCTACAATGCCAGCGGTATTCAAGTAGCGTCCGGGGAAAGTTTCGGATTCTTTGACAACGAAACATCTGTGCAAGATGATCTCGGTAACGGACATAATTTTGACTACAAGTATTGGTATGCGGAAGATTTCATTTTTTCTGCTTATACAAAAGCCTCTACGCTTTTTAGGGACCACACGGGACAAATGGTTACCTCTGTGACGGACTATCCCACCGTGCCAGCGGTTGACGATTTTGACTTTTCAGTAAGTATTTTTAGAAAGTATGATTATCCTACTGGTGAGGGGCATATCGCACGCGGTCCTGTGACAGAGATCTCTGATGTTGACCCCGTTGCAGATTGTAAAGCGGGCGCTAAAAATCACGGTCAGTTCGTGAATTGTGTAGCGAAAGTCACAAACGATTGGCGCAAAGCCGGAGACATTACCGGAAAAGAAAAAGGCATCTTGCAAAGTGATGCGGCCCAGCTTAAACCCTGATCTGTAGTGGCTCAGTAAATTTGTCCACTTAATTTGAGGTGATATTATCGCCTCATTAGTTAAGTAGGTACAACAATGAGCAAACGGATAAGAAGAACGTTCAGCCCGGAATTTTGTCTTGAAGCAGCAGAACTGGTAGTGGATAAACACTATTCCATTCGAGAGGCTGCTTCGGCGATGAATGTAGGTCATTCCACGATGGAAAGGTGGGCAAATCAGTTACGCAATGAGATGGGGCACTGTTTATGCTGATCCCGGGGCCTCTTACTATGATGCGCAGTATCGTAAACGAGTTATAAAGGGACTGTATCGAAGGGCAGCTGAATATGGCTTTACGCTACAAGAAGCCAATTGTGTTTCTTAGGAAGGCTACTGTTCTCTTGATGTCAGACTCGCTGAACAACTGACCCTGTTCCAGCAGCTTCAAGAGAGTTATAGCATGACGATGCTTTGCGAAGCCTTTGAGATGTCTCGTAGCACTTACAAATATTGGCGTTCTCAGGAGAGGCGGATTCGCCCAGAGCAGATTGAACTCAATGCCCTGGTTAAGTCTGCCCACCGACTAAGCAACGGATCGGCTGGCGCACGTACGATAGCAAGCCTGGTGACCAACCAAGGCGTTTTGTTAAGTCGCTACCGTGCAGGCAGGATAATGAAAAAGTTGGACTTACAGAGTACCCAGCAGCGTAAGCATCGCTATCGAAAAGCGACGCAGTTACACCTTGCGATTGATAACACACTGGATCGTCAATTTTATCCTGACAAACCTAACCAGGTGTGGTGTGGAGTGGTGATGTCACGTAAATCTGGGCAGGCCAGCGTTGGGTCTATTTGGCAGTCGTATTGGATCTATATGCGCGTAAACCTGTGGGGTGGGCACTGTCACTATCACCTGACAGCGAGCTTACAGCGACGGCCTTAAGCAGGGCATTTGAGTCACGAGGCAGGCCTGAAAACCTCATGTTCCATTCAGATCAGGGCAGCCATTATACCGGGTTAAAGTTTCGCCAGTGCTTATGGCGATACCAGATTGAACAAAGCATGAGTCGGCGCGGAAACTGTTGGGATAATGCGCCAATGGAAAGGTATTTTAGGAGCTTGAAAAGTGAATGGGTACCCGAAATAGGATATCGTTCATTTATTGAAGCTGACAGAATGATTACGCAGTACATCACTGGCTATTACAGTCAGTATCGGCCTCACAAACATAATGGTGGAGTATCGCCAAACCAGGCGGAGGAAACTTACGAAATTTCCTCTAAAATTGTCGACCAAAATACTTAGCCACTACAGACCGCCGGCTTCCTACTTTAGAATTCCACCGAATAATCGGGGACAGACCACGTTCTCGGGACTACCCCTTTAATTAGCAGCGTCCATAGGAAAGCTCCAAAAGCAACTTATATATTGCTTTAAGCGTATAATTGACAGCCAGCAATAAAAAGCAACAAATATGTTGCTAGTCTCCGTATTAGAAACTAATATGTTGCCTATTTCCAATTAGCAACATATGTGTTTACACCATGAAACCTCTACTTAAACAAATCAAAAAGCGGCGCCTGACGCTTGGGCTCAAGCAGAACGATATGCCGCTGCGTGTCGGCATTTCGAGGCAGCAATATCAGCGGTTGGAGGCTAAGGGTAATCCGAGACTGGATACTCTGGAATTAATTATGAAAGGCCTCAACAGCGAAATAATGCTGATTCCTAAAGAAAAGCTCAGTGCCGTGCTAGCCATTCTTGAAACCGACGATACGGAGTTGCCCAATAAACCTTCAGCGCTCACTACGAAATCGGAAAAGGCGACTAACGATAAACAGGCCTTATCGGATGATCCATGGCAAGACCTGCTTGGAGATGAACCATGACAAGTGGCCGCGATGATGAAATCAATGTCCTCAGTATTACATTGCATGGGCGTCTAGTTGGCTACTTGGCAGGGTTTCACAACGGACGAAATGTATTGAGTTTTGTTGACGAATATAGACAAGACACCGCTCGCCCGACGTTCAGTTTGATAACCCATCCCCACTTTCCACTTGCAGACAAGTTGATGGCAGAATCCTGGGTCAGAAATCAACGATTACATCCTGCATTATCTAATTTGTTGCCTGAGGGGGTGCTGAGAGAGCTAATTGCACAGGGGCTCAAGGTACACGTCGATAACGAATTCGAGATTCTTTCCTACTTGGGGCTGGATTTACCCGGGGCATTGATTGCCGAAACAATGGAACCAGAGGACGTGCCTGCCAGTGTTCTTTCAGTCCACGGAAACGCAAAGGCGGTCAAGTTCAAAAAAGTTGCTCGGGGAAATAAATTCTCCCTGGCCGGCGTGCAAATGAAGTTTTCCATGAAGGAGAAAGACGGTAGATACAATTTAACCAAAGGCGATGAGCTTGGTGATTGGATCATTAAAACACCTTCTACGAAACACAAAGATGTACCTGTGAACGAATATACCGCCATGACGCTCGCTTCATTAATTGGAGTTGAAGTACCTGAGATTAAACTGGTGGAACTGGATAAACTGGATGACCTTCCGCCAATAAATCTCCCGAAAGAGCAATTCGCTTTCGCGATCAAACGGTTTGATCGAAACGAAGTAAGCCGGATTCACACGGAAGACTTTGCGCAGGTTTTGGTGAAGTATCCCCATGAGAAATACAACACCGCCAACTATGAACATATTGCCAGAATACTTTATCAATATTCTGGTGATGGGCTCATGGACGCTCAGCAATTCGCACGACGTCTTCTCGCCAACATCCTGCTAGCAAATGGAGACGCCCATCTAAAGAATTGGAGTCTGATTTACCCTAATCAGATTACTCCACAACTGTCTCCAGCATACGATATCGTGACAACGAGCGTTTATATCGACGGAGAACAACAATATGCGCTCAATCTCGGTGGTACTAAGAACTGGTATGAAGTTTCCTATGATCACTTTGAATACTGGGCAAAAAAGTCTGACCTGCCGTGGCGTGCAATAAAGCCCCATCTCGTTGAGGCAATGGAAAAAGCAAGAAGTATATGGCCTGATAAGTTGAAAGCTCTGCCTATGAATGAGGCGCACAAGAAAAAACTGAAACAACACTGGAAAAATCTTGATCAGGGTTTTCAAATAAAATAGTCAGGGGAAGAAAGGACACCAACAAAATAACAACATAATGCCACTCACTTTGGCATAAGATGAATTCGTGCCTGAGCATTAGTCAAGAGTAGTAAATGAAGCGATAATCTTGGTCATACAAATTTGTGGGTGTCCTGTTCAGCTTCTGCTGTTCAGCTTCTTTCCCTCCAACGTCAATGACGAAGAGAAGATGACATTCAAGTAGCGTCGCCTGATCAGGTCTTCGCGAAAAACGCCGGTGGATAGTCATCTACCTGGATTGCCTTCGAGCGGGCCAGCTCTGCAGCCATAAACAGCTGCGCTTCATCGCTGGTGCATAATCCTGCTGCAACGGCCGCGTCGCCTAACGCTTGTGGATTTGCAAAATCGGCGATATTGCCTTCTTTCACCGCCTGCCTAATCAGCTTGCGCGTGTCTTTGGATGCCAGCACTTTCAGGAATGCATCTTCGATCACGAACGCAGGGTCAGAGTCGTCTTTGCCAATGTAGACAAGTGATGTGATGCGATCACGCAGTTCGTTGTCAGTGAACATCGTCTGCACCAGCTCATGATCCAGCTGGTCATTCGGCAGGCTATAGGGTCTGCCAAATGGGAACACGATCAACCGTAACAACCAGGCGATGGGACGGTTGGGCAGGTTCTCAAAAAAATCCTGAAAGGCTTCCTGACAGTTATGCAGGGCCAGCTGCAGGTTCCAGTCAACATAGGGCAGGTCTTCGGCATGACTGCCGCTGTCGCGGTAGTATTTCAATACGGCGCAGCCGAGATAGAGATTGCTGAGCACATCGCCGAGTCGCGCAGATAACCGTTCCTTCCGTTTCAAGGCCCCGCCGAGCAACATCATGGATATATCCGACACGAGTGCGAGTGACGAACTCATGCGCGTCAATTGCCGATAATGCCGCCTGGTCTTGTCGCTGACCGGAGCGCGGTGGAACACGCCCCAGGTCAGGCTGAGACTCAGCGTGCGTACGAAATTACTGATCGTATAACCAATGTGACGAAAGATCAGGCTATCGAATTCCGCCAGGCCTGCGACCGCATCCGGATTCTTGGCCGCCTGCATCTCGCGCAGAATAAACGGATGGCAGCGAATCGCGCCCTGGCCAAAGATGATCAAGTTGCGGGTGAGTATGTTCGCACCCTCGACAGTAATTGCTATCGGGGTACTAAAATATGCGTAGGCAAGATAGTTGCGGTCGCCGAGTATGAGGCCACGACCGCCGTGCACATCCATGGCATCCTGTATTACTCTGCGGGAGTTTTCGGTCATGTGGTACTTGGCAATCGCCGATACCACGGAAGGCTTGATATGCAAGTCGACCGCCCCTGCCGTCATAATGCGCGCAGCTTCCAGCTGATAGGTGTATCCGGCGATTCGCGAGAGTGCTTCTTCAATGCCTTCGAAATTGCCAATTGACAGGTTGAACTGCCGACGCAATTTCGCATACGCACCCGTGAGACGATAGCTCATTTTGGCCGTGGCTGTGCTGAGTGCCGGCAGGGAAATGGCACGGCCCTCTGACAAGCACTCGACCAGCATCTGCCAACCACGGCCAGCATATTCGACACCGCCGATAATCCAGTCCAGCGGAATGAATACGTCCTTACCCTGGGTAGGCCCGTTCATGAACGCCATGCCCATCGGATAATGCCGGTGGCCATGGACAACACCAGGATGATTGCTGGGTACGAGCGCGACGGTTATACCCAGATCCTCTTCGGCACCCAAGAGATGATCCGGATCAGACATCTTGAAGGCTAACCCCAATACAGTAGCAATTGGCGCCAAAGTGATATAACGCTTGTTCCAGGTAAGTGACAACCCCAGACATTCCTTGCCTTCATGCACACCCATACACACGACACCACTGTCGATGATCGCCCCGGCGTCACTGCCCGCTTCCGGGCTCGTCAATCCAAAACAGGGAATCTCGGTACCCTTGGCCAACCCGGGCAGATAGCGCTGACGCTGGACATCGGTGCCGTATTTCATCAGCAGCTCAGCAGGACCCAAAGAGTTGGGTACCATGACAGACACGGCAGCACTACTACTCTTCGTGGCGAGCTTGGTGACCACACAGGAATGGGCAAAAGCGGAGAATCCGAGACCACCGTATTCCTTCGGAATTATCATACCCAGGAAGCCTGCCTCCTTCAGGTATTGCCAGGCCTCAGGACTCAGATCTTTATCGTGTTGCACGATCTGCCAATCATTCAACATGCCACACAGTGTTTCAGTTTCATTGTCTATGAATGCCTGCTCTTCCTGGGTGAGTTGTGGACGCGGGTAGTTGAGCAGTTCCTTCCAGTCTGGATCACCCTGGAATAATTCCGCTTCCCACCACACATCTCCTGCTTCCAGTGCCTCGGATTCGGTACGGTTGATCGGTGGCAACACGCGCTGGAAGAAACTGTAAAGCGGCAGCGTAAGCCCTTGCATACGCACAGCGTTGGCGAAATAGAAAAAACTCACTACAAACAGCACGATCCAGGGCAGCCAGGGGATCGAATCGAAATAACTCATCAGCAGCATTGCCACAAGCAGGGAAGCTAATATTGTATACATGTGAGCGCGGCGATAGGCGAATAACCACACCAGCGCCAGTGAGAGAACGATCTGTAGCAAACTGCTCATAAAATCCTGTGTTCGATAAGTTAAGAAGTGAATGTATATGAATCAGAATCTGGCCAGGCGAGTATAAGAAGAATAAGAGCTATCTCAATTATTGTCCACGCCTGCCATATCAGGAAAAATTATCTTGCTTGCTTCGGAATCCATCAGTAAGTCCCCATAACACCATAATACTTAGCCACTCCATTGCAGGATACGATGATGTTGCGGGGAGAGCTGCAATCCACTTCCCTGTGGATCGCCCTTCGGGCCGTCCGTAGGACGTCCAAAATTGCTGAGCGCCAGGGATGGCGGAAATGCCGGTTTTGCAGGAGAAAAAAACCGGTCCAGGCGATTTGATGAACTCAACTGAAAGAGCCCGACTGTCCAATTCACCCATAAAAAAGCCCAGCGATGCTGGGCTTTTTGTGTGGTGGAGGCGGGGGGAGTTGAATAATAGATACAAATATATGTTTTAATTGATATTAGTAATTTACTTAAAAATAAGTACCGTCATAAGTACCGACAAATAAAATTGCAGTAGCAATTAACCCATGCTTCTAAACTTACCAATAATCACGAAGCCGCTCCTTGGCCAGCCCTCGTTCGGTCTTGTTTACGTGAATAACATAGCAACCCA
>JAQBSZ010000016.1 GCA_027623555.1 Pseudomonadota bacterium | reverse complement strand
GCGCACGCCGCCTAGCGGCAAAACGCGACAGACTCCCGCTCAGTGGCCATAGTCTTGTTCAGAGGCTCCCTTGTAATTACTTGATGCTAATGACCAATTTAGGCACACTCTGAGCCCGAGGAGCAATCAGCCAGACACTCCCAACAGAAGATCTGGCCATTATTCCTGCGCAAGATTCTCCAATTTCAGATCCTCGTGAAAAATAATGAGCGAAAGCCCGGTCATACACGGTAGTAACAAGCAGCAGCGCTATGAATCCCTGGTAGCAGCGCTCTATCAGGATGTCTATCGCTATGCGGTATGGCTCTGCAAGAACCAGCCGATGGCTGAGGATCTGGTGCAGGAAACTTTTTTACGTGCCTGGCGATCATTGGATAGCCTGCAGAATGACAAGGCAGCGAAAGCCTGGTTATTTACCATATTGCGCAGGGAGAATGCCCGGCAATACGAACGCTACCGGCCGGAACTGGTAGATATAGATGGACAATCCGTTGCCGAGAGTAGCGAGAATGAGCCTGACAAGAGAATGGAACGCGAGCTTCTACACAATGCGATAAAACGTCTCGATAGCGATTATCGAGAACCATTGTTGCTACAGGTGATCGGCGGATTCAGCGGTAAAGAAATCGCAGACATCATGGACCTGAACAACAACACAGTTATGACGCGACTATTTCGCGCCAGGAGCAAGTTAAAACAGGAATTTGGCTTGGACGCCGATGAACTGGAAGAATGAATCGAAAACGCGCTAAGCCAAGAACAGCCAAGCTAAGAAGAGTGACGAGATGGATGAAATAGAATTTCGCAAACGGGTTTACGCCAATCCCACCAGGCCGGAGCAGGATGTACTGAATGCGGCACAGGAAAACCCTGCCTATCAGCAGATTCTTGATCAATCCCAGGAATTTGAAACTGATATGGCAGCGCTGCTGCGTGATGTCGAGATTCCACAGGGGCTTGCAGACAAGCTCCTGACTCTCCCAACCCAGGCTGATAGGGGAACAACAGCGGTGAACCTTGCTGATCAGTCCGCAGCGAACTCCAGCTTGTTTCAGTATTACGCGATCGCTGCCACCCTTGTAATGGCAGTGGGTGTCACCATCTCCCTGACGTTCAATTCGGGTCTATCAACGGCGGATTTGGCGCTTGGCAATGAAGTCATAGAGCACATGTACCTGGAAGAAGCAGAAATAAATGCTATTACCCGGGGTATCGATTCCAGCATTCTGGCAATGCCCGCGGTCAATATAGCGATGCAAGACTCTGGCACTCGACTGGTCAATGCCGAATTCTTACAGGAAATCCCGATTCGCTTTGCCATGCCCTGCACTATATTGCCGGCTTACCAGAGTGCTCACCTGATCATTCAGGGTAGTCGAGGAGCAGTGAGTGTCATCGTTATCAACAATAGTCCGGTGAGTGTCGAATACCGAATACGGGATGAACGATTCGCGGGTGTGGTCGTTCCAATGGAATCAGGCAATATGATCCTGGTTGGCGAGAGCAACGAAGATCTGGATCAGTATAGAGACCTGTTCTCCAATAACGTGGATTGGGTTATTTAGGCAGCCAGGGCGCGCTAGAACTGTTCTGCTGACATCGCCATCAGCGGAGCGGCGCCGGCGGCAATCTCTTCTACCAGCGATTTCGATCTAGGCATCAGCCTGTACAGAAAGAACTCTCCAGTCTTCACCAGACTCTCGAGGTAGCTACGGTCACCGGTACCAGCATCCAGTGCCACGAGTGCGGCCGCCAGAATGCGTTGCCACATGAAACAATAAAGGGTCAGTCCGAGCAACTCCATGTAGGCATAGGAGGCAGCGCCAATTTCATCCGGTTGATCCGTAGCGCTCTTAATCACGGCGTTTGTTGTATCGACCAGCCGCTGTTTGCCCTCAGCAAAGATTTTCAGATAGGGCTGCATGGCGGCGACTGATTGTTGGCTCTTGATAAACTCATCCATCTCTGCAACCAATACATCGAGAAGTTCACCCTTATTGCGGACGGTCTTGCGTCCCATCAAGTCCAATGCCTGAATGCCATTGGCTCCTTCATAAATCTGGGCGATGCGGACATCCCGAACATTCTGCTCCAGTCCCCACTCTGCTATGTAACCATGCCCGCCCAGAACCTGCTGACCCAATACGCAGGATTCGAAACCGCGATCGGTGCAATAGGCCTTCTGAACGGGAATTAACAGGGCGACAAGCTGATCCGCCTGATTACGGGCAGCCGCGTCTTGATGAAAACGCGCGATATCCAACTGGAACGCAGCATAGAGTGATAGTGCACGCCCAGCCACAATATTGGCACGCATGGTGAGCAACATTCTTCGCACATCGGGATGGACAATGATTGGGTCCGCCGCCTTTTCAGCTAACTGCGGACCGGTTGGCGCCCTGCCTTGTAGTCGCTCCCTGGCGTAGTCAGAAGCAATCTGATAGGAACTCTCAGCAAGGCCATTGCCCTGCAGTCCCATGGACAATCGCTCATAGTTCATCATGGTGAACATTGTGACCAGCCCATTGTTAGGCTCACCTACGAGAAAGCCTTGCGAGTCTTCGAAATTCATCACACAGGTTGCCGATGCCTTGATCCCCATCTTGTGTTCAATAGAGCCACATGTCACATTATTTTTCTGACCAGTCAGATTCGCGGATTCATCTACCAGCAATTTTGGTACCAGGAACAGTGAGATTCCGTGTGGACCAGCGGGCGCGTCAGGGAGTTTAGCAAGCACGAAATGAATAATGTTCTCTGTCAGATCGTGCTCGCCAGCGGTAATGAAAATTTTCGTGCCTGTAACATTGTACCTACCATCTGCATTGGGCACCGCCTTACTATTTATCATGCCCAGATCGGTTCCAGCCTGGGGCTCAGTGAGACACATGGTTCCAGACCAGGTTCCCGCATAGAGTTTTGGTAGAAAGCGTTGCTTCAGCGCTTCAGAGCCGTGCTGGCTAAGCGCCAGAGTGGCACCGGTGGTGAGTATGGTATATAGCGCAAAGGAAGGATTGGCTCCGAATGCCATCTCTTCGATCAGGGCAGACAACACCTTAGGCATGCCCTGTCCCCCAAATTCCACGCTACCTGTCAGCCCGGCCCAGCCTCCTGCGGACCAGGCGGCAAAAGCTTCCTTAAATCCCTCAGGAGTAGTCACAACACCGTTTTCAAACCGGCAGCCCTGCCGATCCCCGGTTTGATTGATCGGCGCAATAAGTCCTTCGATCAGTTTAGCTGCTTCTTCGATAATAGCGTCTATCAGGTCATCGCTGACTTCAGAGGTGCCGGGCATGGTGGCAAACAATTCTTCTGCCTTGAATACGTTTCTCAACAGGAATTGCATGTCCGTAACCGGAGCCCGGTAGGTAGTCATTCTTCGTCCTCCCAAAGCACTACAAAAAAGTACTACTGAATAAATACGGCTAAAAACAGTGCTGCAAAAATCGAAGCGCATTATATGTGATGCATTGTATAACAAGTATGAGTTTGGCTGATTCTTAGCAATATTTTTAATTCAGTCTACGCTTTGTAATGACAAGGGAGCCTCTGATCAATGATCAAAGGCAATGTGCTCCACAATCCGCTCAATTGAATCCTGTGAACATTCAAAAATCTGTTCAAGCCATGCTGCCCTTCCGGCTCAGCACAATTTTTCCAACCCAGTGTGTGGTTTGTGGCAAAGCCTGTTATCGACATTACAGCCTGTGCCTGCCCTGTGAGCTGCAACTACCGCAGCTCGGTAACTGCTGCTTCAGTTGCGGCATGGAGTACGCCGCCACTGCCCTGGTGAATGGTATCTGCAGTAGCTGTCAGCTTGCGCCGAAGCCTTTCTACAGCTGTCGCAGTGTATTTCGATATCAGCCTCCAATAAACAAATTGTTGGCAGCTTTCAAGTTTCACTCAAGATTCGAAGTGGGCTTCGCGTTATCACAAAGCCTGGCAAAGCAAATGAAAAGACACTATGAATCCAGCTACAAACCTGATTACTTATTGCCGGTGCCACTTCATAAACACAGGCTACGACAAAGAGGTTTCAATCAGGCGCTGGAGATAAGCAGGGTCATATCCAGGCAATGCGACATCCCTGTAGCCCATAATCTGGTCCGAAAAATACGGGACACACCGGCGCAGACAGAAATGAGTTCTGCCAGAGCCAGGAAAGTAAATCTCCAACGGGCGTTTGTCCTCAGCGACAAACCAGGGATTAAAAATGTGAATTCCATCGCAATTATCGATGACGTAGTAACCACCACAGCCACCGTATCAGTCTTGAGCCAGACCCTCAGAAGCCACGGAATACAACGTGTTGAAGTGTGGAGCCTGGCCCGAGCGGCGCATTAAATCTGATGCAGGAAAAGGTGTTCAGCAATTACCGGGATTTGTGACCCGGAACACAGAGAATCTGGCTTGTCTGCCTACAATACAAACCATCTTATTCAATTGTTATTGTGCATTGGTTTTAGTCAAAGGGATTTGACGCAGTATTTAGAGCAGACCTTTAACCCCGGTAGAAGTATTCGGGGTTTTTTTTGCCTGTTGGAAAATCGCGTGGAGCAACCAGTCACGACCAGTCGCCACTGAGGAAAATTTTAGAATTGGTACTTGATGGATCCGTAGGCAACACGGCCATTCTGATCGAGAATGCGAGTATTCGAATTCAGAATCTGATTTGTCTTCTCGTTGAAGATGTTGCGTATTCCAAAGGAGATAATAGCGCGGTCATTAGAACCGGTATTAACGCTATAACCATACTGAAAGTCGACTGTTGTGATGTTATCTACAAAGGTGTTGATCTCTTCCAGGTCCATTTCGCTAATATCTTTGAATGAGTCGAAATAGTTGGTAATGGCGCTGGCAGTGTGATTACCAAATTCCCAACTCAGCATCAGGCTGCTCTGCAATTCTGGGCTGATGACCCGATCACTTATCGCTCCAATGTCTGTGCTCGCCAGATCAAGCAAGCTGCCATTGTTCTCGAATTCCCGCACATAAGTGGTCTTCGTGGAAAGAGTAAACTGACCAAAGCGATTGGATTCCCATACGTAGGAAGCTCCAAGATCAAACCCGTTGGACTCTAAATTAGACCCAATCAGCGGATTATCGAGGCTGAACTCATTAATCGCTGAATCTTCAATGTAGAGTTGAGAAAGCCCGCCTTGCCATTGATTGGTTATATTGGCAGCAGGAGAATCCTTGATCTGCTGTTGCCAGGCGTCCGCACGCAGGTTTAGACCAGTAATCGGGGAAATCTGAACACCAAGGTTAAAGTTCAGCGCCTCTTCTACCAAGGCCCCCTGAAAGTCTTTAGCTTCAACATTGCGCGTTATGCTGATTAGCGGCTCATCCTCAATAAGGGACGAATTGGGAGCGAAACGGAAACTGGCTGGATTGTCGGAATCGGCAGCGATGATATCCTGCGCCATAACTACCTGCAGGCCGGAAACGGCTATCAATGTGAGCGCAATTTGTGGGATCGCTTTCTGCATAATATTCTATGTTTCTATTTGCTGGTTTCTGGCCAGTATTCATCCGGCGCGAACAGACACCGAATATCCCTCGGATGTTAACAAAATAGTCGGCCGATATACATTTATTTCGAGGCTAAATGATACTTGCACACTAGGGAGCCTCTGAACAAGTAGTTGGCCACTCTGCGGGAGTTTGTCGCGCTTTGCCGCCAGGCCGCGTGCGCTGGCAATGGCAGTCGTCCTTGGCAAGCGCGTCAACACGGCGCGACAGGCCCCGCCGGTCGGGGGTTTACATAGAGTGCGCTCTCAGCGTTGCACTGGCTTGAAAGGTCGACCGTCCTGCGTGCGCCTTTTCAGCGGAATTGGCTGTAAGCCAGAGCGGCCATAGTCTTGTTCAGAGGCTCCCTAAATTCGAATGGCCCTGGATGGAATGTGAATAACTGCATTTTTTCTCTTTTAAATCAAATAGATAGAGTTAAAAATCAAGTCGGCAGAGGTACCACAGCAGGAGCGTTGGGCAGCCTGGAGAGCAGCAGCTGCACTGTCACATTCTGACCTGGTAAAATCAGGTCAGGCGCAAGCTCAGCCAGCGGCTGTAACACAAAGCGACGCTGGTGGGCCTGGGGATGAGGTAATTGCAGTCCAGATTCACGGATTTGCTTCGAGCCATAACAAATCAGGTCGAGGTCCAGGGTTCTAGGTTGATTGACTGAATCCCCGCGTTGCCTGCCGAATGCAGCTTCGATCCGATGCAGCCGCTGCAAGAGCTGGTCTGGTGAGGTCTGTAATTGAGGTTTCAGCGCTACCACGGCGTTGATGAAATTTGCTGTGCCGCTTTCACAATCTACCGGCTCTGTCTCATACAGAGATGAAACCCGAGGTGGTTGCGAACTCATTGCAGCCAATTCAAGCAGGGCCAATTCGATCACTTCCCTGGGTGAACCGAAGCTGGATACCAGGTTCGAGCCGAGGCTGACAATCGCTGTCAAGCACCCATCCTCTTCAAGGATGATAGCTGGCTGAGAGTTCATGAACCGCGTCTACAAATGCTGATACATGGTCAGGGTTTACTTCCGGTGTGATCCCGTGACCCAGATTAAATACATGCCCATTGCCGGGACCAAAGCTCTCCAGAATACGCCCTACTTCCTTGCGAATCGCTGAAGGATTCGCATACAAAATTGTTGGGTCCATATTGCCCTGCAGGGCTACCCGGCCTCCAATACGTTGGCGCGCCGCGCCTATTTCGATCGTCCAGTCCAGGCCCACTGCCTGACAACCAGAGTTCGCAATCGCTTCCAGCCACAATCCGCCATTCTTGGTAAAAATAATTACCGGTACCTGGCGCCCCTCATTTTCCCTGATCAAGTTGGCAACAATGTCCTGCATGTATTTCAGCGAGAACGTTGCGTATGCACCGGTAGTAAGCACACCTCCCCAGGTATCAAAAATCTGCACAGCCTGAGCACCGGCTTTGATTTGCGCATTAAGATAGTCGGTAACCGCGTTGGCCAGCTTCTCCAGTAACAGGTGCATCGCCTGCGGATGGTCGTACATAAATTGCTTGGCAATTCGGAAATCCTTACTGCCTCCACCCTCGATCATGTACGTGGCAAGGGTCCATGGGCTGCCGGAGAAGCCGATTAATGGCACCGAACCGTTTAACTCCTTGCGTATCAACGCAATCGCATCAGTTACGTAAGTCAGCTCGTCAGCAATCGAGATATCCGGCAGCATTTCCACATCCAGCGCCGATCGAATAACTTTACGAAATTTAGGACCTTCACCCTCGGAGAAATACAGACCCTGACCGAGCGCGTCCGGAATGGTCAGAATGTCAGAAAAAAGAATTGCCGCATCAAAGGGATAGCGGTGCAGCGGCTGCAGCGTGACCTCACAGGCCAACTGCGGTGTCTGACAGAGAGTCAGGAAATCCCCGGCTTGTTTACGCGTAACCCGATATTCTGGAAGGTAGCGCCCAGCCTGGCGCATCATCCATACCGGAGTTACATCTACAGATTCTTTCAGTAAAGCTCGCAGGAATCGGTCATTCTTAAGTGTCACGCCACTGTCCCTTTATTTCCGGTGTAATGCAGATCTGCTTTTGCAGCCAGCAAGCGGTATTGGCAGCCCTTTATCGCATCAACTTTGGACCTGAACGCAGCGGCAATCCAGTCAGCGACCAAGGGCCGATAAACGGCCGTGAGCCCCCACTGGAAGGCGCCCAATTTTACACGAGCCTCGGTAAGACACAATGAGAGTACAAGGGAGCCTCTGATCAAGTCTATGGCTACTTCTGCGGGCATCTGTTAAAGACCGGTTCGTGTGCTGCTACAAGGCGTCGTGCGCAGGGAATGGTAGAGTCCTTGGCAAGCGCGACAACCCAGCGCCCCAGGCCTCGCCGGTCGGGGGTTGGCAGCGAGTGCGCTCGCGGCGTTGCAATCAATTGACAGGTTGACAGACCGCAAAATTGCAGCTTGCTATCGGCATCGACAGTAAGCCGCAGTAGCCATAAACTTGATCAGAGGCTGCTTAAAGGAAAGAGTTCGACTAATTGCTGGCGTGGAGTTTACGAATGTCTGACTGGACATCGGCGAGACTTCGAATCCAGGGCTTTAGAGACCGCAGAGATTCAGGAAGCTCTTCAATTGCTGCGACAGCCTCATGCCGCTCCCCAAAATTTCCCAGCACAACTACAAACCATGGGCGATCCTGGAATCGGGTTTCGAAGTAACCAGCCTTGCCTACATGGACTTCACCACTTACAAATTCACGGACGCTGGCTTCTGAACGCGAGCCCATGATCTGCACTGTGTAGCTATTTGCTGGATATCTAAGCAGCTCTGATTCGAAGTCGGATATGCCCGAGAATGACGGGGCTGCAATGTTGGAATTCCTGGTCTCCTGAGTTGTAGCGCTCAGTACTTTAGGCAATGTTTGATTCAGGGATTGTTGAATAACTGCTGTAATCGGCTGATCCAGTGTAGTTGCAGGAGTAGAATCGGCTACATCAAGTTTCAGTTCTGCAATAATTTCTACCGTGGAGGGTTGGGCAGCAGGAGTTAGAGCTGTATCAAGAGCCCCATCACTCGAATCATTTAACGTGGCCCCTACGGGGATCTGGATCCGCTCACCAGATGATTGGAGGATGCCTGCTTGTGATAGAGCATTTTCCGGTGGGTCAGATTCGGGAAGGATGAGTACCGAAGCCAGCAATACAACTAATACAGCTGCAGCTACCCAGTAGCGCCTGCCTCCAATACCAATTTGCTCAACATGAGCTTGTGCGAAATCTACCGACAGGGCAGCGGCCATCAGGGCATTTATAGTACCAGGCATCCCGTTTGAGGAATTCGCTATGTTGCCCAACTTGCCCCCGGAAATGGGGATTGCTGCTGTGTATCCAGCACTAGCCAGCTTGAATCGAATATATTCGATCGTTTCTTCGCTGCCCAGATTTAGCAGCTCGAACTCAACGAGCTTGCCGGCCAATTCAGCGGAAAGCGTGTTTTCGAGCAAGTTGCTCAACTGTTTCTCACCCATTATCAGTGCGTGTATATTCCCGTTGCCGAGCAGATCAGAGATCGATTCAAACACCTCACTGCTTAACTCATGGGCATCATCTATCACTATTATCAGTGACCTTGCTTCCAGTTCCAGGTGACTCGCCAGCCGATGGATAGCGGTTGACGCGGCAACAAGGTCCGCAGGTGGGCTGCTAATTGGTAGCTGCTCGACAAGCTTTTCCATGAACTGCGATTGGTTCATGAAGAGCGTGGCTGCCACCATGACACAGACGGATTCCTCGCCGAAACTCTCGCAGCACCAGTTGGCCAGCGTGGTTTTACCTGCCCCGAGGCCGCCATAGACAGATATTAACGGACAGCCGTAAAGCGCATTTTCGAGAATTCGATCCAGAAGATCCTGCCGATCTGCACCACCGTAGAAATCGCGACTATTCGCTCCCGGCTCAAAGGGATCGAAGGCGAGTTTAAGAGTGTTCTTGTAGTTCTTCACAAGTGTTCAGCATTTCAGCGACAAAGCTGGTCTCCAGCAGTTAGTGTTGCTCGCAGCTTCTCGCCATCAATCTCACCTTCGATGACTGCCTCTCCAATCTTCTTGAGAAGAATAAGGCGGATCTTGCCGAGTTCCGTTTTCTTGTCAGAAGACATCAAGTCGAGATACTGCTCTACAGTTATATCGGCAGGAGGAATCACGGGCATACCATATTTTTCTTCCAGGACCGTGCGGATCCTTGCTGCTGAACCTGCGTCCAGCCATCCCAGGCGCAGGGATAGATCCGCTGCCATAACCATACCCATCGCCACGGTTTCACCGTGTAGCCAGGTACCATAACCCGTAGCGGTCTCGATAGCATGACCGAAGGTATGCCCCAGATTTAGCAGAACGCGTTCTCCGGCTTCCTTCTCATCCTGGGCAACAACTTCGGCTTTCATCTTGCAGCAGACTCTGATTGCCCTCACCAGACTGGCGTCGTCCAGGCTCAGGATTGCCTGGCTGTTTTCCGCCAACCAATCGAAAAATTCGGCCTTTCGTATCAGGCCATATTTCAGCACTTCAGCCAGTCCCGCCTTGATTTCACGATCTGGCAGGGTTCTCAGTACATCGGTATCCACCACCACACACCGTGGTTGAAAAAAAGCACCGATCATATTTTTACCCAGCGGATGGTTGACGCCAGTCTTTCCACCAACTGATGAGTCCACCTGGGCCAATAGGGTAGTGGGAAACTGAATGAAGTTTATGCCACGCTGATAAGTAGCGGCGGCGAATCCCGTTATATCGCCGACTACTCCTCCGCCCAGTGCCAGCAACGTAGTCTGTCGGTCAAACTTCCCTTGCATGAGGTAGTCATAAATGTGCTCAATTGCACCCAGATTCTTGTGTTGTTCTCCATCTGGCAGAATGACCTCACCGGCGTACTGTGAACCGACCAGGGGTTTAACGCGTTCCAGGTACAAGGGCGCAACAACTTCATTGGTAATCACTACCAACTTTCCCTTGCCAAGGTATGGGGTCAGGAGCGACTGCTCTTCATGCAAGTTATTGCCAATGAAGATAGGATAGCTTCGATCACCCAAATTTACGTTTACTGTTTGCATCGCGATCTAATTTTATTATTCCAGTTCTACAGCTGAATTAACTGGAAGTTTCTTGTCCAGATCCAGCAGGCGTCGGATAATATCCAGGCTGACAGCCCTTGGGTTTCTCCGATTGGTATCGATCACGATATCGGCAACTTCCCGATAGAGTGGATCTCTAATATTCATGAGTTCACGGATCTTCTTCTCTGGATCTGGTATCTGCAGAAGCGGACGATTCTTGTCACGACTCGTACGTTCAACCTGCTGCCTTATTGATGCCCTCAGGTAGACTACGACTCCCCGACCTTTAAGACATTGCCGATTCTCTTCAGTCAGCACTGCACCACCTCCGGTAGCCAGAACGATGGCTTTTTTCTTGCTGAGCTGATCAACCATGCGCGCCTCTCTAATTCTGAATCCGCTCTCTCCTTCTACATCGAAAATCCACGGGATATCGGCACCTGTAGATGCTTCTATTTCTCGATCAGAATCGAAAAACTCCATGTCCAGCAACTCTGCCAGCACCCGACCGATAGTGGTCTTGCCAACTCCCATGGGACCTACCAGGAAAACGTTACCGGAATAATTCATGCCATGCTTATCTGTGGTTGGATTCGTACTAAGATACTGCCTGCGTCTTGAGTGATTGCATACTCAATGACGGGTAGTGAGGAGCAAGAGGTTTATCCCGAACTGGTTTGAATGCACAATCCAGTTCAGGATGTGAATGCTTACCTGATATTAATTTCGGCAATAATCTTTGGTGTGATAAAAATCAGCAGCTCGGTGCGTCTGTTTGCGTTCTCGGTTCGCTTAAACAATCGGCCAAGATAGGGTACATCACCAAGGAATGGTGTCTTGGTCTCGGTCGTGGTGGATTCCTCGCGGAATACACCACCTAACACGATGGTCTCACCGTTATTGACCAGTGCGCTGGTACTCACCTGGTTAGTATTGATCGCAGGAATCGCGCCGGAACCCGCTGCTACTGAATCTTGTTGAATCTCGAGTTCCATGTTGATGCGACCATCAGGAGTGATCTGCGGTGTTACCCTCAGTGACAGGACCGCATCCTCAAATTCGGTAGTAGAACCACCGGCAGTGCCGCCGGCCTGGGACTGATAAGGAATCCGTACACCGGAGCGAATTTCCGCCGTAACCTTGTCCTGAGTTGTAACCTTCGGGCGTGCAATTACTTCGCCGTTACCACTGCTCTCTAATGCAGACAGCTCCAATTCGATCAGACCATTGTTACCGGTATATCCAATTGAGAATGATGTGGCGCTCTCATTCTCAACACCGAGATCCACAGCCAGTGAATCGGGAAAGAGCACATCGGCGATGGGTATGGGTACACCTGCTATTGCCTGGCTAACCAGGGATTCAATCAAACTGGGATCAGTCCCATTCTGCAGAGCCTGAATGCGTGCTGCGTCTCCGGCTATCAGGGCATCCTGGATAGCTATCTCCCTAAGCACACTCTCATTCGCCTCATGCACTGTGGCCGACTGGGAACCACCGTAACGGAAGTTATCTCCGGTTGATGCACTACCGGCACCTCCCCAGCGAATGCCCAGATCTCTGCCATAGTTTGTCGATACGTTTACGATGCGTGCCTCAATAAGCACCTGGCGCACGGCAATGTCTAACCGCGCTAACATGGCTCGAACTTCCTCCAGCTTTTCTTCGATATCCCGGACGATGATGATATTAGTTCGTTCATCGACAGTTGCAGTCCCCCGCACCGACAGAATGCCGCCACTGCTGGCAGCTGGCGCAGCCCCGGCACCACCCAGAGCGGCAAGATCACCGCCACCACTGCTAGCTCCTCCGGTAAGCAATAACATGATGTCATTGGCATCGGCGTAGTTTACTTGCACGAATTCTGTAAAATAGTGGTGCCAATGCCTGTGCCTGTTGCACGGCCTCAAGCTCCAGCTGATCCTGCGCTGCGATTTCATTGGCAGGCGCAACATACAAGACGTTGCCCTCGAGTCGACTGCCGAGATTGCGTGTGCGCAACACTAACTCAAGCGCCTGATCCCAGGGCACATTATCGAGATGGATTGTTACGTTACCGGATACTGCATCACCGGCTACCAGACTGAATTCGTAATAATCGGCAAGAATCTGCAATACAGACCGCACCGGAATATCCTGGAAAGACAGATCACTGACTGCTCCAGTATAAGCAGCAATGGCATTGTCACCACTCACATCGAGTGCCGGTGGTCGGACGCTAACCGTGTATTGATTGCCACTTTGAAAGGCTACATATTCATAAGCACCGTCAATATCGATAACTACTGTGGCTCGACCGCTCTGCCCTAAAACGTCGACTGTAGTCACGTTGGTGGCGAAGTCGCTAACATCGAAGCGACGGTTCAAGTCGTTTGGTACGGTGGTATCGGTAAATTCTACGTAGACTCTGGCGCCAACCTGCTCAACACTACCTATTACCCTGTCACTGGATAATTCAATTAGGACCTGGCCTTCCTCATCCGCACCTCGACGAAAAGTGACATCGGTAATCTCATTGTCAGTCGCGCTGGAAATACCGGAAATTACCTGGCCTGCTGCCGCTATGCCTCCCGCGCCAAATGAGTCATTGCCCACCTGGATAGTCAGTACGTTGCCAACTAACTGGGTCTCATAATTGACCAGTTGATCGAGGTTTACTACAAGACGTGTGCGACTGCCATCATCCAACACCATAACGCTCTGTGCGTTATTCGAATCGATATTGAAGCGTTGTTGGCTGAGACTACTGGCGACTCCAACGAGATCCAGAGAAATACGCGCAGGATTATCCAGAACAAAACCGGTTGGCTCAGGCGGGGTAGAATCAAAACTCAATTGAATCTCAATACTGTCACCCGGTAGATTCGCAAAGCCTATGCTATCCAGTGTGATGGATTGCTGCGCCGCAACAGATCCTGCAAGTAATAGTGCAAGCAATATCTGGCACGTTCTTTTCAGACTTACGAGCAATACAACTACTGCTTGTTTGTATTTCGGCACTCTGTTTTTCTTAAACATACTCATAACCTCGACTCACGCTAATTATTGCAGCGTGAGAGTCTGTGGCCTTTCTACCCAACCGCCATTACCGCTGGGCACTATTTCAATAAGACTCAACTGGGTATTCGATATCGACTGGATTCGCCCGTGATTTCGTCCAAGATAGCTTCCTAAACCGACTTTATGTACTACTCCAAAAGCATCCTCGACCAATGCTGTGTAGACGCCGCCGGTGGCCATCATTCCCACCATGGACAGCTCACTTATCGAATGATTCTCCAGCTCTTCCCGCTCCCTTTCGAAGTCAGGTTGCACGTCCTGTGAGAGCACCATTCCGGAATCATCGTCAATAATCAGCGGCACTTCGAACGGGCTGCGCATTGACGCTGCGCTATAGATAAATCCTTCGTAGGGTACGAACTGAGGGACCGGTTCAACTTCGGCCCCAGGCCGCGAATTCACTTCGTCTACAAAAGCCTGCAAATCAGAAAAATTTTCAACTCGCGAGCAGGCCGCCAGCAGCAGGGACAATGCTGTCAGGCAAAGCATGCGAACACTTTGACGAGTAGCACTCATTTACTAATTTCCTCCCTCGTCCACCTCTTTGTAACGATAAGTTCTCGCTACGATACTCATATCGAGGAAGGAATCGTTACGATTGGAAATGGCAAAGTCATGCAGCGTTACAATTCTGTCGAGGCTGGCAACACCGCTGACAAAAGTCCCGAAGTCGTGAAAACTCCCAATGGCATTCAGATTGATGGGAATTTCAATATAGAATTCCTGAATCTGTTCTTCTGGTAATTCGAAAGTAGCGAAATCGAGCCCGCTACCGGTTCCGGTGTTTGTTACGTCATCGACCAGTCCAGGCACTTCTGTTTCTGAAGGTAGCTGTCTTAACAGTTCGTTAAAGGCCTCCTCCATCAGTACCGTCTGCGCCCGATATTCTTCGAGATTGGCAGCCAGGAATGCCTTCTGCTCAAACTCGACTCGAAGCTCACCCTCGTCTGCAGCAACATTGTCCAAATCAGTTTGTAGATTCTGGATTCGCAGGAAGTAGCCTCCTGCCAGGCAACCTATAAATATAACCAAAATTATGATTGCCTTAACCGGGGCCGGCCAGACGCCAATCGTGTCTACATCCTGCAGATCAGTCCAGTCAAAATTCTTCAGGTCACTAGTAATATTCTTAATTAAAGACATCTGTCACCTCACACCTCTTTCTTGCTCGCCCTGGCCTGGCAACTCGATAGACAAGGTAAGCGAAAACGAAATCGCAGCAGACATTGCGGTTTCTGAACTCGCTACAACAGAAAACTCACTTAAATCTGTAGCCTCAAACCACTCTGAAGTATCGAGACGTCGCATCAGTTCAGTGATGCGCCCATAGGTTTCTGCTGTACCTTCGATAGCAATAGAATTGTTAGTGCGCTCAACACTTTCGTAAAACACCCCTTCTGGTAAGGTTCTCACCAACTCATCGAAAATTCTCACGATCACTGGCCGGGTACCCTGTAGGTCAGTGATCACATTCATGCGGGCGCGGATATCCTCTTTCTGCTGCCGCAAATTGTTGATTTCGGCGACCCGTGCATCGAGCAGGAGAATTTCTGCACGGACAAATTCATTACGCGCTGTCTGCGTGTCGATCGCACGATTAATGTAGCGGTCTCCCAGGAAGAGTAGACCAGCTGCGATCACCACTACACCGGCGATGATGGAGAAGAACTCCCGCTTGCGCTCCTCGCGCAGCCGTTCTCGCCATGGCAATAAATTAATATGTGCCATTAGTATTCACCTCGCATAGCCAGGCCACAGGCAATCAACAATGCCGGTGCATCGTTTTTTAGTAGTGATTCGTTAATTCTGGACCCGATGATAAGATTCTCAAAAGGATTGGCAATCCGTACCGGTGTCGACAAGGCTTCCTGCACGAGGTCCGCCAGCCCTTCGATAGCAGCAACCCCACCTGCCAGCAGAATATAGTCCACTTCGTTGTAGTGACTGGATGAGAAGAAAAACTGCAGTGTCTGACTGACCTGCTGAACGACAGTGTCCTTGAACGGCGCCAGAATCTCATATTCGTATTCATCGGGCAGGCCGCCCCTCTTCATGGCCTGCTCTGCTTCGATGGCACTAAGCCCGAAACGGCGCTGTACTTCTTCAGAAAGTGCGTTGCCACCAAACATCTGCTCACGCGTGTAGATCGTACGCCCCTCGAGAATTACATTGAGTGTCGTCATCATCGATCCCACGTCGACGATTGCTACAGTCTGCTCATCCTGGGAACCGATCTGTGCAGACAGCAGTGTAAAGGCTCGCTCGATAGCATAGGCTTCAATATCGACCACTTTGGCGGTAAGTCCGCCTAATTCCAGCGCCGTAACCCGCGAATCCACGTTTTCACGACGACAGGCTGCCAGGAGAACCTCCACCATATCGGGATTGCGTTCAGATAAACCTTGCCTTTCGAAGTCGATCGAAACCTCGTCAAGCGGATAGGGAATGTATTGATCAGCCTCAACTACAATCTGGTTTTCCATTTCCGAATCGGACAGCGATGCATTCATTTCAATGGTCTTGGTAATGACCGCGGAACCGGCTACCGCAACCGCTGCATCCTTGATGGAAGGCTTGAGGATACTGATTGCCTGGGAAATGCAATCACCTACAGCATCGATATCGCTGATGTTTTTCTCAACTACAGAGTTCGCTGGCAGCGGTCGGATGACGTAGTTGTCAAGCTTGTAATTGTTACCGACCGGGCTCAATTGCAATATCTTTATCGAGGTCGAGCTGATGTCTACCCCGAGCAAGGTACTGCTTTTCTTGCCAAAATTGGCTAAGAACCCGATGTTGCCTAGTTTCTCCAGCACTCTATTTTGTCCTAAATAATTTTCTTCAGCGGACCAAAAAACTCTGGTTTCGGGGTATGCATCCACACCAAATGCATGCGATTTCCGAGACCAGTTACGACTCTTGTGGCAGTTATAATGCTAGCAATTACAGCAGCTTAGCAGATTCCCACCAAAAATTTTATCTTCCAGATTTCAGTATCGGCCGAATAAAAATTTGCTATAGTTTTCAATTAATTATCAAACTTTCAGAATAAACAACTTCACCATTCAATACTGTACCAAGGCCAGCAGCAATTCTTTGATTCAGTTCACGTTTGAGATCGGGTCATACCCCCCACAGCCCGCACCCTGCTTAACCTTGCTAATTTCGAGGGCTTGTGGTGGCAAGGTCTAGGCGCGTCTCTAAATACTTCTTCTGTAACCGCCGACACTACTTCAGGCCGGTTAGAGCAAAAATTGTCCCTGGTATGGACGAAGCTGGCTTCAACTGCCCAGACTGGCCCAGAATAACACCGATTTGTCGATATCGAGGTGTATAATGCAGGCCCTGCTTCTCAAGCATTTCACCCGGAATACCGGCCTTTTCGAGTAGAAGCAGCAATCTGGTCAGAGGTTAATACCGCGTGCAGTCCAAGCTAAGAGTCTACATTAAATGGGCAGTAATGCTGGGTGTGGCTGCGTTCACCGGCATTACCATGGTGGCGACGGCCGCTTACCTGTATCTGGCACCGTTATTGCCAGCTGCCGAGACCTACCGTGATGTGCAGTTGGAAATCCCTCTGCGAATCTACACCTCGGACCAGCGCTTGATTGATGAGATTGGCAATCGCCGCAGTCCGGTCGCGTTTGAAAGCATTCCCAAAGTCCTCACTGATGCGCTGATCGCCACAGAAGATGTGCGCTTCTATTCGCACCCCGGGGTGGATATTCAGAGTCTCCTGCGGGGGTTTTACGGCTTCATCCGCGGCCAGCGACTCGGCGGTGGCAGCACCATCACTATGCAGTTGGCCAATAACCTGTCTTTTGACAGCGACAATGTCTATTTGCGTAAATTCAAGGAGATTCCCTTCGCCCTGCAGATTCAAAGGGAACTCACCAAACAAGAAATCCTTACTCTTTACTTGAACACAATTTATTTCGGTGCCGGTGCTGACGGTATTGGCGCGGCTTCTTTCGTTTATTATGGGAAAGACGTCAGCGAACTGAGCCTGGCTGAATCGGCCATGATGATTTCGTTGCTACCGTGCCCGTCTAGTTGTAATCCGCTTTCCGATCCTGAGCGAGCGATCAGTCGTCGTGAAACGCGGCTCCGCAACATGTTGAATGAGAACATGATATCCCAGGCCGAGTATGAAGAGGCCAACATGGCTCCGGTATCCGCTTCGAGACGAAATCGAAATATCGAAGTGCCTGCTCCCTATGTTGCCGAGATGGTCCGGCAACAACTATTTCAACAATTTGGTGAGGAAACCTATTCGAAGGGCTTCGAAGTCACAACCAGTATTGATGGGGAGAAACAGCTAGCTGCCAACAAGGCACTCATCGACGGCCTTGAAATCTACTATGACAGGAGCCACGGTTACCGAGGCCCGGAAGCCCACTACCCAGCAGATCTTCTCGAGCCCAGGTCGATCTGGCTTGAACAACTGCAGCCGATGTCCACCTACGGCAATCAACAACCGGCGATCGTGACCGAGGTGCAGAACCAATCGTTCACCGCTATGCTCAAGTCAGGCGAGAGTATAAGCATTGGCTGGGAAGGAATCCGCTGGGCGCGTAAGTTTGTTAATCGAAATTATGCCGAGCCTATTGAATCGGCCACCGATGTGGTTCAGGTCGGGGATTTAATCCGGCTAAAGCTGAATGAGAATCGCTGGGAATTGGGGCAGGTTCCCGACCTGCAAGGTGCGCTGATTTCCATCTCTCCCGGCAACGGCGAAATACTGGCACTGGTCGGAGGTTATGATTTCCGGCACAGTCAGGTTAATCGCGTCATCACGCCCCGCCCACCTGGTTCAAATTTTAAACCCTTCGTCTATGGCGCCGCTCTTGAACATGGATATTCTCCCGCCAGCACCATTAACGACGCTCCTTTTACAAGAGAAGACTATCGTCCGAATAATTATGAGAACAACTTCCTGGGGCCAATTACTTTGCGTTACGCACTCAAAGAGTCACGCAACGTGCCTACGGTTCGCCTCTTCGATCAGTTAGGGTCGGACAAGGTTCTCCCCTTCGCCGCGAAGTTTGGATTTCAGACGCAGAATTTCCCAAGTAACGATTTGACAGTCGCCCTGGGCAGTCAGGATGTCCAGCCCCTGGAAATCGTTACCGGATATGCGGCAATTGCCAATGGCGGCTATAAAGTTGACCCCTGGTTTATCAAAGAGGTCAGCAGCATCAACGATGGTATCCTGTATCAGGCTAATCCGGTTGTTGTCTGCGAAGACTGTACTCAAAATTATGATGAAGCAGGATTACCGCTGTACCCCGCGCCCCGTATCATTGATGAACGGGTGGCTTACATCCTCAACTCCATGTTGCGCTCGGTGATTGAAGATGGCAGCGGTAATCGTGTGCAAAGAGATTTGCGCCGCAGCGACTTGATGGGCAAGACAGGTACTACCAATGGGCCACAAGAACTCTGGTTTTCAGGATTCAACAGCGACATTGCAACGACTGTATTTGTGGGATTCGATCAACCCGAGCCTTTGGGTGAACGTGAACAGGGTGCGACCGTGGCGGTACCCATCTGGATTGATTTCATGCGTGCCGCACTAGACGGTGAGCCGGAACGCACTATGAATCGGCCGGACGGAATCGTCGACCGATTGATTGACAAGACTACTGGCAAGCTCGCAACACCGGGTGATCCGAACGCTATTTTTGAATACTTTCGAATCGAGAATGCGCCGGGGTCAGTTGAGCCTCAACTCCCTGGCATCGAGATAGATGAAGCAGATTCTCAGCCGCTCTCCACTGAAACCATTTTTTAGCGAAGCCGGCACGCTGCTTCGTCGTGGCCTCATTAAATCTTGCGGTTACCAAACCGTTTATTGAAGCGGTCAACACGTCCACCTGAGTCCAGGATTTTCTGTTTGCCGGTATAGAACGGATGACACTGCGAACAGACGTCGATCAGAATGTCCTTACCCAGTGTAGATTTGGTCTCAATAACGTTACCACAACTACAGGTCGCCTTGATTGGACCGTAGCTTGGATGAATTTCAGCTTTCATGTCGTTTCCTCTCAGTTGATATCGCCACACCGGGTCTAAGCGCCTGCGATGCACGATATCTGCTTTGCTATTCAGGCCAGGCCGGGAGTCTGCTGTGTGCAGAATGTGCACTCATGGCTAAGTGAACAGGGGCGAGCATTCTACCAGACAATTTACCAGACGCAAGTCCAGACAACTGGATCACAGGGGCAGGAATGGGGCCTCGAAATGCCTGCTGGAGCCGACATGGATAACAGGAGATCGCAGCAACCTTGCTGGAATACCTGATGGACCGGACTCGAGCGCCCCAATGGGTTATTTTCGCTGGTCTTCCTGCAGTCGCCGATGATTTCGCACAACTTCTTCCATGATAGATGTAAAGAGTTGTGCAACCAACTCAGGATTGAGGTCATGCTGAGCGCAGAGGAGCCTGAGATTGGCAAGTTTCTCGGCTTCCCGCTGGGCATCCACTGCTTCGAGTTCCCGGGATGCCTTTAGTAAACCGACCCTATGTGTCAGCGCGAAACGCTCGGCAAGCAGTTCCACCAGTCTCGTGTCGATCTGGTCGATCTTCTCCCTGACTTCCAGCAACTCTTCTGGTACCGCGTCTGAACCCATTACCTGTCCCCGGGTGTTGGTGCCTAACTGCTCTGTGACTGCTTATTGCAGTGCCGGAATTCACCGGTATCGCAACTCGCCGGAGTATAAACCATCGCGTAATACTGCACAGCCCCACAGTAGCTTGCAGAGAGCCATGGAGGATTCAGGTAGCACATGTTGCATGAGGTAGTCCCGGTTGTTTGCCATTTCAATTGAACTTACACTGCTCTACTTCCAGCAGTAACGTCTTCCGAAGAACTTAATGTCTACTAGCACATCGGTAAAGCATCGCGGCCTGATCATCAGGGTAGCGATACCCTCACCCCTGCGTCGACTTTTCGACTACCTGCCACCTTCAGACTCAGAACAGACGATCTACCCGGGAGTGAGAGTTAGAGTGCCCTTTGGCAATCGCGAAGTTGTGGGATTGGCTGTCGAATGCGTTAACCAGTCCAATCTTGAAACAGGGCGACTAAAAGCAATTTCTGCCGTGCTCGATGTAGAGCCCTTATTCACGCCTGCCCTTTTCAGAACGCTCTTATGGGGTGCCAGTTACTATCAACATCCCGTCGGCGAGGTAATTCATTCTGCCTTGCCGGGTCGGCTGCGACTGGGCAAGTCCTACAAAACGGCAAGAATCATCTGGAGAGTCACCGGCGAGCATACTGAAGAACGAGTAACGGCACTCGGCCGCGCCAAGAAACAGCGGGCGCTATTGGAGCTCATCGAGAACTCAGGAGAGCTTGCCGACTCGGAGGTTGAAGCAAGCGGCTTCAGTAGATCGATCCTGAATCAACTGCGCGACAAACAGTTAATAGAGAAGCATTGGGTTGCTGTTGCAGACCAGGGTTTTTTCCCAGCCATTGATGAAAGCGGCCTTCAGGCCCCTACCCTCAACAACGATCAACAGGCTGCCTTCCAATCAATTGCCAGACGCCTCGACGAATTCTCCTGCTTTCTGCTCGATGGCGTTACCGGATCTGGAAAGACTGAAGTCTATATGCAAGTTATGCAGCGGCAATTGGCCAGGGGTCGTCAGTGCCTTGTGCTGGTTCCAGAGATTGGGTTAACGCCGCAAACGGTTACCCGATTTAAGAAAAGATTTGCCTGCCCATTAGTAGTACTGCATTCCGGATTGACCGATGCTGATCGAGTGGCAGCATGGAACCAGGCTCGCAACGGCAGCGCGGCGATTATTATTGGTACTCGATCTGCCATTTTCACACCGCTGGCGAATCCCGGATTGATCGTTGTCGATGAGGAGCATGATGCGTCATTCAAGCAGCAAGATGGCTTCAGATATTCGGCTCGGGATCTGGCGGTCATGCGCGGGAGAGAAGAAGGAGTGCCGGTTATCCTCGGCTCTGCCACTCCGAGTCTGGAAAGCCTTCACAACTGTTCAACTGACAAGTTTGACCATCTGATATTGAGTGAACGGGCAGGCAATGCAGTATTTACATCCATGGAACTCGTAGATATCTCCCAGGGTACTCTCGATTCCGGATTCTCTGAACAGCTGCTTTATAAAATGGAACAACACCTCAATGCCAGGAATCAGGTGCTGGTGTTCATTAACCGGAGAGGTTTCGCGCCGGTGCTCTCTTGCACCACCTGTGGCTGGCTGGCGGAATGCGACAAATGCATTGCCCAGTTAACTGTACACACAAAACCGCCGGGGCTGCGTTGTCATCATTGTGGAACAAGCAGAAAACTGCTCTCAGGATGCCCAATCTGTAAGTCACGAGATCTCGCGACATTCGGTGTCGGCACACAGAAGATTGAAGAATTTTTAAAGTCACGTTTTCCATCCTGCCCGGTAATTCGCATCGATCGGGATTCCACCCGCAGCAGGGTACGATTCGAAGCGATGCTTGAACAGATAAACAAAGGAGACTCCTGCTTGATGTTGGGCACGCAGATGTTGGCCAAAGGCCATCACTTTCCAAACATCACCCTGGTGGTGGTACTGGATGCAGATGCAGGATTGTTCAGTGCCGATTTCCGAGGGCAGGAACACATGGCGCAGACGATCATCCAGGTTGCTGGCAGGGCAGGTCGCGCCGAACGCGCGGGGGAGGTTTACATTCAATCCCGACACGCCGGACATGCAGTGCTGCAATCCCTGGTGCGGGGTTCCTATGCTGAATTCGCACAACTGCTTCTGATGGAGAGACAATCTGCTGCCATGCCACCGTTTCAGCACCTGGCATTACTGCGTGCTGAAGCGAAAGAGTTACAGCCCGCGCTCGCGTTTCTGAACAGGGTAGGTGCGCATGCCGGGACACTCTGTGCAAAGCAGAACCTTGCGATCGACAGAGTAGGTCCAGTACCTGCCCCGATGGAGAAACGCGCCGGCAGATATCGGGTTCAACTTCAGCTCAAGAGTCCCTCCAGGGGCATGCTGCAGGAGTTTTTGTCCCATCTATGCGTTCAAATCGAGTCGATGAATCAACCAGCCGGACTGCGTTGGAGCATCGACGTCGACCCGCAGGATCTTATCTGACAGCGCCAACCCGCTCACAAGTCTGCCATTTCAGGCTATAGCTTCCAGGTGAATAACCGATAATTGAGGGTGCTGGCCTGCTTTCGTATAAATTAAATTAAGGTAAAACAATAGGTTAGTCTTCTGATACTGATGCCGTTGGAGACATGAGTCACGACTTCGCCAAGATTCGACCCGAACCCCTGCTGGAGAGGAAGCCCGTAGATTCTCCGCCTGCATGGTCGCTTATGATTACCGGTATGGTTGTTGGTCTGGCCATTGGTGTGTTTGCCTGTGTGCTGTTCTATCTATCCGGTAATGTGCCTCCGCTGAATTCCAGTAACCCAATTCAATCCAGCATGGCTAACCTGACACCGGATGACTCTCCTGTACAGGTGGAGACACCCGCGGCGAAACTGCAGTTGGAGTTCTATCGTGAGTTGCCAAACTATGAGGTTACGGTCGATGCGACCCCGGTGGAACTGACACCCGAGCAAGCCGGTCAGACTCAAACAAGCGATTCCATGTCGGAATCGCTACCAGCACCTTATATGCTCCAAACAGGCGCGTTTCAGCAACAGGACCGGGCCTATCTCGAAATGGAAAGACTGCAGACATTGGGCCTGGATGTGCTGGTCAAATCTGAACAACTGCCGGGCCGAATCCTGTACCTGGTGCAATCCGGCCCCTATTCCACAACCGGTCAACTGAATGCAGCCGAGCAGATTTTAAGGCGTAATAACATCCCCAGTTGGCCAATAAGCCTGCAGTAGCGAGTTTGCACGTACTCTGAAGTTCGCTGCAGTGCTTGCGTTGAATTTTCCCGACTCACGCCGGGTCAAAATCCGCTTATCAATTCTTGAATCATCCTCCGCTAAGTTTGGGAACCTCTGAATAAGACTATGGCCACTCTGCGTCAGGCCCCGCCCGATGGGGCTTACAGCCAATCCCGCTCGCAGCGTTCCACTGGCTTGAAAGGTCGACCGTCCTACGCGCGCTTTGTGAGCGAAATTGGCCATAAGCCAGAGCGGTCATAGTCTTATTCAGAGGCTCCCTTGATTTTCACTGCAGTCCCCATATCTACTATGGTCTGTGGTAAGTTACGGGCGAGTTGGTATCAGGAGACTGGTTTGGAACAATACAAAGGCACCACCATCGTCTCGGTGCGGCGAGGTAACAAGGTAGTCATCGGGGGAGATGGCCAGGTATCCCAGGGCGATACCGTGATGAAGGGAAATGCGCGCAAGGTACGCCGACTTCACAAAGATCAGGTATTGGCTGGTTTTGCCGGAGGCACTGCGGATGCTTTCACACTGTTCGAGCGCTTCGAAGAGCAGCTGGATAAGCATCACGGCAAGCTGGTCAAAGCGGCTGTGGAACTGGCCAAGCTGTGGCGCACTGAACGGGCCTTGCGCCGACTGGAGGCGCTGCTGGTAGTTGCTGACAGTGAAGCATCTCTGATCATTACCGGTAACGGTGATGTCATCGAACCCGAAGATTCAATTATGGCAATCGGGTCAGGTGGCCCATTCGCACTCGCGGCTGCCAGAGCATTGGTTCAAAATTCTGATCTCGATGCACGTGAGGTCGTAGAAAAGAGCCTGACAATTGCCGCCGAGATCTGCGTTTACACAAATTTAAACCTTACTATTGAAGAACTGGAGATCGCCTGAGAAATTGCTGAGCGGGCGGGCTCAATTTATTGGAAGCTGTGAATGTCCACAATGACACCAAGAGAGATTACCTCTGAACTCGACAAGCATATTATCGGTCAGGACGCTGCCAAGCGGGCAGTCGCCATAGCGCTCAGAAATCGCTGGCGGCGCATGAAACTTGATGAAGAGTTGCGCAATGAAATAACACCCAAAAATATTCTCATGATCGGACCCACCGGTGTTGGCAAAACTGAAATTGCCAGACGCCTGGCAAAACTTGCGCAGGCGCCCTTTATCAAAGTCGAAGCCACCAAATTCACAGAAGTAGGCTATGTGGGCCGAGACGTCGAATCGATAGTGCGCGACCTTATCGATGTGGCTGTAAAAATGATTCGAGAGAAAGAGATTCAAAAAGTCCAACACCTGGCAGAGGACCTGGCTGAAGACAGGATTCTCGATGTTCTCTTACCCCAGGCACGCTCTGATGAATCTCAATCAGAAGAAGACTCTCAATCCAGTGCCAGGCAAATGTTCAGGAAAAAGCTGCGCCAGGGCGAGATTGATGACAAGGAAATCGAAATCAAGATTTCCGATTCGCCTACTGGCATAGAAATTATGGCACCTCCTGGGCTTGAAGACATGACCAGTCAGTTAAAGAGCATGTTCTCCAACATGAACACGGGTCGTAAACGCGCACACAGGATGACCGTCAAGGCGGCGCTTAAACAAGTTAAGGATGAAGAGGCGGCGAAGTTAATCAATGAAGAAGAGATAAAGAATCGCGCCATCGAAGCTACAGAACAAACTGGCATCGTATTCATCGATGAGATAGACAAGGTGACTTCCCGCCACGATCAAGGCCATGCCGGTATCTCGAGGGAGGGAGTACAAAGAGATCTGCTCCCGCTTATCGAAGGCTCTACCGTATCAACCAAATACGGCAGCATCAAAACCGACCACATTCTCTTTATCGCCTCTGGCGCCTTTCACTTGTCAAAACCTTCGGATCTGATTCCGGAGCTTCAGGGCAGACTGCCAATTCGGGTTGAACTGGATCCGCTGACTGCGAAAGACTTCGCGCGTATACTCGAAGAGCCAGATGCTTCACTTACTGAACAATACCAGGCTCTGCTGGCGACAGAAGGATTGGAGATTAGTTTCAGCAAGGACGGTATCGAAAAAATTGCCGAAATAGCCTGGCAAGTGAACGAGCGCACAGAGAATATCGGCGCGCGCCGCCTGCATACTGTCATGGAACGATTACTTGAAGAAGTCTCGTTTTCTGCAGCAGATATGGCAATTGGCAATGACAAAGTACTGGTCATCGATAGAGACTATGTGGAGAACCAACTGGATGAACTGGCCAAGGATGAAGACCTGAGCCGCTACATTCTCTGATTACCAACATTGATGCAGACCAATCCACCCACCGACATCAAGCTCCACAAGAAATCCTCGATCCTTGAGCTGGTCTTCGCTGACGGCACGAGTCACGAGCTAAGCGCTGAATTTCTCCGCATTCACTCTCCTTCAGCCGAAGTTAGAGGGCATGGAAAGGGTCAAGAGGTTTTGCAGACAGGGAAGCGTCAGGTAAAGCTGCTCAACATCGAACCGGTGGGAAACTATGCGATAAAGCTAAGCTTTGATGATGGACATGACTCAGGTATCTACAGCTGGTCCTATCTCTATGAACTCTGCCATGAGCAGGATGCACTATGGCAAAGATACCTGAAAAAATTGCGCACCGCCCGTGCCAGTCGCGATGCATTGCCACCTGGCGTACAGATAGTTAACATTATGCAGTCACCACCTGATTAGGGAGCCTCTGAACAGACTATGGCCACTCTGGCTTACAGCCAATTTCGCTCTCAAGGCGCACGCAGGACGGTCGACCTTTCAAGCCAGTGCAACGCCGAGAGCGCACTCGATGTACACCCCCGACCGGCGGGGCCTGTCGCACCGTGTTGACGCGTTTGCCAAGGACGACTGCCATTGCCTGCGCACGCCGCCGCCTGGCGGCAAAGCGCGACAAACTCCCGCAGAGTGGCCATAGTCTTGTTCAGAGGCTCCTTAGTAATCTCTTGGCAACACGGCCCTTACCTCTAAATGACTGACCCATCTGATCGCAACAACACAACGCACTTCGGCTATGAAGAGATTCCGGTTGCCGAGAAGGAGCGACGCGTAGGCGAAGTCTTTCTCTCGGTAGCGAATCGCTACGACAATATGAATGATGTTATGTCGTTAGGTTCGCATCGATTGATCAAGCGATTCGCGATTGAACTGAGCGCTCTTCGTCCCGGCCACAAAGTGTTAGACCTGGCGGGTGGAACTGGAGACTTCAGTATCCGCTTCTCTTCCATTGTAGGTGACGATGGGCAAGTCATCCTTGCAGATATCAATGATGCTATGTTGCGTGTTGGCAGGGATCGAATTATCGACAAGGGGGTAAGTAGTAACGTTGAATTTGCCCAGGTCAATGCCGAATGTTTACCCTTCGCAGACAATACTTTCGATTGTGTTTGCATCGCCTATGGTTTACGAAACGTCACCGACAAGGATGCAGCACTGACTTCAATGCAGCGCGTTCTGAAGCCAGGCGGCCGTGTTTTGATTCTGGAGTTTTCGACTCCGAAGCACCCGCTGCTTGGTAAGGCCTATGATGCCTATTCGAGCCTCTGGCCCATTGCTGGCAAGCTAATTACCGGCGATGCCGACAGCTATCGTTACCTGGTTGAGTCGATTCGTATGCACCCGGATCAGGAAACTCTATTGGCGATGATGGAACAGGCTGGATTGGAAAAATGCAAATACAACAATGTGATGGATGGCATCTGTGCCATACACATTGGTTTTAAACCAGACAATATAGAGAAGTAAGCGAGATTTCCTCTTGAATCAACTGCTCGGATCACTGGCACTTCTTCCTGTTGAACAGCTGCTGAATCGTTTTCTGGCAGCAGACGTTCATACCCGTGATCAGTTGTTAAGGTTTGTCGATAAGTCTTTGCAGATTCAGACCACTGCACCCGCCCTCACACTAACGATCCTGATCGAACCAGATAAGATCCGCTTACTTTCCGCCGATGCCAAGCTGTTGAATATCGAACCAACTGCTATCATCAGTGGTCCTGTTAGCAAACTAGTAGCACTTATCGTACAGAATTCTGATTCCAGGCCGCTGGCGAATCCGGCAATCAAGATATCTGGTGATGGGACGTTTGTGCAGGACTTCTACTCAACCCTGCACTCCCTCGATGTTGATTGGGAGGACTACCTCGCTCCGTTGCTCGGCGATGTAATAACGAATGAATTTGGGCAGTTGCGCAGGAACGCTCAAAACTGGTCAATCCACGCCAATACCAATTTGCGTCGCAACATCGATGACTTCCTGAAAGAAGAGAATCAGCGGTTTCCACATCGGGATGAGCTAGCCAACTTCAATGACGAACTCGATAGGCTGCGTCTCAGGATTGACCGGGTCGAGGCCCGAGCAGAGCTGCTCCAAAATCGACTTGAAAGACTAAGCGACTGAAAAATCAGCGATTATCTGGGGTTGCTTCCTTGTTAGCACCCCCTTCAGGTGTTATCTTTGCATCCCCGCAGTTTTGCATAAATCAGTCACTTCGCCGTGTCCCATCTACCTCGCCTACTCAGAGTCACTCGTATTGTCGCCAGGTATCGGCTTGATGATTTCTGGTCTGATCAACCAGGCGTTGTCTGGTTCAGATTGTTACTGCTACCCTTTCGGTTACCTCGATTCCTGAGCGATCAAGCCCAGGAAGATAAGAACGTACGTCTGCGCAAAGCACTGGAAGAACTGGGACCGATCTATATAAAATTTGGCCAGTTACTCTCTACCCGACGTGACTTCTTCGACAGTGCTCTGGCGGACGAACTGCAATCTTTACAAGATAATGTTCCTCCCTTTACATCACCTGCCATTGAACACATCATCGAAGTCTCCCTTGGCATGAAGTGTGAAAGACTCTTCAAACACCTGGATTCTGAGCCCTTTGCTTCTGCCTCAGTTGCCCAGGTGCACAAGGCCATTCTGTTCAACGATGAGGAAGTTGTTGTAAAAGTTATCCGGCCGGGAATTGAGAAAACGGTTGCCGAAGATATTAAACTCTTGAAATGGGCTGCAGGCCTCGTTGAATCACGCTCAGAAATCGGCAGACGACTTAGGCCGATAGAAGTTGTCAATGATTATGAGAAGGTCATCTTTGATGAATTGAATCTGCAGGCGGAGGCTGCAAATACTTCTCAGCTCAGGCGCAATTTTGAAAACTCTGAAGTCCTCTACGTACCAAAAATATACTGGGGCTATACACGCAGGAATGTAATGGTGATGGAACGCATTCATGGTGTTCCAGTTACCGATATCGACTCGCTTCTCCAGCTAAATGTAGATCTGAAGAAACTTGCTGAAACAGGAGTCAACATTTTCTTCACACAAGTATTCGAACACAATTTTTTCCACGCCGATATGCACCCGGGAAATATTTTTGTATCACGTGAGAATCCTGGATCACCGAAATATATCGCGATCGATTGTGCAATTATCGGTTCATTAACTGACGACGATCAGGAGTACCTTGCAAAAAATTTGCTGGCAATTTTTAAGCGCGACTATCGCCGGGTAGCGGAGTTACACATCGCCAGTGGATGGGTACCAAAAACTACCAAGATAAGCGAGTTCGAGTCGGCGATACGAAGTGTGTGCGAGCCCATTTTCGAGAAACCATTGAAGGAAATATCATTCGGTCAATTATTGGTACAATTGTTTCGCACTGCAGGTCGATTCGATATGGAAGTTCAACCCTCGCTGGTGCTCTTGCAGAAAACGCTTCTTAATATTGAAGGACTCGGCAGGCAATTGTATCCCGAACTGGACCTATGGAAGACTGCACTACCCTATCTGGAGAACTGGAACAGCAAGCGTCTGAATCCGTTCACACTGATCGCAAAAATCCAGGAGAACATCCCCAACTGGATAGAACAACTACCACATCTACCGCTGTTACTGATTGAAGCGGCGACTCAAAGCAGTCAGCTCAGCGAAATCAACCAGGTGCTGTTAAAACAGCAGCAGGCCGCAGAACGCAAATTACTACGCCAGCGTCGTCTGGCTCGCAATAGCGGAATCTTCGCCCTGATGATTGCAGGGCTTTCCCTGTTGCCACCGGTCAATTCAGGGCTGGCAGATGTACCACTTGTCACTCTAGGCCTCGGTTTGCTTGGGGTTTACCTTTTGTGTTTTAAACGGTGAAAGCGCATACTTAGCCGATGTCATCTTACCTCGATCAAATCAACTGGAACCCCGATGGTCTGGCTCCTGTAGTCACACAAGATGCCATGAGCCGACGACTACTGATGCAGGCTTGGGTTAATCGGGAAGCCTTGCAAACTGCGGTTGATGAGAGCCGTGCTGTCTACTGGTCGCGCTCCCGTAAAAAGCTTTGGCGTAAAGGCGAGGAATCGGGAAACATCCAGAAACTTGTGGATGTATTTCTGGATTGCGACAATGACTCGGTCTGTTATCTGGTCGAACAAGTTGGTGGCGTTGCCTGCCATACTGGACGAGAGAGTTGTTTCTTTCAGCGATTGGAAAATGCTTCCTGGAAAATAGAAGATCCAGTGATTCACGAACCATCTCTAATGTATGGTGACACGTAACCCCTAACTCAGGGTAAGTGCACCTGTCTTGATACTAAATATCATGAGCGAAATATTACGAGAACTAGCCAGTGTATTGGAGCAACGCAAATCTGCATCCAGTGACAGCTCCTATGTCGCCAGTTTACATGAGCAGGGCCTTGGCAAGATCTTGCAGAAGATTGAAGAGGAAGCGCTGGAAACAATTGAGGCGGCGAATGCATGCGACGCTGGTAATGGCAAATACAAAGAAGCAGTCATTCATGAAACGGCTGATTTATGGTTTCATACGATGGTCATGCTCAGCCATCTTGAATTGAGTCCCGATCAGGTGTTGGAGGAACTCGAAAAACGCTTTAACATATCCGGCCTGGATGAAAAGGCTTTACGACAAACAATGCCCGACAGTTAAGTTCTACAATTTCTTGTCGGTACTGGAGGTTTATTATGGGTGTAGGTGGAATAGGAATTTGGCAACTACTGATCATTTTGTTGATTGTAGTAATGCTGTTTGGCACTAAAAAGCTGCGCAATCTGGGTTCAGACCTTGGTGGTGCCTTGAAAGGATTCAAGACGGCCATAAAGGATGATGATTCCAAGCAGGATGAAGATGCCGAACAGCCTGAGAATAGCGAAGACGAAGCAACCGATGCTTCCGATGCAACTGCCGAGAAGGTCAAGGAAAAATAGGCTAAAGCAACGAGTCCTCTTACTGACATTCCCTTTACAGCTATTCTGATTCGAAAACCGTCATTCACCCGGTGCGCCGGGTGGAAGTGGTTAAGAAGCAAAGGCGCTTTGACTTTTTCAGCCCGAAACTATGCTTAATATTCATTCAACAGAAATTCTGCTTATTCTTATCGTCGCTCTGGTTGTCATCGGGCCTGAGCGGTTACCCGCGGCGGTGAAAACTGCAGGATTATGGATAGGCCGCTTCCGCCGCTCGTTTTATAAGGTAAAGGCAGAGATCGAAAGAGAGCTGAATGCTGATGAGATCCGCAGGCAACTCCATAATGAATCTGTTATGGCAGACATTGAAGAAGCTAAATCCAAGGTTGAAGGCATTGCGAAAGACACCGAGACCTCTGTAAATAAACTCGTGAGTACAGCTAACTTCGACCCCGGCGCCTCTAAAGCCACCAACGAACAGGCCAAGGAAGAAAAATCTATTGGGAAAGAAATAGAAGAAGAATTCAAGGAGGCCGGCGATCAATTCAAAAAAACAGCGAAACAGATCTATGCCGGCGGAACAAATCCCAGATTAACGCTGGAACAAGGACCTTCAGTTGAAGGCAAGCCCATTGCTGATCAGAAGCCTTCAACTGATAAAAAACCTTCAGCGCGGAAAAAGCCCACAGCAATTAAAAAACCTTCAGCTGCTAAAAAACCGTCGGGCGGTAAAAAACCGCCAGCAAAAAAAGCAGCAGCTAACATAGCGTCAACTACTGCAGAGAAAGGAACTATTAAGGAAAAATAGGCCAATGACCTCCGCAGAAGACGAAAAAGAACTCACGCTAATCGACCATCTGGTTGAACTGCGCGACCGCATTCTAAAAAGCGTGACAGCGATTGTCGTGTTGTTTCTCGCTCTGTTCTATTTCTCCGAAGACATCTACCTCTATGTAGCGGGGCCGCTGATAGCGGCGCTGCCGGAGGGAACCAGTATGATTGCTATTGATCCGACCTCCCCCTTCTTCGCCCCGTTCAAATTGACATTCTATGTCGCTTTCTTATTGGCAGCCCCATATATCCTCTACCAGTTGTGGTCGTTCATCGCACCTGGCCTGTACAAGAACGAGAAAGCTCTGGCTATACCTCTGTTTATCTCCAGTGTGCTGCTTTTCTACTCTGGCATCGCCTTTGCCCGTTACGTTCTGTTTGGTGTTGTGTTCAGCTTCTTTATTTCTGTTGCACCGGAAGGTATTCAGGTCGCTCCGGATATCAGCAGTTTTCTGAGTTTCGCACTAACTATCTTCTTTGCTTTCGGTGTCGCCTTCGAAATTCCGATTGCCGTGTTCCTCTGCATTTCGGCGGGCCTGGCGGAACCAGACTCGTTAGCCGAGAAGCGGCCTTATGTTGTAGTCGGCTGTTTTATCGTTGCGATGTTACTGACACCACCCGACCCCTTCACTCAATCCCTGCTAGCCCTGCCAATGTGGGCGCTGTTTGAGGTGGGCATCCTGGCGGGAAGATTAATTCGCAAGAAACAAGAAGCGGCAGAGGAAGAAGAACAGGCCGTGAGTTAATAAGCTTGGAATTCGTCGCTTTTCATGATTTCAAGATTAACGTAACTGGCCCATCGTTTTCCAGCGCAATTTGCATATTCGCGGCAAACTGCCCACTGGCTACTGACCGGTGTTTTAGTTTCGCCTGCACTACCAGATACTCATAGAGTGGCTCAGCGTCATGGGGAGGTTTGGCTGACGAAAAACTTGGTCGCAGCCCCTTATCTGTGGCTGCAACTAGCGTGAATTGGGAAACCAATAACAAGTCACCACTAATAGCCTTCAGATCCAGATTCATCTTGCCTTCCGAGTCCGCAAAGACCCGATAGGCAAGAATCTTGTCTATCAATTTATCCGCACTGCTTCGGGTATCTTCTTTCTCAATTCCGATAAAACCCAGCAGACCCGCAGCAATCTCTGCAGACATCTTTTTTTCTATAGTTACGCGCGCCCAGTTCACGCGCTGTATCAAGGCGATCATGCTTAACCAGCAGTTTTCAATTTCTTGGCAGTTTCCTGGGTGGCACGTATTAATGCATCTACGTTACCTGCTTCCGAGGCGGAGTGTCCTGCATCCCTGACGATATGCAGCTCGGAATTGTTCCACAAGTGATGCAGATCCACCGCATTGTTGAGGGGGCAGACAATATCATAGCGCCCATGAATGATCAGACCTGATATATCTGTGATGACACCCATATTCTTCAGGATCTGATTTTCTTCCAGGAAACACTTATTGACAAAGTAGTGCGTCTCGATACGAGACAAAGCCAACGCATTATGTGGCTTGGTGAATTTTGCCATTACCTCGGCACTGGGGCGGAGCTTGGAACAGTTTCCTTCCCAGGCAGACCAGGACTTCGCCGCTGACATGCGAGCCAGTTCGTCGTCTCCAGTCAAACGTGAGTAGTAGGCAGTAATCAGGTTGCTGCGTTCCGCTTCCGGTACAGCTTTCATGAATTCATCCCAAAAATCAGGAAAGATTCGATTCGCACCATCTTTATAGAACCAATCGATATCAACTTGCCTGCCAAGAAAGATACCGCGCAGAATCAGTGCTGATACACGACTGGGAAATTTCTGCGCATAGAGAAGGCTCAGCGTCGATCCCCACGAACCGCCGAACAAGACCCATTGCTCCACTTTAAGATGCTCTCGAATAGTTTCCATATCCGCCACCAGGTCTTGTGTGGAGTTCTCTTCGAGCCCAGCATGCGGAGTGGACCTGCCGCAGCCCCGCTGATCGAAGGTAATGATACGGTAAGCTTCTGGGTCATAGAAACGTCTGGAGCTGCCATCACAGCCCGCGCCTGGACCGCCATGAACGAAGAGAACCGGGATTCCATCCGGGTTGCCGGCTTCATCCACATAGAGCTCATGTATTTCAGATACCTTGAGCAGTTGGCGTTTGTAAGGCTTTATTTCGGGAAACAGAACGTGCAAAAGATCCAGCCCTATTCGTCAGTGATTGGAGACGTGAGCTTAACGGATAATGGCAGGACACGGAAACTGGTTTCGCCTATATCTTATTCGATCCAGTGAGCGATTCTCGACTCATCTCGTGCCGCGAGTTTCCTTTCTTAGCCTCGGGCGGCAATTCCCCGGCTCATGCGCTTGCGTTCATTTTCAGTGAGGAATCTTTTTCGCAAGCGGATATGCCTTGGCGTTACCTCTACCAACTCATCGTCAGTAATAAACTCCATAGCTTGCTCCAGACTGTGTCTGATCGGAGGTGTGAGCAAAATATTTTCATCATTACCAGAGGAGCGTACATTGGTGAGCTGCTTGGCCTTAGTAGGGTTCACTACCAGGTCCTTGTCACGACTATGCAGGCCAACAATCATTCCCTCGTACACTTCAATATTCGGCTCGATAAACAATCGTCCTCGATCCTGAAGGTTAAAAAGCGCATAGCCCAGGGTCTTGCCTTTAACCATGGATACCAACACGCCGTTTTTGCGTGACGCTAGTTCGTTCTCATTGTAGTCATCATAATGATCGAACACATGGGTCATCAGTCCTGAACCGGATGTCATGCTCAAAAACTGCGATCGGAAACCGATCAACCCCCTGGTTGGAATCAAAAACTGCAATCTGACTCTTCCCTTGCCATCCGGCTGCAAACCCTGCATCTCGGCACGCCGCAGACCCAACTCCTCGATAATGGCACCCTGGTGGCGATCATCACAATCGATGACCAGCACCTCATAGGGTTCCTGCTGTACGCCGTCTTCTTCATGAATGATGACTTCCGGCCGTGAAACCGCCAGTTCAAAGCCTTCTCGGCGCATGCTTTCAATCAGTACCGATAAGTGCAGCTCGCCGCGACCAGAAACTTTGTATTTATCAGGAGATTCTCCCGGCTCGACTCGCAATGCCACGTTGTGCAGTAATTCACGTTCCAGTCTTTCTCTTATATGGCGAGTTGTTATGTATTTGCCTTCCCGACCCGCAAACGGAGAGTCATTGACCTGAAATGTCATACTAATGGTTGGTTCATCGACCATTAGCGGCGGCATTGCCTCCACTCGGTCTGGATCACAAAGTGTGTCGGAAATTTTAAGCTTATCGATTCCGGTTACGCAGATAATGTCACCGGCGCTGGCATTGTCGACATCGATCCGCTCCAGTCCCAGGTGGCTTTTAACTTGCAGGATCTTGCCCTTACGCTGCTTACCCTCTCGGTTGACAATAATTACCTGCTGATTCGAATGCGCCCTGCCTCGCGTCACGCGCCCGATCCCGATCACCCCAACATAACTGTTATAGTCCAGCGCACTTATCTGCATCTGAAAAGGCGCGTCATAAATGACATCAGGTGGTGGTACCTTGTCCACGATGGTTTGGAACAATGGTTGCATATCGGTCGCCAGCTTATCGGCTTCCAATCCAGCAACGCCGTTCAGTGCGGAGCTGTACACAATTGGAAAATCCAGTTGCTGATCGGTGGCACCCAACTTATCAAACAGCTCGAAAACTTCGTTCACTACCCAATCTGGCCTGGCACCATCTCTATCGATTTTGTTGATTACCACAATCGGATTCAGCCCCTGGGCAAAAGCCTTCTGGGTGACGAAACGGGTTTGTGGCATGGGGCCTTCGACAGCGTCAACCAGGAGCAGCACACTATCTACCATTGACAGAACTCGCTCTACTTCTCCACCAAAGTCCGCGTGACCCGGCGTATCCACGATATTGATGCGATAGCCCTGCCAGTTAAGCGCGGTGTTTTTTGCCAGGATGGTAATGCCACGCTCCCGTTCCTGGTCATTGGAGTCCAGTACTCGCTCTGTGACCATTTCCCTGCTGCCAAACGTACCGGACTGCCGGAGTAATTTGTCCACCAGGGTAGTCTTGCCATGATCGACATGGGCAATGATTGCAATGTTGCGGATATGGCTGGGCACGACTGAAGAAGCCTCTGACTATTTCTCTGACATGTGCTAAGCAGAAAAGGCGGCGAGTATACACGAACCTGCAATTATTACCGCATAATTCAAGGCATGGGGTTTGGTTCGTTTAGCGGCGTCCAGCTGGAGGCAAGTCGAGAACTGCGACATTAGTAAATCCTTCATCTTGCAGGTGAGCAGCATGTAAGCGGCTCATCATGCCCTTGTCGCAGTAGAGCAGAAACCGTTTATCAGGATCCAATTCGGTAAAGTTGCCGCGTAGTTGATAGAACGGAATCGTGAGTATCTCCGCCGCTGAATCGAGTCTGGTCGGGTTAAGCGGGTTGATTTCAAGTTCTGAAGGATGGCGAATGTCGATTACCGTGCTATTGGCATCCGCGGCGTTAACCACGGCTACTTCGGTAGCTGCCTGGCTAAAGTCCTGGGCGACATCGGTAATGAGCTGATAGCGAGCCGCGTCGATGGCAGCGTCTAGAACCGAAAAATCGAAATAGGATTCTTCCCTCTCAATACGTTCCAGCTTTGCCTTCGTGGTTGGATTCCTGGATATGACAGCACAGTATTCCGGGATGTTCCTGGAGAATTCTGCTGTGCCAATGGTACGGGCAATATCGATAATGTCCTGTTTGTCGCTGGTGCTAAGGGGGCGTAGGACCAGGGTCTTCGACACTTTATCGATGACTGCCAGGTTTGGTAGTGTCTGACTGGACACCTGGCCAACGCTTTCTCCGGTAACCAGTGCTTTCGAATCGAGCCTCAGCGCCACTTTATCAGCGGCACGCAACATCATGCGTTTGAGTATTACGCCCATCTGGGAGTCATCTACTTTGTTTAGAATCTCCTCCACAATGGCTTCGAAAGGCACGCTGACAAATTTCACCCGGTGCGAGGAGTGATATTTCATCCACAGATACAAAGCCACTTCTTTTACCGCCAGTTCGTGGGCTTTGCCACCGAGATTAAAGAAGCAAAAATGAGTCTGCAGCCCGCGCCTGATACACAGGTAGCTGGATACCGAGGAATCGAAGCCACCGGAGATCAAAGACAGCACTGAGTCCTGGCAACCCAGTGGAAAGCCACCCAACCCTTTGATGCGGCGCTTTACTATAAACAAGCAATTATCCCGTATTTCCATCGATACGGTGACTTCGGGATCTACCAGTTTCACACCAACCGCTTCAGTGTGCTGATTCAACTCTCCTCCAACGAATCTTTCCACGTCCACAGATTTGAAAGCGTGCTTGCCGGAACGCTTACAACGCACAGCAAAGGTCTTGCCACGGAGTTGCTCTGCATAGTAAGCCCTTGCCAGGTCGGAGATTCCTTGCATATCCGGCAAGGCATGTTTTTCTACCTCGAGGAACTGACTTAACCCCGGCGTGCAGGCGAGTCGATTCGAGATCTTGCGTAAGACTTCCACATCCTCACAAGTCGTTTCGGCCTCGAGACTGTCCCATTCTCCGGTTACAGTGACCGTGTCATCAAATTCTTGCAGTACCGCGCGGATGTTCTTGCGCAGCAGGCGGATAAAACGCCGGCGCACGGGGCGAGTCTTGATGGTAATTTCCGGAAATAACTTGATCAGGTACAGCATAGATCGTCTCAGAATTGGACCTGCACTGGGCTTATTCGAAACCGAATCTACAAAAGTACAGGAGGACACTCGCGGTGATGTGACAGGTCATGGTGCACGGAGCCAAGCAATATGCCAGAAATGCACTCATTTGATGCCGTTTAAATCGCTGCGCACTTAGTTGGTGCTTTTTTTGTTGAAGTTTCTTCTCAGCTCCAGTAAATTCGGGCCTTGCAGCGGTATCGCCGCTGGCATACATTTTGCTCTTCCCCATGCACACAAGGCAAGCCTCGTCGTTAAGTATATCTGACCAGCTGGGCGCCCTTGGAATCGTGGCAAGCACTAGTGCTCCGGAGCGAGTACCAAGCACGCGGCAGATTCGCTGCTGAGGATTTTGGGCGAGTCAGGAATTAGCGATACAAGCGGTTCTTTTGTAATTGAACAAGAGTCATGCATATCAAGTAGTCGAAAATCGATTTAGGAGAAAGTTAGAAAATGAAATCAAAACTGGAATACATTTGGCTTGATGGCTATTCACCAACCCAAAACTTACGCAGTAAGACCATGATACGAGATAAATTCGACGGTACGCTGGAAGCCTGCCCGCAGTGGAACTTCGATGGTAGTTCAACTCAACAGGCATCTGGTGATGACTCGGATTGCCTGCTGCAACCGGTGGCGATCTTCCCCGATCCGGATCGAGCCAATGCCTACCTGGTCATGACCGAGGTACTGAATGCCGATGAATCGCCCCATGAGTCCAATGGTCGTGCCACTATTGGCGACGATGATGAAGACTTCTGGTTTGGCTACGAGCAGGAATACTTCCTGTGGGATGTTAAGACCAATGCCCCTCCTGGCTTCCCTGCCAATGGCTACCCTGGTCCACAAGGTCCCTATTACTGCTCTGTCGGCGCATTCAATGCCCACGGGCGGGACTGTGTCGAAGACCACCTGGACCTGTGCATCGAAGCTGGAATCAATATCGAAGGTATCAACGCGGAAGTGGCGGCGGGCCAGTGGGAGTTCCAGGTTTTCGCCAAGGGAGCCAAACGCGCGGGTGACGAGACCTGGCTTGCCCGCTACCTGGCCGAGCGCACGGCCGAGCGTTATGGACTGGCTATTAACTGGGAACCCAAGCCTCTGGGCCGCGACCTGGACTGGAATGGTTCCGGAATGCACGCCAATTTCTCCAACAGTGCAATGCGGGACAATGGTGATGAGTCTGTATTCACCAAGATCTGTGAGACTTTCGGCAAGAATATCGATCGCCACATCTCCGTATACGGCGCCGGCAACGACCAACGCCTGACGGGGCTGCATGAGACGCAAGCAATCGATCAATTCAGCTATGGGGTGTCTGACCGTGGTGCCTCCATTCGAATTCCATTCGTTACGGTACAGGGTGGCTGGAAAGGACGCCTGGAAGACCGCCGCACGGCCTCCAATGCGGATCCCTATCGGGTGGCTGCAGCAATTATCAAGAGCACCAAGGAAGCGCTCGCGTAAACTGTGTCCTGAATACTCCACTAAACCCGGGCTTGCCCGGGTTTTTTTAAGGTGGGATAGCCGCGCATTCTGAAGTCTTGTCGGCTGACAATTGCGCAATGCACTGTTTTGGTGCATACTCCTCCAGCGCAGCGCAACCCCGGTGCTGCGATGCCCTGGAAGTCGCCGTAAGAGGGCGCAAGCGCCTGGAAATTCTTCCATCCTGGTTGGTTTGCTTATTGCATAGGCATACGAAGCACTTGAGCGAGCCAGACAATCTTTCTCGCCTGATGAATAACCGACACAACCGAGCAGTAGCACGCCGTGAAGAGTGAAACAGTGACCCTGGAAAACGTACACAAGCGATTGCTGGACAATCTGAAGACCGGGGTAGTGCTGCTGGACAGGCAATTGCGCCTGCTCTACATCAACGTGGCGGCAGAGTCGTTATTGGACATAAGCAATCAGCAAGCCAACCTTTTGTTCATAGGCGATGTGTTGATGAATGCAGAAGAAGACATCGGCGAGATGCAAACTGCGCTGGTCAAGAACGTGAGTTTTACCAAGCGCAAGGCAGAACTGAAGGTCATGCACGACAAGACCATCATCGTGGACTATACGATCAATCCCATCGAGGAAAATGGTGAGATGCAAGCCCTGCTTGAATTAAATTCGCTGGAACATGCGCAGCGTATCAGTCGGGAGGAAGCCCTCAACTCGGCTCAGGCGACCACGCGCGAACTGGTGCGCGGGCTGGCACATGAAATCAAGAATCCTCTTGGCGGAATTCGCGGTGCTGCCCAGCTTCTCGCTCTGGAAATAGGGGACAGTGAGCTAACCGATTATACCAACGTGATCATCGAAGAAGCCGACCGGCTGCATAACCTGGTGGACCGAATGATTGGATCCCGTAAGCCACTGGTCATCAAGAGTACCAACATCCACGAAGTGCTTGAGCGAGTCCGCAGCCTGGTCGAGGTGGAAGTAGGTGGATACGGCATCAAATTATTGCATGACTATGACCCCAGCATTCCGCCAGTACAGGCAGATTCCGAACAATTGATCCAGGCGATGCTAAACCTTGTGCGTAATGCCATGCAGTCACTGGAAAGCCCGGAAGTCGAACACGAGTTGGGAGAAATAATGTTGCGCACTCGGGTATTGCGAAATGTCACAATCGGCACAAAATTTCACAGGCTGGCGGCCAGTATCGAGGTTATCGACAACGGGCCGGGCGTCCCCAGCGAGATGCTAGACACGATTTTTTATCCAATGATCAGTGGTAGGCCAGATGGTACTGGCCTGGGATTACCGATCACCCACGGCATTATTAATCAGCACAGGGGCATGATCGAGTGCGAAAGTAAACCGGGTAAAACCCGGTTTTCGGTTGTACTACCGATATCAAAATTGGACGAGTAAAGACAAAGTTAGATTTAGACAGGTGCAATAATCTATGAGTACACACGATTCAGTATGGATTCTTGACGATGATCTATCCATACGCTGGGTGTTAGAGAAATCGCTCAGCAATACAGGTTTGCATACCGTGAGTTTTGAGAATGGTGATGATCTGCTGCACAGGCTGGAACATGAATCTCCTGACGCAATCATCAGCGATATTCGTATGCCTGGCATCAGCGGGCTGGAACTACTCAGCACCATTCGGGAACGATACCCTGAGTTGCCGGTAATTATTATGACGGCTCATTCGGACCTGGACAGCGCCGTGTCGTCCTATAGCCGGGGAGCATTCGAATACTTACCCAAGCCTTTTGATATCGAAGAAGCGGTAGCAATGACGCAGCGGGCCCTGGAACATGCCCGAGCAAAAAATATCGACAAGACTGCCGAGGTGATCGAGAAGAACCAGGATATTATCGGTGAAGCGCCTGCGATGCAGGAAGTATTCAGGGCCATTGGACGGCTAGCAAATTCCAATATTTCGGTGCTGATCAATGGTGAATCCGGCACCGGTAAGGAACTGGTAGCCCATGCGCTGCATCGCCATAGCCCACGAAAAGACAGGCCGTTTATTCCCTTGAATGTCGCTGCCATTCCAAAAGAGCTCATTGAATCGGAATTATTTGGTCACGAGAAGGGTGCTTTTACGGGCGCCACCCAACTACGCACCGGGCGTTTTGAACAGGCAAACGGCGGCACTTTATTTCTCGACGAAATTGGCGACATGCCTGCCGATACCCAGACGCGCTTGCTGCGTGTGTTATCCGATGGTGAGTTTTACCGGGTCGGCGGTCACACGTCGATAAAAGTAGATGTGCGCATCATCGCCGCGACTCACCAGAATCTGGAAAAGCTTGTACAAGAACATCAATTCAGGGAAGACCTGTTTCATCGCCTGAACGTCATCCGTATTCATCTGCCCCGGCTCAGCGATCGACGCGAAGACATTCCGAAGCTCGCCAGCCACTTCCTCAAGTCCGCTGCCGAAGAATTACAGGTCGAGCCAAAATTACTGCGCCCGGAAACCGAAAAGTACCTGGTAGGACTAAGCTGGCCTGGGAATGTGCGTCAGCTGGAAAATTTCTGCCGCTGGATAACGGTGATGGCATCCAGCCGCGAGGTCTACCTTACCGACCTGCCACCGGAATTTTCCGAACAGGAGATTGACTCTTCCAGCATCAGCAACTGGACTCAGGCACTCCAGAACTGGGCGGATCAGCAATTGAGTCTTGGTAATACTTCCATTCTTGATGAGGCGACCCCGATGTTCGAGCGGACATTGATAGACATCGCCCTCAAGCATACCGCCGGCAGAAGGCGTGATGCTGCGAATCTCTTGGGCTGGGGTAGAAATACACTCACACGAAAGATCAAGGAGTTAGGTGGAATATCGGAGGAAAGAGATTCCGATATAGTTAAGTAAAGATACGAAGCTGCTGCGCTCGCAATTGCGAGCACAGTAGCTTCGTCGCACTCAAAGATCCTGATTGATAAATCAATTTGGACCTATATAGATTTCTTGCCAGTTGATGACGCGGTCGTGTCCGCGATAGGAACCAAACTCTACACGCGAGCGCGGATTGTCGGTATATACCGTGTCCTCATTCTCATCTTCGATATCAGCCAAACCGCGCCAGTCATAGGACAGGAAGTCCAGTGAAAACGGCAGTGTGGCGTCAGTGAGATCAAATTCAATAATCGCAGTACCCTCAAATCCTTCTCCAGGAGCGGAAGTAAACAGGGCGATGTCATCCTGCTCATCATTGGCATCGCTGTCGACACCGGAACGCTGCTGGGTAGCGCCCTCGAAGAAGCTGATCACTACATTACTGGCGAGGTTAACAGCATCGAGTTCGACAAAGGTTTCACCCGGATCCAGGACGTCATTGATATCCTCAACCAGGTTTTCCAAGAAGGTTCCTGACACGTACTTCAATGCGCGGTTAGCACCGGTCGCAGTAGACCCGTCATAGAGTATCGTCGTGCTGCTATCGTCGGTGTTCAGAACAAACTCCGTTCCATCCCAGTATTGCAACCTGAATCCAACCCCCAGGGGTTCAAGCTCTGAGCCGAAGGCATTCTCCACCAGCAACCTGCCATATCTGAATTCTTCCTGGTCAATTGTGGCAACATCATCAGGGCCGGCATCATCAATATCCAGGTCGAGAACGAACGGTACATTGTCACTGTCCGAAGTATTCAGACCAATTGTCAGCGCGCTATAGGGCCCATCTTGCGCCAGGCTTGCCTGACGATTGAAGATCAGATTGCCGCTAAGAGTTCCCTCGCCACCATCTGTACCAGGATCAGTTCCCCAGCTAATGGTACGGCTGGCTCCCACATTAGGATCGGCGATTCTGGTGCTGAGGTTATTGTCCCCTCCCGCCAGTTCTTCTATCGCGAAGAATTTATCGAACGTGAAATCCAGATCGTCCAGCTTCGCAAACGTGTCAACATAGTTTCTTGTCGTGGCATGAGAAATTGCTCCGTTGCGTGCCGTCACCATAACGCTGATGCCAAATTCCTCGCCCATGTAAGTGAATGTAGATGGCGTTATACTTTTCGGCTGCGCATTAGCCAGTGGCCGTGAAGTGATAATGCCGCTACTCAGAATAAAATCGTTAGGAATAAATCGGCCGACATTTTTGACGTTCCCCTGCAAACTGATCCCGGTTCCCATAAAAGCGATCGGTGTCATGCCATCGAGCGAATCCACCAGCTGCGCCGACAGATCGATAATCCCTACCTCATCAAATACCAGGCTCTTGGTCTGCGCACCAAGATTAAACACTGGAAATAGATTGTCAGATAGCGCGCCTACTCCACTTGCCGGCGCCACTACCTGATCGAGACTGATCAACACATCATAATTGGCAGCTGTAGATTCGAAGCCATAATTTGGTGTCGACAGATTGTCATACAGCACCGCATCGGGTACTGTCAAATTAACTCACCCTGGGCGATGATTGTGCTATGAAATCATCAAAATCTCTATACAAGCGACACAGGTTTCCTCCCGAGATAATTCAATATGCCGTATGGCTGTACCATAAATTCAACCTAAGTCATCGAGATATCGAAGATCTACTGGCTGAACGTGGTATTAGTGTCAGCTATGAGGCAATTCGATTGTGGTGCAATAAGTTTGGATCGAAATATGCTCGGCGGTTGAGAAGAAAACACCAAGGGTATGGAGATACTTTCTATATTGATGAGGTTTTCGTGAAGATCCGGGGGAAGCAGTATTATTTGTGGCGAGCCGTGGATCAAGACGGTGAGGTGGTCGATGTATTCTTGCAGAAGAGACGAGATGGCAAGGCCGCAAAGCGCTTCTTTAAGCGACTATTGAAGAAACATCAAGGTGAACCTCGGCAGATCGTGACGGACAAATTGAGGAGCTATGGCGTTGCACACAGAGAGCTAATTCCAGAGGCGATTCATGATACAACGCAGTATGCCAACAACCGGGCTGAGCTTTCGCACGAGCCGACGCGAGTGAGAGAGCGGGGCATGCGTAAGTTCAAATCGATGGAGCAGGCCCAGCGGTTTTTGAATGCTCACGCCGCCGTGTACAATTTGTTCAACCTTGGCCGGCATTTGGTGTCAGCTGAAAATTATCGATATTTTAGACAGCGCGCCTTCACGTCTTGGGAAAAGGCAGTTGCCGTGTAGACGTAGTTTGATCAGGGTATTTGTGGATTTAGAGAGTTAACTTGTCGATACCCCAATTCGGGGTTCTCTGAGGCAAACGATTCCGCGACAGTAGATACAACTTCGGTGGCAGCTTGTTCAGTTGTTGGTGGAATCGTTTCCTCAGATCCACAGGCAACCAACACAGCACAGGATGAGAGCAATAATAATTTTAACAACGATGACATTTTCTAGCCTCCACCTGTCAACGAATGAAACACAGATCGCAGAGTATACCTGAATTGCATATAGTGGATAGGGAGCCTGAAGTCCAGAAAAACTCCTGCCCTTATAATTACGGGAAGTTGACTGTAAACTGCTGCAAAATACTCGTTCTACCTATCAGGAAGAGGTCAAGCACCATGGTGAGTCAAATAAAAAAGTGTGTTCCTGCTGCTTATACAGCGTTACTAATTTCTGCCGCCGTTTCTTCAGCATTCGCACAGGAAAACGCCACACCGAATGGCGTCAATGATGAGCGAGCCGGCGCTTACGCTTTCACCAATGCCAATATCTATCAGGCCGATGGCGCTTTCATCAGCGGCGGTACTCTGCTGATTCGTGACGGCCGCATTGTTGAGGTTGATGACAATGTTGCCATTCCCGAGGGCTATTTCGAGATCGATCTGTCGGGGCGCTTTATCTACCCCGGGCTCATCGATATCTACACCGATTACGGTATTCCTGAGTTGCAGCGCGAAGATGACAATGGCGCGGCGGAAAATCTCTATCCGAGTGACCAGGCATTCAATGTTAATGATGCAATACGCACTAATTTTCGAGCCAGCACCGCCTTTGCTCCGGATGAGGAAAAACGGGAGAAGTTTCGCGAGCTGGGTTTTTCTTCGGTCCTGAGCCTCCGCCCGGACGGTATCGCCCGGGGTACCTCGGCGTTGATTACGCTCGGTGACGGGAATGCCAATGAAGCGATAGTCGTGCCAGATGTCGCGGCGCACTATTCCCTGGACAAGGGGACCTCTTCGCAGTCCATGCCTTCTTCACTAATGGGAGCCTTCGCGCTACTGAGACAGACCTACCTTGATGCAGACTGGTTTGTAAATCAGCAACCCAGGCCGTTTACCGACGATACATTGGAAGCCTGGAATCGCTATCAGTCGCTGCCCCAGATCATGGAAGTCGGTAACTGGCAGGAGGCATTGACAGTAGACAGACTTGGCGATGAGTTCGCAATCCAGTATGTGCTCAAGACTAGTGGTGACAGCTATCGCCATGCTGAGCTGATCAAGGCAACCGGAGCGACTCTGATCGTGCCGGTGGATTTTCCCGAAGCACCGGAGGTTGAGGATACACTGACCGCTGATGATGTTTCATTGGAAGATCTTAAACATTGGGAACTGGCTCCCTTTAATGCCCGAATTCTGGCCGAGCAGGAAATTCCGTTCTCGATAACATCCAGTGGTGCAGAGAGTGATTTCTGGAAGAACCTGCGCACTGCTGTCAAGAATGGCCTGCCCCAGCGAATGGCCATCGATGCGCTCACTACCGTTCCGGCCGCAACGCTTGGGTTGTCCGGATTGGTGGGACAGTTGGCGCCTTCTGCCCTGGCAAATTTTATAATTACATCAGACCAGCTGCTTGCAGAAGATTCATTGATCCTGGAGAACTGGATTCAGGGCCAGCGGTATATCCTGAATCCAGACTACGATAGTCGCGAGGGTATCTATCAGCTTGCAGTAGGTGATCAGAGTTTCGAACTGGAACTGAGTTTCGATGCAGGAAAAGCGAGCGCGGAACTGGTGCTGCTCGATGGTGAATCGCGCCGGGTTAATCTGGACCTTAGCGAGGATCTGATTTCCATTAGTTTCGTAATCGACGAAGAAGGCAATCGAGCGCGTCTCAGTGGCTGGCCTGAAGGCAGCGGCTGGCGCGGCAATGGGCGCACGCCCGATGGTGCATTGGTAGATTGGCAGCTCGTTCGCAGCGGGAATCTCGAGAGTGATACTGGTACAGAAGGCGTGAACGAGATAGCTGCATTGCCCGCGCCGGTTGTCTATCCCTTCTCTGCCTATGGGCGACAGACCCTGCCCCAGCAACAGGATTTACTCATTCGTGGCGCCACCGTGTGGACCAATGAAGAGCAAGGAATGGTAGTCACTGATGTCCTGGTACGTGACGGTCGCATCGATGAGGTGGGAGACAATCTTTCCGCCAATGGCGTAACCCTCATTGACGGTACTGGCAAACATCTCACTCCCGGCATCATCGATGAGCACTCACATATTGGGCTGTTCAGTATCAATGAAGGTCAGACCAACTCCAGCATGGTGCGCATGAAAGAGGTGGTCGATTCGGAAAATATCAATATCTATCGAAACCTGGCAGGAGGCGTGGTTGCTGCACAGTTGTTACATGGTTCAGCAAATCCTATTGGTGGACAGTCAGCAATTATCAAGATGCGCTGGGGGGGTTCGGCTCAGGATCTTCTCATCGAAGGTGCCGATGAATTTATAAAGTTCGCATTGGGCGAGAATGTTAAGCGTTCTCGCAGCCCGACTTCGATTCGTTATCCGCAAACCCGCATGGGTGTAGAGCAGGTTTTTGTAAATGCCTTTTCCCAGGCACAGGAATATGGAAGGACCTGGGATGAGTACAATAGTCTGTCTCGCAACCAGCAACGCAATACCGTGGCGCCGCGCCGCGATCTGGTAAAAGAAACCATGCTGGAGATTCTCAATGGCGAACGCTTCGTAACCAGCCACTCCTACGTGCAGTCAGAGATCAACATGCTGATGCATGTGGCAGACAGTTTCGATTTCAACATCAATACCTTTACGCATATCCTCGAAGGTTACAAGGTGGCGGACAAGATGGCCCAGCACGGCGCCGGGGGTTCCACGTTTGCAGACTGGTGGGGTTATAAATGGGAAGTGCGTTATGCCATTCCCTACAATGCCGCGCTTATGCAGCAGGCTGGAGTGGTTGTGGCATTGAATTCTGACGATGCAGAGATGTCGCGACGCCTGAACCAGGAAGCGGCCAAGGCGGTTAAGTACGGCAATGTCAGCGAGATCGATGCCTTAAAGATGGTGACTCTGAATCCCGCTATCTTGCTGCACCTGGATGATCGCATGGGCAGTATTCGGGAAGGTAAGGATGCAGACCTGGTGCTGTGGAGTGATCATCCTCTTTCGGTCTATGCCGTGGCGGAAACCACCTGGATAGAAGGGATACCCTACTATGATCGTGAGGAAGATAACTCATTGCGGCAACTGATTGCTCGGGAACGTGCCCGCATTATCAGCGCGATCACCAGAGACAGCAGTGCAGGAAGCGAGGGTGACAATGACGACAGTGTGGCAGGCGGCCGGGAGGATCGACGATGAAAAAACTCCTTGGCTTAAGCTTGTTGATCATACCCCTCGGTCTGTTCTCAGTGGTCCGGGCCATCGTACCGGTTCCCGCTGCCGATCAGAGTGAGCCCATCGCTATCATCGGGGCTGTCATCCATATCGGTAACGGCAATGTCATCACTAACGGCATTATCACCTTTGACGAAGGATTGATCACCGCTGTAGGTGAAGCGGGTGCCGGCATTAACCTGACCGATCACCTGCAAATAGATATACAGGGTCGTCATGTATATCCGGGCTTCGTCTTGCCTAACAGCACACTCGGCCTGCTCGAAGTGAATAGCGTACGCGCAACCGACGACGTGCTTGAGGAAGGTGACATCAATGCCAGCGTGCGCTCGGCCATTGCCTACAATACTGATTCAGAGATCATCCCGGCTAATCGATTCAACGGTATTCTCACCGCACAGGTTGCTCCCCAGGGAGGTCTTATCTCAGGTTCTTCTACCGTGTTCAAGCTGGACGGATGGAACTGGGAAGACGCCATGCTTGCCGAAGACATCGGACTGCATATGCACTGGCCGTCCTATACACAGCGAGAGCGAAATCCGGAAACCGGTTTGTTTGAAACCGTCGACAATGAAAACTACGAGGGTCAGACCCAATTACTGCACTCACTGTTTCAGGATGCGCAGGCCTATAGCGGCCAACCATTAAACCTGAACCTGCTTGCCATGCGCCCACTGTTCAACGGCATCGCCAAGTTGTTCATCCATGCAGACGAAGCCAGAGAGATCATCAGCGCGATTCGGTTTGCCCGTGGTTACGGAGTACAAGATATCGTACTGGTGGGAGGCGCGGACGCGTTCGCTGTTAAAGATTTTCTGTTGGCCCAGAATGTACCGGTGATTTACGAGCGCATCCACGAGTTGCCGTTACGGGATTGGCAGGACGTCGATACCCCATTCAAGACGCCATTCCTGCTTCATGATGCGGGTATTAAAGTAGGTATTGGCGGAGGCGCAACATCCATTGACCGACAACGTAATCTGCCCTTCTTCGCAGGCACGGCGGCAGCCTATGGTCTTGATCGCGAGACGGCGCTATCCATGGTTACTCTCACGAATGCCGAGATTCTCGGGGTTGCCGATCGCGTCGGTACTCTGGAAGTGGGCAAGGATGCGACGCTGTTCATCTCGGAAGGTGATGCACTGGACATGCGTACCAGCCAGGTGCTCGGCGCCTACATACAGGGTCGCGATATAGATCTCAATGGCACCCAGCAACAACTGTACGAGAGATTCCGCGACAAGTATGCGAACCAGCTGGAGCGATAGGGACAAGCGAATTTCCAATGGAAAAAGGGCAGGTAGTGAAACACGGATCAGGGATTGATCCGACCTCGTTAGGTGTGGTCGCCGTTCTCTTCGGACTCCTGCTGCTAGCCTATCAGGGTACCGAAGTGCTGCAGCAGGCGGTCATTGCACCAGGTACGGCAGCCGAACTCGGCATTGCCGCAGACTGCCGTCCGGACGAACTCGAAGAAGAAGCACTCTCCCTGGAAGAATGCCAGTTGATGGTCAGCAATGTGCAGATCATGTTTGCCTCCAGCCCCGCCTGGTACCGATCTTTCAAATTGTTGCTTGCTACAGCTAGCGGCCTGGCGGCAGTGCTTTCGGTTGCTATTGGCATGGGTTTGGTCGTTGAGAAACGAGGCATGGTTAGTCTGGCTGTTCCTGTATTCGGCTTGCTGCTGGTTTTGGATGGCGCTGGCTTTATCGCCGCACTCAATACCGGTCCTCTGCTGCGTGCGCAATTACTCGGGCCTGCCTTGCTCTGGTTCTTCATTCACCTGAGTCTGTTTACCGGGGCACTGGCGCAACACCAGCAACAGGCGCAGGATGGTTGACGAGAACCTTTCCCCCATCATCGTCTGGCTCCATTGGCTGGTCGCGGCGGCGGTATTCTTTCTATTTATCTCCAGTTGGTGGATGCTGGGTTTGCCGCTGCCATCGGATAATTTCACCTACCGGGAACTGCCCTTTCAGCTGCATAAGAATATCGGCATAACACTGATGCTTTTCGTGGTGGTGATGATTGGTAACAGAACTTTCCTCAAGCGAAAGCAAGGAGAGCTTGCTCGCACCAGGCTTGAGAAGCTGGCAGAGTTGGATCACTTGCTGACCTATCTGCTGCTCCTGGTCTGTTGCGTCAGTGGCTACCTCTCCTCTTCTTACAGTGGATGGCCGACATCATTCTGGTGGATGCTTGAGTTTCCGGCCTGGACTGAAGAAGATGATGGCCTGAATATACTGTTTTCCGATCTGCACTTGTGGTCCTGTTGGGCCTTGTTAGCCGTCGTCTCTTTGCATATTGCTGCCGTCCTCTATCATGCATTCAGTGACGCTACAAATATCAGGAAAATGTTTCGCCTTTAGAAATGGAGCCCATTCAATAAAGTGAGTTAAGCATGCAAGAATTTCAAACATTTGTTTCGCATCTCGAGTGTAGCTACACCGGGAAGCGTTATCCCGCCGATCAACTCCATGGCTTATCTGAGGCTGGCAAGCCCCTGCTGGTGCGCTATGACCTCGACGCTCTCGGCAAGGCGGTCCGTAAAGAAGATCTGCGATCACGCCTTAATGAATTCTGGCGGTACCGGGAATTTCTGCCTGTTCGAAGGTCTGAGAATGTCGTGCGCCTCGGTGAGGTGATGACGCCGATCCTGCCGGCAAATAAAATTCAGCGGGAGCTTGGTTGCGGTGAAATCCTGATTAAGGATGAAGGCCGTTTACCGACTGGCTCGTTCAAGGCCAGAGGCCTGGCGCTGGCTGTGGCCATGGCCAGGGAATTGGGGGTGAAACGCATGGCCATGCCAACTAACGGTAATGCGGGTGCGGCGCTGGCTGCGTATTGTTCCCGGGCAGATATAGAGACGTTTGTTTTTTGTCCGGCAGACACGCCGAAGGTAAATGTAGAAGAGATAGCCTTTCAGGGCGCCAAGACTTTCCTGGCGAACGGTCTGATCAACGACTGCGGAAAGATCGTGGGAGAGGGGAAAGAAGTAATGCACTGGTTCGACACCTCCACGCTTAAGGAGCCCTATCGAATTGAGGGTAAGAAAACCATGGGCCTGGAACTGGCAGAACAGCTAGGCTGGGAAGTGCCGGATGTTATTCTTTATCCCACTGGTGGCGGAACAGGATTGATTGGCATGTGGAAAGCGTTTAATGAATTGGAAGCGATAGGCTGGATTGGTTCGAAACGCCCACGAATGGTGGCCGTGCAGGCAGAGGGGTGTGCACCTATTGTGAAAGCCTTCGAAGAAGGCACTCGCCACGCTGAACCCTGGCAGAATGCAGCCACTATCGCTGCGGGCATTCGGGTTCCTGCGGCAGTTGGAGATTTCCTGATCCTTGATGCGGTCAGAGAGAGTGATGGATTCGCCGTGGCTGTGAGTGACGAGGCAATCAACCAGGCGCATCGTGAGTGCGCGCTTAAAGAAGGAATTCTGTTGTGCCCGGAGGGGGCCGCCACACTGGCCGCATTAAAACAGGAATTGAAAAGTGGCCGCATCAAATCGAATGAACGCACGATGTTGTTCAATTGTGCGACTGGACTGAAATATCCGATGCAATCAGAACACTATAGCATCGATCTGGCGAAACCGATCGACTACGATTTTATTCGGGACTGTTAGGAAAATATATCCTTCGGTCCAACCGCAGATCGAGTGCCACTTAACGCAGTACCCGGCGTAATTGATCACGATGAAATGTACTGGTTTCCTCGACATCTCTTACCATTCGGCACAAGCGCCGCGGTATGTTAGTACCCACAGGGATCTCGCGGCGGCACACAATTCTCTCCTCAGGAGCCACTGAAGCATTGTACTGTTCAACTTCCGCATCCGTGGGGAGGCGCACCATTTCTTCGGTGTTTTCATCGGGCGGAATGACACAGGCCACCAACAAGGCAAGCAAGGGAATAATCAACTGGTTGCTAAATTTCGACATATTCGTAAATCAGTTGTTACCTATTATGAGAGCCTGCTCTTCCGGCGAAAAGATGTACTCCAGCTGTATGCCCACAGACGGTACAAACGATCCGGATTCCAGTCGCGGGCGAATTTTCAACTGGCGTATACTTCGCGCAGCCAGGTCTCTTACAAATCCACTGTCTGGGACAGCGTTCTGAATCTGCAATTGATGTACGCCAAAACTTCCATCTGCAATCAGTTTTACCCTTTCTGCATTCGACCTCTCCAGTGGCCGCAGGTTGAATGTAGCCAGGACGCTGAAGCGTGATGGTTCAGAACTGTCAAAAGCAGACGGCACCGTCAAGGCTGGATAGTTAGTCGACCAGGCAGCAAACCGCAGAGGATCTTCTACCGATAGTGCATTGGTTACTGGCCATTCAGTGTTCAATTCTCTTTGTGGCAGGATTGTTGGCTTGCTAAAAAACTGTTGAATTTCATCTGCATTCAGATTCGCTTCGGCAAGAGCCTGACGGGCACTTCGGTAGTGATCTAACGCTGAGCGGTTATTGTTAAACAGCAGTTCCCAGTCGCCGAGATAGACTTGCATTATGGCATCGGTCGCTGCCGAAGTATCTTCTCTGGCAGCGTAGAGCGAGCGAATGCGCTCCAACAATTCATTTCCAATCGAGTAACTGAGTTGCAGCGACTCGTTTCTTCCTATTGACCAACCCGAAACAATCACATCAGACTCAGACTCAGACTTGAATTCGTAACTGGTCATGCCGCGACGTTTTATCAGACTGCTCTGATAGGAATGGATCAGGACAATTTCGTAAAGCCACGGAACGAGCAGTTGATGGTCTGTTCCGAGTGTCGTCTCAATAGCACTCACTACCTGCCAGTTCAGGTTTTTGGCAGCAATTAGATAGCGAGCACTCTGTGGATTGGTATAGTCCGCCGATGCCTGCAAAAAGAGTCGGCTTAATTCTTTGCTACCTTCGAGATAGTCGTAAATATTCTTGTAATAGTTGTGCAGATTAAGCCAGTCAAAATAGCCGAGTTGCTGATCGACGGCTTCCCATCTGCGTTGAGCAAGTAGCGCTTCAATCATTTTGCCTAATGCTGGAATTTGAAATTTAGAATCCAGGCCATTGTTGACTTTGATAACCTGGATAGCCTCGGAAAAATTCTGTTCGGCGAGCTGAAACTCACCCTGCTCCATGGCGAGCACGCCCGTGTTAAGCAATTGCTCGGCGAAGACATACTGGAAATTGTTCAGCCATTGCTCTTCTGCGGAGTTAACAGCTTCCTGCCCTGCGGCCGGTATCAGGCAAACTAGGAAAACAGCGGCGGTCGGGAGGAAACGGTGCATGCCCTGAAGACTCCAAGATGGAGAGCGTTTCAGGATACCGACAAATCAGGCGATGAGCAATTCTCAGGGCTGGGAAAGCAACTCGAAGTCGAAGATAAAAGGCTGAATTTCGTCGAATTCAAAGACAAAGAACCGGGCAGCGATGGCGCCTTGACGACGCAGCTTCTCTAGCCTGCGCCTGCCGTCGATCATCCGAAAGGGCAGATTGCAGGGATTGGGCATGTCTCTGACCAGGAAACCAGGATAACGGGTATCGGCGTCTTCGAAGCGCTGGCCCGCAAAACTATCGGAGCCATACATATCGCCTGGTTTTGCACAAATTTCATCAAACTCTATCGATTCCGGTTTCCTGCCTGGCAATAATGCAGGTACAAGATCAACCAGGGAAATATAGCTATACTCCCGACCTGGAATCGTCCAGTCCCCATGCATGGAATGACCAGGCACAGTGATAAGTTCGTAAACTTTCAGCATGACGTAATAGACATATTGAGAAACCCTGCGGTAAAAATATCTGATTTGAATTCTACGAGGAACAAAAGTGACAAAACAGGAAAATGGTAACGGAATTGATCTCTATACCTGGGCGACTCCCAATGGTCGGAAAGTGTCTATTATGCTGGAAGAGCTGGAATTGCCCTACCGGGTATTCCCAATCGACATTACCAAAGGCGAGCAGCACGCTGAGGAATTTGTTGCGTTCAGCCCCAACAACAAGATACCGGCTATCGTCGATCATGATACGGGAATCAGCCTTATGGAGTCAGGTGCCATTCTTATGTATCTGGCAAACAAGACCGGCAAATTAATGAGTCCCATTGGCGAGAAATTCTGGAGAGAAATGGAATGGTTGATGTTTCAAATGGGGCACATCGGTCCAATGCTGGGACAAACTCATCACTTTGTTCGCTTCAATCCGGGAAAGGCGCCCTACGCCGAAGAACGCTACAGTAAGGAAAATGCCAGACTTTACCAGGTGCTGGAGGTGCGACTTAAGGATCGAGAATACATAGTTGACGATTATTCAATTGTGGATATCGCCACCTGGCCCTGGATTTCTCGTTTCGAATGGCAACTAATGAACCTTAATGACTATCCTCGACTGAGAGACTGGTATGTAAGAATTGCCGAACGACCAGCCGTGCAGCGAGGCTATGCAGTACCTCAACAACTCGAAATTCCGGTACCTATTTGACGTCTTCCGTTGATTCTTTCTCTGTTGGATCGACAAAGCGTGATTCTCGTGGGTTGTCGCAAACGTATGACGTGTAATCCCGATAAAAATGTTCACGGCCGTATGCCTGCACCTCAGAGTGTCGCGGATGATCTCGCCACGCCCGTAAATGTTCCGCGGTATCCCACTCATGAATAGAGACTCTTTCGCCGTCTTGCGCTGAGTAGGCTTTATAGGAAATAAAGCCTGGCATTGATTCCGCTATTCTCCCCATTTCCGCGGCTTTGGCGTAATACTCGTCACTACATGCTTCTTTAATTCGAGATCTAAAAATAACGACTACCACGGGCACCTCCTCGCGGGCACTAATGCGTTATGAACAATCAAGTTGAAATTTTAAAGCTGGTAGCACAGTTAAACTGCCTACCAGCCTTACCTGAAAAAGTTTATTGCGCCAGGCTGTTGTAGATTATGTCGTTAGCCACGCGGCGCATATTTGCAGCACCGGGACGCTGCTCACCCTGGGCCTGAATCATACCGAGCCAGAACATGTCCTGGGTAGGATCGATCCAGAACCAGGTTCCGGCAGCCCCGCTCCAATAGTAAGTACCCGCTCCCTGCGGTGAATTGGCTGCATCGGGATCGGAGATAACGGCGAAATCCACACCGAAGCCAACTCCCTCCTGTCCACGCCGCTCGGCATTTCCGCCCACGTTCAATTCATCACGCAGGCTATTGGTGCGCATGATGCGAACCGATTCCGGAGTCAGAATGCGTGCGTCATCCAGTGCACCTTCGTTTACCAACATCTGCAGAAACCGCGCATAGTCATGGGTCGAGGAAACCAGGCCACCACCACCGGATTCCATCCGCTGCGGATTCAGATAGCTGGGCCGGTCAGTCCGATGTGGACGCTGCACCAGGCGATTACGTTCGGCATCCCAGTTGTGTACTTCGGCGAATCGATCTCGATCCTGTGCGGCCACATAGAAACGCGTGTCACTCATAGCGAGAGGTTGAAAAATCCGCTGCTCGAGAAAATCGCCAAACCTGAGCCCGGAGATTTGCTGCACGATGTATCCCTGGATGTCTACCGCCACGGAGTAGGACCAGGCTTCCCCGGGTTGAAACAACAAGGGAATACCCGCGACCTTGTCTATCAGTTCATCGAGATCTTCAGAGGCCAATACGCCCTGATCGCGAAACGCATTGTTAACCGGGTCGTCACCGCCCAGGCCATAGCCAAACCCCGCCGAGTGATTCAATAACTCCCGCATCGTGGGCTCGCGGTCCAGTGCCACCAGTTCCATATTGCCGTCGGCATCGTAACTGGTCATTACTTTCAAATTGGTGAATTCAGGGACGTACTTGCTAATGGGATCGTCGAATTTCCACAGCCCTTCTTCGTGCAGCATCATCAAAGCCACTCCAGTTACCGGCTTGGTCATGGAATAGATTCGAAACAGGGAATCCTTGGTCATCGGGGCCTGATCATCGACCCTGGCCAGGCCAGAAGTTTTCAAGGTGGCAATTTTGCCGTCTTTGGCCAGCATCCATATCATGCCAGCGACATCCTGGTCAGCGACGATCTTCTCCATGGCAGCGTCGAGCGCTGCGATGCCTTCTTCGGTGAATCCGGCTGCGGTAGCGCCGACTTCCTCATCGGGCCAGGTGTTGTCGGCCTGGGCACTCGAAGCAAGCAGGACCAGGCTGGTCAGAATAGTGACGAAGTAGCCGAGCCGATTACCGTAATCTGAATTTCTCATAGGGTTCTCCACGCTTTCTTGTTCGGTTTTCCTGAGGGTAGGGATTTTAGAAGAGCAAGCGATAGTAACGCGGTCAGGGCCAATAACACTAGTGTGTTCAAGATGGACTGTTTGTGTTGGGGTTGCGAAAAACTAGTAGCTATCAAGAGACGATATAATCCAGCGGCAAGGAAGTAGTGTACTTGATCTGCTCCATGGCGAAACTCGATGACACGTCTGCCAGATCGGCGGACTGCACTAACTTTTTATAGAACTTATCAAATGCCGGAATATCAGGAACCACGACTCTTAACAGGTAGTCCGCCTCCCCAGCCATGCGATAGAACTCGACTACTTCCGGGAAGCGGGCAACCGCTTCCGAAAAATTGGCCAGCCAGTCCCAATTGTGTTGATTGGTTTTTACTGAAATGAACACGTCGACACCGAGATTGAGCTTGTCCCGATTTAACAGAACGACCCGCTTGGCAATAACACCCTCAGCTTCGAGTTTCTGAATGCGTCGCCAGCAGGGAGTCGTCGAAAGGCCAACAGCCTGGGCAATCTCGGATGTAGGCATTTCTGAGTTATTTTGCAGTAGTGCAAGAATATTGCGATCAATCTTATCCATAGAATACAAATCTATATATTGTCAGATTAAGGGTATATATAACTATAAATAGGGAAAGACCCTAGAATATTCGCAAAAATCTCCCAGGGCAAGCCTGCTATGCTTTCACGCATTCGAATCAGCGCAAAGTTCCTCAAGGTAGATGCGTGCTGATTTTCAGATTATGGAAAAGGAATAGATATGGGAAGACTGGTGAGCCACCTGCAAAGCGTTGATGAAAGCTATTTTCAGCATATGCAACATGCGCTGGCGTTTGCAGTGGCACTTTTTTTTGCCGCCGTTGTCTGCCTGTTACACGCTTTTCTGCCCTTTCTATTTGAGAAGTGGGGAAGCACTATCGTGACTAATTTGCATAGTCGAATGGTGGTCAACCGGGCCAATCCAAGTGCCCACTACAGTCCAAAGCAGTCAAGCGACACGTCAGTAACGAGCGAGACTTAAAGCAGGCTGTAGTCCGGCCTGCGGTCGCCCCTACCTGGCTTTACAAATTCCTGCCTCTTTATGGTGCACGACTGGTCTGCCCCAACCTAATTGCACCAATTTACAGCGCCCTGCCGCTGTCGAAACCTCACTATTCGTCTGAGCACCCGGTATTACGGGGATTTGCCCATGTTGGCGCGTTCTTTGCTAAGTCGAGAGTAGGAAGTAAACACTTTCAGCGGCAAGCGCTGCTTGCCATCTCACACTATTTTTGGAGGAAGACATGAAAAGATTAACTCACCTGGCTGCAGGTCTAGTATTGGCATCAAGCGGATTGATCGCCACCAGCGCATCTGCAGAGGTGTCCTATAACATTGGATGGGCTTCGGAATATTACTATCGTGGCATCCTGCAAAAGAACTCTTCCGCAAGTGTTGGTATTGATTGGACCGAGGGTGGTTTCTATGCAGGCTCCTGGGCTGCCGATGTGGGTGATGGGGCTGAAGTAGATGGTTACTTCGGTTACGGCATTGAGACTGAATCTGGATTTACTGCCAGTGTTGGCTTCACTGGTTACTACTACACCGGTGAGTTCGATGACACTTATGAGGAAGTTAATCTGAATCTGGGTTATGGCATGTTCAGCCTCGAGTATTCTGTCGGCGAGTGGGATGGATTCGGCGCTGATGCGGACTACGATTTCCTGGGGCTGACCATCACTGGCGAGAATGGTCTGTATGGTACCTATGGTACTTTCGGTGATGATTTCGACGGTGACTATATTGAGATCGGGTGGGGTACGACTATTTCTGACATCGATTTCGGCATTGCCGGCATCTTCAGCAGCGATGAATTGTCCGACCAGGTCAGCTCTTCCGGAAGCCCAACTGAGAGTGAAGCCATCGTATTCACAATAGGAAAAACTTTCTAAGTCCGGGGGTCAGGTCTCCAATTGCACATAAAATCGCTAGAAGATGGGCTCAGGTCTCAAATCGTTCAAAGCGAAGATATGTGCAATTGGAGACCTGACCCCATGTTCTTGACCCCTTGCTCTCTTGCCAGTTGATTCTGAATTAAAAAGTCACTACCGTTGGGAGTACTGCTTATTTGTTCCTGGGGTATCTAATGAAGAAGACTCTTTTAATCCTGGCATTGGCGCTTGGCTCGTTGCTGGGCATGGCTTCGCTGGCTCAAGAACTATATGTGGCACCACGTACCGAATGGGGTCATCCTGACCTGCAGGGCGTCTGGAATTTTTCATCTAACGTGCCGATGCAACGGCCGCAACGCTTCGGTGATCGCCAATTTATGACCGATGACGAAATAGCGCAATTGCGCTCAAGACTGGCAGCAGCCGATGAGGCATCCGACCAGGCAGTTCCGGGCATCGAAAGCGCATCGAATCCCGGTGGCTACAATGACTTCTGGGTAGAGAGCGCCGGTATTACCGACCAGATTCGCACTTCCCATATCGTATATCCAACCAACGGCCGATTTCCTGCCCTGGTGGAAGGCATTCGGCCGATTGCTGGCGGGCTCGGCCCGGATATTACTGGCGAACGCCCCGTGCGCTTCCCGGTCGGTGGTATTGGTAAAGATGGCCCGGAAGATCGCGGACTCTCCGAGCGTTGCATCGTTGGATTCAACGCAGGGCCGCCATTTACACCAAGCCTTTATAACAACAACATCCAGATCTTTCAGAACCAGGACCATGCCGTGATCCTGATGGAGATGATTCACGATGCACGCATCGTCGCCATCAGGGAACGACCGCTTCTGGATGAGAATATTGGCCTGTGGTCGGGCGATTCTCAGGGTTACTGGGATGACAACACGCTGGTGGTGGAGACTCGCAACTTCAACGGCATGACCCAGAGTTATGAGGGCATGGGTACTTCAAAGAACAAGATTCTCACCGAGCGTTTTACTCGCATCAACCCTTACACGGTTAACTATGAATGGACTATCGATGACCCGTCGACTTTTACCGACAAGGTTACCGCTATCGTGCCCATGACCAAGGTGGCCGGGCAACTCTATGAATATGCCTGCCACGAAGGTAATTACGGTATGGTAAACATTGTGCGCGGGGCTCGTGCCGAGGAGCGCATGGCCGCAGAAGGAACTCGATAACCCGAATAGGTGCCAGGCACCTTATTAGTTGACATTCAGGTCTTATAAAAATACTGTATATATGTACAGTACATTAGACCAATGTCATCATGGCCGAAAAGCCCCTCGCAGAAACCGGGCGCGCTGCTACTGCTGCGTCTGCGCCTGATAAAGAAGTCACCCTGCCCTCTTATGCAGAGCTGCACTGCATCTCCAATTTCAGTTTTCTGCGTGGTGCCTCGTTTCCCGAAGAACTGGTGGAACGGGCAGATGAGCTCGGCTATCGCGCCATCGCCATTACCGATGAATGTTCCCTGTCGGGAGTGGTACGGGCACACACGGCTGCCAAAGAACGCGATATCAAGCTGATCATCGGCAGTGAGTTCGTGCTGCAGGAAGGCTGCCGGTTGATACTGCTTGCGCGAAACCGCCTGGGTTATGGGGAGCTGAGTCACCTCATCAGTTGTGCCCGCAGAGACAGCAAGAAAGGCACTTATTGCATCGACCGCCCAATGGTGGAAGCCAACCTGCCCGGCGACTGCCTGGCGTTGTGGAACCCGGACCTGATGTGGTCGCCGGAGTTGATTGCCTGCCAGGCAGTGTGGCTGGGCCGGCAGTTTCCGAACCGCCTCTGGATTGCAACAGAACTGCTGCTCAGAGGCGATGACCGCCTGAAGTTACAACGCCTGCAGAAGCTGGGCAGGCAATATGATATTCCTCTCTGCGCTGCCGGTGGCGTCTATATGCATGACGCTGGCAGGCGCATCTTGCAGGACACCCTCACGGCGATTCGGTTGATCAGGCCGATCAGTGAGCTGGGTCTCGATGCCGAGAGCAATGGCCAGCGTCATCTGCGCTCGCGGGAACAGCTGAGCAAGTTGTTTCCATCGATGCTCATGGAAGCCACAGTTCAAATCGCTGATCTGTGCAACTTCAGCCTGGATGAACTGCGTTATGAGTATCCCCGCGAGCTGGTGCCGGCCGGTTACACCCCCCATGGCTGGTTGCGAGAACTGACCGAGGCGGGAGTCCGCGAGCGTTGGCCGGAAGGGGCGACACCTAAAGTACGCAACATCATCGAACATGAACTGGCGCTGATTAAGGAGCTGGGGTATGAGCATTACTTTCTCACTGTGCATGACATGGTGGCCTTTGCCCGCAGCCGGCACATCCTCTGCCAGGGGCGTGGTTCGGCAGCCAACTCTGCCGTGTGCTATTGCCTGGGTATTACCGAGGTGGATCCTGCGCGCGTGGAAGTGTTGTTCGAACGATTCATTTCCAGGGAACGCGATGAGCCCCCGGATATTGATGTAGATTTCGAAAACGCCCGTCGTGAAGAAGTCATCCAGTATATCTACAACAAGTACGGTCGAGGTCGCGCCGCGATTGCGGCGACCGTCATTACTTACCGCTCTCGCAGTGCCATCCGGGATGTAGGCAAGGCATTGGGTCTTAAGGAGAAACTACTGGATCACCTGGCTAAATCCATCTACTGGTGGGGATCTAACCTAAAGGAGCAACTCAGTGATGCCAACGTGGACTACTCCGACCCGAATATCCAGAAGCTGGTATTTCTGGCCCAGGCGCTTAGCGGATTTCCCCGCCATCTGTCTCAGCATGTCGGCGGTTTCGTGATCAGCCAGGGTCCACTGTCCCACCTGGTGCCAATCGAGAATGCGGCGATGGCAGATCGCACCGTGATCCAGTGGGAGAAGAATGACCTGGAAGCCCTGGGGCTCCTGAAGATCGATGTGCTGGCCCTGGGCATGTTGACGGCAGTACAGAAATGCCTGGACCTGATCAGTAATTACAGCACTGAGCCTTTGACCATGCAGAAGATCCCTGCCGAAGATCCCAGGGTCTACGACATGATGTGCGAGGCGGATACTGTAGGCGTGTTTCAGATAGAGTCCCGCGCCCAGATGAGTATGCTGCCACGCCTGCGCCCGAGAAATTACTATGACCTGGTAATTCAGATAGCAATTGTGAGACCTGGCCCTATCCAGGGAGACATGGTACATCCCTATCTCAACCGGCGCAGTGGCAAGGAGACAGTCACCTATCCCAGCGATGCAGTTAAAGACACTTTGGAACGAACCTTGGGAGTGCCCATTTTTCAGGAACAGGTAATGCAGTTAGCCATGGTGGCGGCAGGCTTCAGTGGTGGCGAAGCCGATCAGCTGCGTCGGGCCATGGCCGCCTGGAAACGTGAGGGTGGCCTGGAGCCCTACAGGGGGAAGCTGGTCAATGGGATGCTGGCAAGAGGCTATGAAAAGGAATTTGCCGAGAAACTATTCAGGCAGATAAAGGGCTTTGGCGACTATGGCTTTCCCGAATCCCATTCCGCCAGCTTCGCGTTGATCGCCTATGTATCGTCCTGGCTCAAGTGTTACCACCCGGTGGCTTTCTGTTGTGGCCTGCTTAACAGTCAGCCTATGGGGTTTTATCCCCCCTCTCAACTAATTCAGGATGCTGAGCGTCATGGGGTACGGGTGTTACCGGTTGAGGTGAACAACAGTTTCTACGACTGTTCCCTGGAGTTTCCGAAGCACTATAAAAAACTGGCTGAGCACAGCCAGCTAGCGCTGGACCCCGAACTGCGTATTGGCTTGCGCCTGATTAAAGGAATGTCCGAGATCGCTGCCAATGCCATTGTCGAGGCGCGCCAGGCCGGAGAGTTTGTCAGCATACAGGACCTGGTATTTCGTAGCGGCATCAACAAGAAAGATCTGGAGGCACTGGCTGCCGCCGATGCCCTGCGCGGACTGAGTGGTGACCGCCACCGGGCGTTCTGGCAGGCCAGCGGAATCGAGCCTGAGATAAGGGGTCGGAGTAAAAATTCAGCAGGTTCATCTTCGGAAATTACTCCGACATTGAATTTTTTCTCCGACTCATCCTGCAAGGAGAAATACGCCAAACATGAAGTTAAGCACAATAGTGATTTGTTCTCGGGGTTTAACGCCGCCGACTGTGATTTCGGCGTCGATGTATTATTGCCGGTGGCCAGCGAAGGCCAGAATATCGTCGGCGATTATACGTCCACAGGATTTACCTTACGCCGTCATCCCCTGGCCCTGTTCCGTGAGCATCTGAGTAATTATCAGGTATCTACCGCGAGTGATCTTACGCTTGTTGATAACGAGGCGAGTGCCAAGGTTACCGGCCTGGTCACGTGCAGGCAGCGTCCTATGACGGCAGCGGGTGTCACATTTTTAACTCTGGAAGATGAAAGCGGATTTATCAACGTTGTGGTATGGCCTAAGCTGGGCGAAAAATACCGTCCGGTGGTTCGCCAGGCGATGTTGCTGGGTGTCGTTGGCCACGTGCAGAAAAGCGAGGGCGTGATCCATCTCATCGCCCGCGAGCTGGTGGACCTCAGCCACTGGCTGGGGTCTATGGAACTGTCGTCGCGAAATTTTACTTAGGGCACCGAATGATTACCTGACTATTGTCGAAGACCATAATGATCGAAAAGCAAAAATTGTTAGTAGCTTCTGATTGGTAGATTCTAACTGTGATAGTCCTGCAACGGAGCGCATAAGCCAAAGCCTGGGAGGTCAGGCAAGGTGATGAAATAGCAACGGTCACCGCTTATAGCCTAAAGCCAGACAGCATTGGTTGATTAGCGGCAATTAGATCGGCATTAGAACCGGCATAAATATGCTATAATTCACCTTAATATTATTTAACAAGTTGAAATATATAATTATATTTGGAATACAACCGGCATTAATACCGGCATATAGGAACTAAATATGGCTCACGAAGATATCGCATTGATGGAACCTATGCTCCCAACACAAGGAAATAGGGAGCTAGAAGATTTAGCAATGACACTGGTAAAGAAAGGAAGTGCATTGTCATCCTACCTAAATCCAGTGGTCCAGAAGAGCATAGGAAATCTCGTGCGGTCTATGAACTGCTACTACAGCAATTTAATTGAAGGCCACGACACACATCCACGAGATATCGACAAAGCCCTGAAAAATGATTTTTCCAATAATCCAGAACAAAGAAACCTTCAACTAGAAGCCAAAGCACATATAGAGGTTCAAAAACTAATTGATAACAGGGAACTTGAAGGGGAAGTTTCATCAACAGAGTTTATAGCCAGGATACATAAGGAATTTTGTACCCGGCTACCAGCAGAACTACTATGGCTTGATAATAAAGAAACCGGGAAGAAATTGGAGGTCTTACCAGGCGAATTAAGGAATTCTGAAGTTAAAGTCGGAAGGCACCACCCACCGCTTGCGAAAAATGTTGATAAGTTCATGAATCGGTTTGAACAAGCTTATGATCCGGACGTCTTGTCGCAGATTCAACAAATTATCGCAATCGCAGCTTCACATCACCGCTTAGTATGGATTCATCCCTTTTTGGATGGTAACGGTCGTGTTGCCCGTTTGTATTCTCACGCCTATCTACTACACACGGAAATAGGCTGTAGTTTGTGGTCTGTATCAAGGGGGCTCGCAAGAAATGTAGAGGCTTATAAATCTGCACTAATGGCAGCAGATGCACCGAGAAAAGGAGACCTGGATGGCAGAGGAAATCTTAGCCATGAGAATTTAGTTCGATTTTGCAGTTTTTTCCTTAATGCCTGCATTGACCAAGTCGAATTTATGGGAAATCTGATCGATAGAGAAGAATTACTCAATAAAATGAAAATTCACATTAGTGAAGAAATATCTGTAGGTAGACTGTTACCGGGTTCATTTCAGATACTTAGAGAGGCACTTATTTCTGGAGAATTCAGACGTAGCCATGCGCAGGATTTAACAAACTACAAGGAAAGACAGGCACGAGAAGTATTATCCAGGTTACTGGATAATGGATACCTGATTTCAGATACACCTAAAGGTGCCGTAAGACTCGGGTTTCCTAATGATGCAGTTGAGCGGTGGCTACCCAGGTTATACCCTGATTACTGAATGTTAATCAGATAATTTGATTTGTTGGCTATCTAATCTCAATGTAGTCAGTCTGCGCCACTGAACGCCGCTTCCAGCCCTGCCATATCAAACTTGATCATGGTGTTCATGGCAGCCAGCACACGCGCGGCCTTCTCCGGCTCACTGCTATCAATCATGTCCTGGAAATTTGCCGGTACGATCTGCCAGGCAATTCCGTACTTGTCTTTCAGCCAGCCACAAGCCATCTCGGCACCGCCCTCCCCCAGCTTTTTCCAGTAATAGTCGATTTCGTTCTGATCATCACAGTGAATATACAACGAGATTCCCTCACTGAAGGTGAAGGCGGGGCCGCCGTTAATAGCGTAAAACTTATCCCCATTTAGTGTGAAACTGATCACCAGCACGGTGCCTGCAGGCATCGGCATGTCTTCAGGGTAATGGGTAACCTGGGTGATTTCAGAGTTTGGAAAGATACCGGTATAGTACTCGACCGCCTCCTCTGCATTGTCGTTAAACCATAGAAAAGGTGTGATGCCTTTCATGATAATATCTCCTTAGACTAGTTCCTTATACTTTCTTTCTCTCTGCTACTCGCATAAGGAGTCCTGGTTGATAGTTCCCAGAGAGTTAGCGCGTTTTTATTGCTAGTTTCTATTACATGGAATGCATCCCAAACATATTACCATCCGGATCCTTCGCCAGAGCGACGAAGCCATATTCTCCGATGGACATCTTCTCTCGCTCCAGATTGCCGCCAGCGTCATTGACTCTTCCTGCTTCTACAGCGCAGTCTTCGCAGGCGAAATACACCAGCGTGCTATTACCTCCCGAAGGCATTCCGGGCACCTGTACCAGCGCACCTGTCGTGCCTGGTGCTTCTTGATTCTGTGGGAATGCCAGCATCGCCAGGTCGGGACCAGGCAATGCTTCCAGGTTGGTCCCCAGTACGGTTTCATAAAATGTCTTCGCCCGGTCCATATCCTGTACATAGATTTCGAACCATCTTACTGGATTTGTTTCCATAGTCTTTCCCCTCTCTTCTCAGCAGTTTTTACTAGTGTAATTCTCTTTATGTTGTTCTCACTATTTTCGCTATTTCTATTAACGTTCACTCTATTGCCGCTATCGCTATTGTTATCGGATTTACCCGATTAGACAATATTTACAGCCGGGCTCAGGCGAAATATCCATGCAGGTACCAGTTCCTATCGCCGCTGCGTTCGCGATAAACCCATAAGCGACTGCCATTGGCTTCCCGTGCTACATAATAATCGCGGCGCACATCGGTCCCAGACCACCAGAACGTCTCGATACGTTCCGGCCCACTGACAATAGCTACAGGCTTGCGGTGATAGAGCTTGCCATTTTTCAGAACGAGCTGTTGTGGGTCCTGCAATAGCCAGAGCGGGCGGGGGATCGATGTCACCCGTATTGCTGCTCCTCTCCCGCCTTCTGTATTTTTTCGCACCAGGCTGTTTGGTTCGGCATGACGGCCCGCCTTGATTGACTCACCATAGTCCAGCTGTTGAGAGGCATACTCGGGACAATGCTCTGCTACGCTGCTGATGCATTTCAGGTAGTGATCGCCCAGCCTCGCCTGCAGCTGTTCCATGAACTGGTCCAGGTTGTTGCGTTGAGAGCGGCGGGCCGTAGGTTTGTCTTCGGCCAACAGGGAATCGCTGTGACTCATGAAGGCATCGAATCTTTTTACCTCGAGCCTTACCGCGATTACCGGCGCCGGCAATGTCAGCTTGCCGAAATGAGTTTCCAGTAGCAGCATCAGGTGTTCCCGTGAACGACTGGCCTGACGCAGGGCCATATCGATCTCGGTACTGTCGCGCTTCTCGTGTAACAGGGAGAACAACAGGTGGCTGGTGCTCAGGTCGCGGCGACGCAGGAATTCACAGAGTTGGGCCAACATCTCATCAGCCACCGGTAGTAACCGGTCCAGGTTTTCCAGTTCATAAGGAAGCTCACAGCAAGTCGTAAAAGCCGGTGGAGGTATGTAGTTATGCGTCGGTTCCGGCGCCGCCCCGAGGGCCTTGTTGAGCTGCTTAACAAAGTCACTGCCAAACCGTTTGCGCAGCCCCTCTGGCGGTAGTCGCCAGATGTCTCTCAGGTAACGCACTCCCATGTTATACAGGCGCCGGTTCGGCTCCTTGCCCAGCCACAATACTTCGGTGGGCAGCTTGCCGAGCGCCGAGCGGAGATTGTCTTTTCGATAGACCAGGGCATTGTGACCGGATCTGGCCAGCAGCAGGCTGCCGGTGACGGTGGGACTGGCGGCATAAAGAAAATAATCGGGCAGTTGCAGCGCTTGCAGCTCGGCAATGAGCAGGGGTTTTAACTTGTTGTGAACGGCCTCGATGCCACCGAAATATTTCAGGCTGCTGCGGATTTCACAGATCAGGGCCAGCGGATGGAAACTCACCGTGGAACTGACGCTCTGCACGACACCCGCCAGTTCATTCATAAGCTTGGTCTGCTGCACCTGCGAAAACTCCTGTAGCTGTGGAAAGTAGAGGGCATACCAGAGGCCGTCGCTTTGCGGTTGTTGGGGATGCCCGGCCTTCCCGGTAGTAGCCGGGTTGGCCCTGGCAGGATTTGGCAATTTAATGATCTGCGCGGTATCGAGCTGCGCTGAAGACAGTGGAGGGAGTTGGTCTGTGTTGTCTGGCTCTTTCAGGGTCGTTCCAGACGCTATGTGTGTTGGTAAAGATCGACCTGGGTCGTCAGGGGGCGGAAGTTGCCACGGGCCTTGATGACGGTAACTTCCGCCTCGGAAAAAGTGCGGCCCTGCGATGCACTATCCTTTATTTGCAGGCGTATCAAGGATGGTGAGTACTTACTATCATGATGTTTAAAGAACACTCCCAGGGTGTCGCCGGTCTCTGCGGCCAGTTGTAAGCGCCGCAAGACTTTGCCTGGCAACCAGTTCTGCCAGGCCAGCACCAGGCCGCAGTTACTGGTCTGCAGCGCCTTTTCCATGCTCCACAGTGCGTCCTTGCAGGAAGTGTCTCGTTTCACTACCAGTATCTGGTCAGTGTCGATGCCAGCCTGCACCAGGGCCGGGGCATAGGGCAGGTAGGGTGGGGCGATCCAGAGGATCCACTTACCTTGTTCAACCACTGAACGCATGAGCGGAATCAACAGTTGCAACTCCCCCATGCCCCAGCAGGGAGTGATGATTTCGATTAATCCGTTTTGAGGCCAGCCACGTCCGGGGAGGATATCGTCCAGGCGGGGAAAGCCGGTGCTGCGACCATAAAAACCCTGGCCGGCCATGTCGCAACCCCGCCATAAATTCGGGTTGTCGTGCAATAGTTCTTCAATCTCACCGGAATGGCTGTAGCCCTTGTCAGCTGTGAGCTCTGGAGGATTCGTGTGACTTCTTGTCAGGGTCATTTCGAAAAACTGATCTTCTAATTACTGTATGTTTATACAGTATTATAGAGAGCAATTTTTGGAAAGCAACAGCAAATCCACATTAAGTGCACATTAACTAACTTCGATACTGTATTGTTTTTTAGGGAAAAAACCTAAAGCTTTGAAAAAACGAGCCGTTAAGCCCCTTGAACATTAGGTCGCTGTACGTTGAGACTGCACGGAGAACACAATGCGCAAGAAGCCGGACATGGTATTGGTGGTGATCACGCTATTCGTTGTGAGTATACTGGCCAGCAGCGTCGCTCAAAGCGCCTTGATGTAGGCAGGGGCCTGAGAAGAGGCAGGCAGCTGTTCTAAAGATAACGAAAAGGGAGAGCTTAACCAGGGATAGGTAGTAGCAGTAGCTCAGTATTCCGCCCTATGCAGTATCGGGGCGGTATATTTTTTCAGAGGTAATCACCGCATCCAGCCGGACATCCCAACTTGCCGTAGGAAACGAATCCGTCAACTGACATTCATGGGCGAGGCCAATAAGCATGGGTCGGCTGCGGCGATTGAATATCTTGAAACTGAAAGTCCGATCATAGAATCCCTTGCCCATGCCCAGTCGAAAACAATGGGCATCGAAACCCACCAGGGGTACGAAAACCACGTCAAAATCTGTCGGTGAAACCGTAGCATCTTCATGCGGTGGCTCGCCAATGCCCCAGCGGTTAGCGCTTAATGGTGTGTCGGAGTCAAAGGGAGCAAAGGACACCAGGTCGGGATTATCTTCCGTTAGGGTTGGCAAGAAGCAAGCCTTGCCTTCGCTTAGCGCCTGCTCCATCAGGGGTTTCGGATCGATCTCGCCATCCACACCATTGTAAAACGCAATCCGTGTGGCTTTATGAAAGAAATCCTGCTCAGCAACCAGAGAGCGCAGGCTCTCAGCGGCGCTGACTTGTTGATCATCCGTAAGCCCTCTTCGAGTCTCCCGAAGCGAATCGCGGAGATCATGACGTTCTTCTTTGTTCATAATTGAGATACGAAAGAAACCGCAAGGTAAGAGTCAAGTCCCCCGGAACACCGCTATCAAATTTGCCCTGAACCCAAGGTTCAGGTGGTGGCTCCCGCGATGTATAAGGCTTTCCGACGAGCGGACATGCACAACAACATCTATCGAGTTGCCTCCGGTTAACATGATATCGGCTCAAGAACACTTTTGATTGGCAAATGTCCTAGGGAACTCTCCAGCTAGTATATATCGGCTACAGAGAGGAGAAAAGCGAAGAGAGAGTAGGAATCAGGCCTACAGGAGGCCTGGTAGCCTGCCGAACTTGTCACAGAGATGTTGTTAGGTGATTTCAGATTTCGAGTTGTCGGTTGGTAGCGATTGCCAGGTCAATCTTGTCTTCAATCACCTTGACCTGCTGCGCAGTAATATGTCGGCTCTCGTTTATCATGCGGTTCTTGCGCAGCATGTCATGGGTAATATTCAATGCTGCCATCACGGCTATTTTCTCCCCGCCATGAATATTGCCGCGACTCTTGATCTTGCGCATGTTCTCATCGAGGTACTTGGCTGACTTCATCAGCGCTTCCTGATCGGAAGGCGGACAATTCACCTGGTACTCTTTATCCAGGATTTTTACTTGTACGGCGGTGCTCTGTTCGTTCATGTTTACTTATCCGCGGTCGCTTGGGGTGTGCTCAGGATTGGCCCATGGCCTTGAGTCGAACGAGAATCGATTCCAGCTTGGTTTTTGCTTGTTTATTCTTATCCATCAATTGCTTGCGTTCGGACTGCCAGGAATTAGCACTGGCTTTAAGTAGCTGATTTTCCCGCTTCATTTCAGCACAAATGTCAATCAAATCATCGACTTTGTCATTTAGGGTATCGAATCGCTCTTCGCTCATTTTCGTAGTGTTTTTATTAGTTTAGGTTTTGTTTATTTACTAATAGCCCCAAAGGACTATTGGCAAAAGCTTAGGATTTACATTAACAGTGCCATAACTATAGAGCCGAGTTGAAAATGGGTCAATCATGGAATCACAAAAATTGGGACTTGGTTCCAATTTAAGACAGCTATATGCTTGGTCGCTTGATTTGATTGAGTTTTTTAGAGGGGACTATGGGCAGTAATTTTCAGGAAATGCACAAGCGTCGCAAGGAGTTGATGGCGCAAATGGAGCCGAGCAGTATTGCACTACTGGCAGCCGCACCGGCGCGTGCCCGTAACAGTGATACAGAATATCCGTATCGACAAAACAGCGATTTCTACTATCTCACTGGATTTGCTGAGAAAAACGCCTTGCTGGCGTTGATTCCGGGCCGTAAGCAAGGTGAGGTTGTGTTGTTCTGCCAGGAAAAAGACAAGCTAAAGGAGCTTTGGGAAGGCAAACTTCTGGGGCCAGAAGCTGCTTGTGATGAATTGGGCGTTGATGATGCATTCCCGATCACTGATATCGACGAGATCCTGCCGGGGATGATAGGAGGGTGTGACCGCGTCTATTACGCCATGGGCAAGGATGACCAGTTTGACAGCAAAGTCATGGACTGGGTGAAAGTGATTCGCAAGAAGGCGAAGATGGGGGACCATCCGCCGAATGAATTCCTCGTGCTCGATCATCTGTTGCACGAACTTCGACTGGTCAAGAGTACCGCTGAAATCAAGCTGATGGAACAGGCCGCGAAAATCTCGGCCGAGGGACACAAGCGAGCGATGGCGGCCTGCAAACCAGGCCTGAAAGAATTCGAGCTCGAAGCAGAGTTACTCTACACCTTTACACGAAACGGCAGTCGTTCGCCTGCCTATGGATCAATCGTCGGTGCCGGCGACAATGCTTGCACATTGCACTATGATTCCAACAATTGCGAGATAAAAGAGGGAGATCTGGTACTTATCGATGCAGGTTGTGAGTTTGAATACTATGCATCCGATATTACCCGAACCTTTCCAGCGAGCGGAAAGTTTTCTCCAGAACAACAAGCCATCTATGAGATTGTTCTCAAGGCGCAGGATGCTGCCATCGAAGCAGTCAAGCCGGGAGCGGCCTGGGACGCGCCACACAATGCCTCGGTGAAGGTTATTACCCAGGGACTGGTAAAACTCGGCCTGTTGAAAGGTCGACCGGCGCAACTCATCAAGAGCGAGGCGTACAAGGAGTTTTATATGCACCGGGTTGGTCACTGGCTGGGCATGGATGTGCACGATGTAGGCGACTACAAGATTGACGATCACTGGCGGCTGCTGGAAGCCGGAATGGTGACCACCATCGAGCCAGGAATCTATATTGCGCCGAACAATAGAAAAGTGGCGAAGAAGTGGCGGGGCATTGGGGTGCGTATTGAAGATGATGTGCTGGTTACCAAGACCGGCCATAAGGTACTGAGTGTGGGAATTCCAAGAACTGTTCAGGAGATCGAATCGTTCATGGCGGAATCCATACATTAGTCAGAGGCTCGCGGATCATGCTGATTGAAACGCCAGAATCTCACTATGACCTGGTTGTAGTGGGCGGGGGCATGGTGGGTGCCAGTTTTGCCTGTGCTCTGTGCAAAGCAGTGGAAAATAACAGCCTGTCGATATTAATAGTTGAGGCAGTGCCGCTATCTGTCAACCTATCTCAACAACCCAGCTTCGATGCCCGCTCTACTGCCCTGTCCCACGGCTCACATCGAATCTACGAGCAGATGGGCTTGTGGTCGCAGCTGGCTGGCCGAGTCACACCGATTAAAGAGATCCATGTTTCAGACAGAGGCCGCTTCGGCTCCACCCACCTGGTGCATAGCGAGCATAACGTGGAAGCACTGGGTTATGTGGTGGAGAATCAATGGTTAGGCGAAGTATTGAATGAGGCCATGGCCGCATCTGCACGGATAAACCTGTTAGCACCGGCGAAGGTTAATCAGGCGAGCCCTCTTGCCACTGGAATGCAGCTACAGATAGAAAGCGGGGGAAATAATTTCTCTGTGGACACTTCACTGCTGGTTCTGGCCGACGGAGGCAAGTCACCAATCTGCAGTCAGCTGGGGATAGAACAATCGATTAGTGATTATCAACAACACGCCCTGATTGCCAATATTGCCTTCGAGAAACCGCATAACAATGTGGCCTTCGAGCGCTTTACCGATACTGGACCACTGGCCGTGTTACCGCTGGGATCTTTCGAATCCGAGAACCGGGGATCCCTGGTCTGGACAGTTAGCGCCGGGCAGAGTGCCGACTTGCTGGCTCTGGAGCCAGGGGCGCTGCTGGAGCTACTCATGGAAAGATTTGGTAATCGGCTAGGCAGGATCACACATACAGGGGAGAGGTTCTGCTATCCCTTAACGCTTTCTGTGGCCAAGGAACAAATTAGGCCGGGGCTGGTGTTGCTGGGCAATGTGGCTCATACCCTGCATCCTGTGGCTGGGCAGGGGCTAAATCTGGCGCTTCGTGATACGGCGGTATTAGTCGAGCGACTGCAGCTGGCCAATGAGCGTGGGGGCCCACTCGGCGACATGGCGGTGCTGCAGGATTACCTCGACAACCAGGATTTTGACCAGCGCAGAACCATCAGGTTTACCGATCAATTGACGCGTCTGTTCTCCAGCAACCGACAAGTCTCGGTAGTGGCAAGAAAATTGGGATTACTGTCGATCGACCTGATGCCCTCCATCAAACATGAGTTTGCCGAGCAGGCGATGGGGCTCGGAGCCAAGTAGGAGCGAACCAGGAATAGGGCTAACGCACGTTCGCCCGGATGTTCTCGATCCGGTTGCGGTTTGCTCCCATGTCGCTATAGCCCAGGCGCGATGCCGAGCGCACATGGGTTACTCCGGCAGCGCTGTCATACATGAATTCCACATCGTCAACGTAGCGCATGATGCGGCTGGTGAACTCAGCGTAGATATAGGCATCTTGCGCATTGACAATGTTGGCCTCATCTAAACTCAGCAAGACTCGCTCGATCTGATTGAGGTTTGCCGCGATTGGCTCGATCCGGTGGGTCTCATCGCCTGCAAAGCTGGAGACACAGTTCGGAGACTCCGGGCAAGGTGTCAGCCGACCGTTCTGAATGCCGATATTCTGTGGAGGTTCACCGGCGCAGGCAGTCAGCAATGCGATTATTGTTAACAACGATTTTTTCATGCTGTATTTCGAAGTTTATTGTCTCTCAAGCTCAATCTATTAGCTATGTGTCTTGGTTTGGAAAGGACTGCTCGTTACGTTAACAGATCAGCTGCTGACTAGGCAATTATCGACATGCCCAACCACTCGGCGATCAGCGCCGGTTTTTCCTCACCTTCAATTTCAACGGTGACATTGTGCTTGAGTAGCCACTGCTTGGGCTTCTTTTCCTCGGCGCTAACCAATTCGAAGCGACCACGTATCTTGTTGTTAACTTTTACTGGATTAAGAAATCGGAGTTTGTCAAAACCGTAATTGATTCCCATGACGCTATTTTCCAATTTGGTACTTCCTTCGTAACCCATCGGCACCATCAGCGACATAGTAAGAAATCCGTGTGCGATAGTGGTTCCAAAAGGAGTCTGCGCAGCGCGTTCCGGATCGACATGAATGAATTGATGATCGCCGGTGGCGTCGGCAAACCCGTTGATTCTTTCCTGGTCTACCAAAAGCCAGTCTGAGACACCTACTTCTTTGCCGATGTAGTCAGCCAGTTGTTCTACATTCAGTGTTAACGCCATGTCGTTCTCCTGTTGTGCCAATCGCCCAGTCCTGGGTTGCTTCTCTTTTCTTCACTGTATCTGTTAATAACAGCAGCAAAAGCAGTCTAGCAATCGGACTTGCTCTGAGACAAGCACGCGTTAGGGAATCGCAGAAACTGCGCCTATAATAGTCGCCGATGAAAACTGACGCAGCAGACTTCGATATCGTAATTGTGGGTGGTGGCATGGTGGGCGCAAGCATGGCTTGCCTGCTGGGTAGTCTCGACCTTCGAATCGCTTTGATCGATCGTACGCAGTACGACTCCACACAGCTTCCCTTTGCACAGGATTCGCTCAAATTCGATGCGCGAGTGAGTGCCTTAACACCTGCTTCGCAAAAGATATTCTCTGAAATTGGCGCGTGGGAAGCAATCAATGCGATGCGCTGCTGTCCTTATCAGGACATCGAAGTATGGGACGCTGACGGAACCGGGCGCATTCATTTTTCAGCGGCCGAGATTAATCAACAATCACTCGGCACCATTGTCGAGAATTCCATTATCAACACGGCTCTGTATGCGGCGCTGGAGAAAGTAAGTAATCTCAAGTTAATGGCACCAGCGACAATTAAGGATTTGTCGGTGAACAATGCCAGCACAATCCTGGAAACCGAAGAGGGACAACAATTCGCCGCCGGCCTGGTTATTGCCGCTGATGGCGCCAATTCTCGAATCAGGGAACTGGCAGGTTTCAAGACCAGGGAATGGGACTACAACCACCTGGCACTCGTGACTACGGTGCGCACGGAACTGCCGCACAAACAGACGGCTTTGCAACGCTTTATCGATACCGGCCCCCTGGCATTTCTGCCCCTGGCTTCGAAGCGGGAAGACGATGACCAAGACTATTGTTCTATCGTATGGTCGGATGTGCCGGATCGGGCACAGCAATTGCTGGAGATGCCTGATGATCAGTTCAGGCATGAGCTGGCAACGAATATTGAGAACAAGCTCGGCACGATCGAATGGGTTGACAAGCGCTATTCCTTTCCTTTGAGACAACGTCACGCGCTCGATTATGTGCAGGATAACATTGTACTAATCGGCGACGCCGCCCATACAATACATCCACTAGCAGGTCAGGGGGTTAATCTCGGGCTATTGGATGCGGCTGCTTTGGCTGCAGAGCTGGTCCGTGGACTTGAGGCGGGCCGCAGCCCGGCCGACCCGACAGTACTTGGTCGTTACCAGAGGAAACGCATCGGTCACAACCTCGGCATGATGTGGTTGATGGAAGGATTCAAGCACCTGTTTGCCGAACAAGCACTTCCCGTGCGCTGGTTGAGAAATGTCGGCATGAGCGGAGTCGACAATATTTCAATGATTAAAAACCACCTGGCGCGGAAAGCTATGGGGTTGGACTTACCCCGAAACAACTGACGAGTTGGGCGAAGTGTTCAATAATAATAGTCAGTGGGAAGCTCCAACGAATATTGGTGTGAATTACCTGGGTGCTGATGAAATCCAGTATAAGCAGTCTCATATTCGATCTGGATGGCACATTATCCGATCCCAGTCTGGGAATAACTCGCTGTTATAATTATGCCCTTGAGAAACATGGGCACGAACCCAGGGATCCACAATCGTTGCTGAGGTTAATTGGCCCTCCATTAGATGAGGGATTTCTTACTATATTGCCTGAAGCGGAAGACCAGGAAGTAGTGCAACTGGTTACAACCTACAGAGAACGCTATCTTGAAGTGGGATTCTCTGAAAATACAATTTATCCGGGAATAGTCGAGGCGCTGGAATATTTCAAGAATAACAAGGTAAGAATTGGAGTATGTACTTCAAAACGGGAAGATTTCGCCAACAGCATACTCTCTCTTTTTGAGATATCAGACTACTTCGCATTTGTTAGTGGAGGTGACATAGGAATCCCAAAGACCGAACAGCTTTCCTCGTTGTTGGCAAATGGAAAAATTGATGAAAGCGCTGTAATGATCGGGGACAGGGCCATCGATATTACTTCAGCAAGAGATAACAATCTCGATGGTATGGGCGTTCTTTGGGGATTCGGGGGATATGAGGAGCTGTTCGAGTCAAATCCTCGGGCAATTCTCAAGTCGACAAGTGAACTGAAGAGTATTGTTGCCTGAATATTCTATCAAGCAGGTTTGCATTGAAGCGCGACCAGATAGAAAAGCGTCGTATGCCGAAGGAGATGCATGGTGACATTCGATTTCAATATGAATCTCAAGACTCTAGTAAGAATTGGCTGGCTTCTACTCCTGCTAGCGATACTACCATTCTCCTTCGAGCTCATCTTTCTAATTGAACCAGGCGTGCCCTTACCTTTCTGATTTTCTGCCTCGAAACTTTTTACAACACACTGGTAGTAAAGATTGATAATTTGAAACGCGAAGTTTCCCAGTCTGTCTATTTCCTGGCTAAACTTTACATCTTCCGGCCAAATATATTTCTCTGACATGCTACGGCCAACGGGCTGGTACTGGCAGTAACTTACTCTGTATTGCTGGCCTGTTTTTTTGGATACCAGCAAGGTATGTGAGTTCGGGCTTTATTGTCTGACCGTGTATATCAACAGGGTCGAGGATTTCGACTCACTGCGTGGATTAAGCTGTTGTTACGGGCGTTACTTACCTCAACGTCGCTGAATCTCCGCCTTGCCCCTGGGTGAGAGCCTGTAGATTCCCCGTGACTCTCTTTCAAACCAGCCGTACACATCTCTGTAGAGGATGCTCCTGGCCTTCGGCTCCTCAAGAGCAAGGGCAATCTGGGAAGCCTTGGTCGGTCCCTGCTGATAAAGAAAATCCGCGATTGCCAGCGCACGCTGACGATACGCCGTCATGATGCCCATTCTCTTGGCAACTCCGCCAAGATTTGGATCGCCGACACGTTTCCTGAATTCGCCGAGCAGGCGTTCCATTCGGTGCCTGGATTTTCGAGGCCTGTATTCGGCAGGGTCGAGCAGCACTTCTACGTTTACCGAATGGTGGCCGGTGCGAATCACCACGAGTCCCAGGCCCAGCATGCGGAGTAACTTGATAGTGCGCTTCTTGTGTTTTTTCAGTGAATGACATTGTCTTGGCACACCGATGTAGACGTTCGGTGTCAGTGCTTGCCTTTCCACTGCTTGCAGGATCAGGTCAAGGTTGAGCGAGAGTTTAAGCTCAACTACCACGGGTGCTTCATTACTACGTATCGCAACCACGTCGCAGTCATGCACTTCCCCCTTCACCTCATAGCCCTGGGATTCCAGAAAGCCTTTCAAAGGAAGATAGAGGTCTGATTCCTTCACATAAATTCCGTCATTAGTTACCAGGCAGGCGAGTCAGCAATATGACTATCATGACAGAGTACTGCGCGAGCGCACTTGGCATGGATTTCTTTAGTGATGGTTACCGCTGCGCTGTGAATTCAGAATGGCATTTACTGTCATTTCAACATGGATGCGGATCAACTGTTCTACTTCCTCATCATGGGCGAGCGCGCAGCTTTCGGGCCAGTCCTGGTACGCGACCGCTGCCTGGATTGAACCGGAATTTTTCAGAGTAACGATGCCATGCAGTTGGGACCATACTAACAGGGTCGTATTTACTATCGCTTCCTCATTGCAGGAAATCTGGTACTTCTCGTAAATCTTTAACACCAGTCGTCGCGTCTTTACGATACTGCGGCAGGAAATTTCCACCATCTCAGGAGTCGACCATTCCAGGGGGAGTGTTGAAGAGAAGAGAAAGTGAAAGCGTGAGGGTTGCTCTTGTGAGAAGTGATAGTAAGCCAGGCACATTTCTAACAGAGCCTGTTCGGGATTGTCAGTCTGGCTTGAGCGCCCATCGAAGAAGCGATTGAAATCCTCGTAAAGGCGCAGCTTTATCGCGAGCATCAATGCATTCTTGTCAGAGAAGTGGTTGTAGACCGCCGATGGTGTCACTCCTACTTCTTTCGATAGCCGCCTGAGAGAGATAAGTTCCACTTCGTCTGCTTCTATCAATTGCATGGCGACGTCAACGAGTGCTTCCTTGACGTTGCCATGGTGGTAGGAGTTATTGGCTTTCTGATCTTCAGTTAACATAATCGTTCACCTGATTCTCGTCATTAGTCCCAGGGAGCCACAGTGACCATATGCGATCAGAGGCTCCTTATATTTGAAAGTTGTATCTGAGCTGCAACTGCAGCACATCGTTGTTTCTAAAATCATAGAAGATAGATTCCTCTTTTACGCTGTAGTCTACCCACAACAAGCCCAACACCAGGTTATCCGAATAGCTGTAGTCGACTGAAAGGCGTGCGATACGACCGAGTTTATCGCCCCGGTCGTTCCAGACGCCAAGCACCTGTAGTCTTTCATTCAATGCGGTCCAGTTCAGGCGAGCACCATAGCCGAGCTGATTCCTATCAGCCAGCATGAATTCGTCGTGCTTGCTGGTGTAAGCGTTGTCCAACTCGAAGCTCAATAACAGGTTTTGAAAACCGTTATACTCGAGGCCGAGTACACTGAGTAGCTGATCCTTCTGGTCCCAGCCATTTACCTGCCGCAGGAAAGAATCTTTATTCGGGCGGACTGCCTTATCGGCATGCAAGCCCAGCTCACCGAAGAACAACCATGAGCCTTCTACCCAGTTCGCCGCCATTCCGGCTGCTCGCATGCGATTCTGTGTATACGCAACACGAGGGCTAATCGATCTGAGCGCGCTAATTCCATCGACGCTGAGCTCGTTATCGTTAAATTCACCGGCGACAAATTGAAAATCACCGCTTGGCAGTCGCGTAGAGGCACGCAAAAATACTTCCTGCTGTTTATCAGGTCTCTCCCGCAGCAGGGTCATGCCGCTGTTGCGAAGAACGATGAGCTGATCAAATTCATCACCGGCAGGCGCCATATCGTCTCGACCGGCATTAAACGTGACCACGCTGTCGAAAGACCAGTCGGCGATTGTGAAATTGACCAGCACGGCAGGCACCTGCAGGCGTAGGTCTTCGAGGTCTTGCTGCCCAAATGTGTACTGGTCTTCGGTATTGATCAGGTCGGTTACTCGCAAATATTCAGCAAGCCCCCAGGCCAGGATTTGGTTGCCGACTTTGAAGTAAGTAGAGTTGTTCGCCTTGTACTCGAGGTAAAAATCCTTTACCTCAAAACGGCTACGAAATTCGTTGAGCTCATCGCGGGCGAAAACAGTGTCATCCTGGACGGAATAGATCGCATCGTGATAGGCCTTGCCGCTGAAACGAAACGCCGTGTTGTCATTCAACCTGGCATCAAACTGTGCGAAGAAACTGGTTTCAATCTTGTTCAGCTCACTCGTCCGCCTGCTGAACAGCGGGCCAGGATCATCTAACCCAAGAGATACCTTTTCTGTAACCCAACCAATCAGTGAGTAGGGACTGTCAGTACGATTGTCTACATTCACATTAAGGGTGTTAAAAAAATCATCCTGCGCCAGGGACATCTGGGGCAGATGGCCGATAATAATCAGACCCAGAAATTTGATCAGGGAGGTGCTACTACTTGACCCGTGAGTTTCGCTCATGGCTTGTCAATACCCTAGTCCAGGCCTCGCTGCATATTATCCGTGGTGAACAAATCATCATCCACATCAACATTGTATTCGACATTATTAAGTTGCATCACGCTGGCATGTTCCTGTCGCCCATTGCGCGTAGTAATGGCCTGCATGCGTTGAACCGTCCAGATATCATCAATCAACTCAATCTCAGAGGATGAAAAATACTTGATTCGGTTGCCTCGAAGCTCCCATGCCTGGGCTTGAACTGAGATAAAAATATCTTTTCGTACCCAAAACTGTATGCGCGAATAGCCCGTGGCGTCCTCTGCTTCTTCCCTGAATTCGGGTTTCGCTGTGGCCTCTATGACCCAGCAGTCCTGTCCGTCGACTACTTCTGAATCGTTAACGAAACTGTAGTCATACCATTCAATCAGCAATCCATTGACGTCGGCATAAGTGAAGTCGCTGCCAAGAAAGGAATCGGAGGTATCACTGGTGGACAGTCGTTTTACGCGTTGCAACGACGGTAGATAGAGCCAGGAATCGTCGTCCCGATCCAGGTCATTCCAATCGAAGTTGAGGAACGCAGTTCCGCGTATATCAGCGGGAGATTCGAACAGGTACAGTCGCTTGGTGTCCTCACTGAAGTCCTTCTGATAGAAGCGCATATCTCGGGTTCGTTGTCGCTCGCGGCGATCAATCAGAATCATGGTCCAACTGGAAATGCTCGAGTCCCCATCGTGGCGAGCGTCTACTCGCTCCATCACTTCTCGGGCTGTCATTTCAGCGGCAACTCCACGAGAGCCAAATAACAACAAGGCGCAAAGTAGTAACAATTGAAGCGTTGGTCTGGCTGTTATCATTATTCAGGCCTCAATCGCCGCGGAAGAATCCTCAGGCATTGCAGATTTGTCCACCAGATACAGAATCGCTGGCAGGAAGATCAGGTCTCCCAATAATGCCAAGCTCATGATTATAGAGCCAAACAGACCGACATAAATTACGGCAGTGAACGATGCAAAGGTTAGTACACTGAATCCGAACACTAATACCATGGAACTGAATACAACAGCACGACCCGATTCATTCATGGCGCGCTGAATGGCGTGTTTGGTAGTAGAGCCCTGCTGTTTCGCCAGCAAGTATCGGCTCATTACATGAATCGCATCATCGACCGCGATTCCCATGGTCATTGCGAATACGATAACCGCACTCTGATCCAGGTAGATACCCAGAAATCCGGCGATGCTCGCTGCCAGCAGAATTGGCATCACGCTGGGAATTATTGAAAGTAGACCATAACGAATTGATCTGAACAGGATGCAGAAAAACAGAGTAATGACCACCAGGGCCACCAGAAAAGACTGCACCATGCCTTCAGCGGTGTAGATATCCTGAACTGTGTAAAGCACCATCGTGCCGGTGAGCAGTGGCTGTAGCTCCTGATGCTCGCTCTGTAAATAGGCGGTAATCGCATTCAGTTCCAGCTGCATCTCCGAGGCCGGCATATTGGTCACTGGAACGACCAGGCGAGCATAGCGTTGATCGAAATCCTTGATATCTGACAGGTCTTCATTGGCACCCGAGCTGTCATATAACAGAAGAAACTGAGCGGTCATTTCCTTGCTGTCAGGTAACCGATAGTACGCGGGGTCGTCTGAGTTGAGTGCCTGATTAATCTCCTTAAGATAATCAACCAGGGAATTAATCTTGCCGAGTTTCTCTCGGTTGGCAAGCCAGGACTGAATCTCTTCCAGCTTGGCGAGAAAAATCGGTTCTTTAATGCCATCAGATGCTCCAGCATCGAGAATAATGTCCAGTGTCATCATGCCCTTAAAAACTTCGTCGAAATAGACGATGTCCTGCCTGATCTCGCTGTTTTCCTTAAAGAGCGTCACGTAGTTATTATCGACACGCGCATTGGGTAGAAACCAGGCAACAAAGGCAATTGATGCTAATCCTGTTAACAAAATATGATTTCTGAATTTTAATGTGAAATCAGGAACTCTTCGGGTCAACCGAGAAACCAATCCTGAATTAAGAACGGTAAAGGTTTTAGCCGGGACTCTGGTCACATAGCTCAGCATGGCAGGCAAGACTGTTAGTGAAAACAGAAACAGCAAAATAGAGCCCATGGCGCCGAGAAAGGCAAATTCACGAATCGGCATGATTCGAATAACCGACAACGCGAGAAATCCAGCAGACGTAGTAATGGCTGTGAAGAATGCCGGTTCCCAGATATGCAGGATGGTTTGTCTGGCTGCTTCGACGCTGTTTTTCTCCGAGTTGGCAAAATGGAAAAATTCCAACAGCACATGCACAGTAATGCCTATGCCGATGATGATCAGGGTCGACAACAATGCGGAGTTATCGATCGTCGTGTGGGGAATGCCGACATAATATTGAATCTCCTGCAGCAGCAGTAAGCTGGGACCAATGACTAACCAGGGGAAAAGGGTTGCAACAACGGAGCGGAAACTCAGAAACAAAATTACCAGCATGATTACGCTCATGATCGGAACCAGGAAACTGGTATCTTCGGCAGACAGGGTCTCGAAGCGCTCGTTGACCAGCGGATAGCCGGAAAGGTGGAGAGTGTAGGCAGCCGATTGCAGATTCTCCTCCTCCACAAAGCGATACAGGTCCTGGGTCAGGGCCACCTTATGCTCGGAAGTCTCGGCCCGGTACTCCACGCGAGCAGCAATTCGTGTATGTCGAAAATCGCGCGAAACAAGGGTGTCCATTGCCAATTCTTCATCAAGCAGGGTGGTCTTGATCCGCTCAATAGCGATCGGGTCATTGGCAATCTCGCTGACATCGTCGATGAGATAATCGGTGCTGAGATTGTCGCCATCGGCATGAATGTATTGGTAGTTCGCCAGAGAACGCAGCTGGGTAACATTGGGGTGGAAGTCCAAAAAATTGGATAGTCTGATCAGTGCATCCAGCGCTTCCGCATTAAAGATATCCGCTTGGCCTGCGGACGCTTCAATGCCTACGATCAGATATTCGTTGTCGCCGAATAACTCTAGCAGGCGATCATATTCCAGCAGGGTAGGGTCACCGGCGATGAAATAGCGCTCGGTGCTGTTATCGAAAGGTATTGTGCCACCTGTTAACAGGATGACTGGGAGCAGCAGAACAGCAATGCCGATAATAATGGCTCGTCTGGCGATGACAAAGTTCGCCCAGGCATTAACTAGAGTCTTCATCCTAAAACTCCTGGATAGAAGCAGAACCTGCCTGTTCTGCTCGCAGAGCGTAATTTTGCGTTGCTTGGTTCACTGACAAAATCCGCCGATTTCGGGGGTAAGTGTAATACGCGATGTTAACCGCGTAAAGTTAACGCTGTTGATATCATTTTATAGTACGGAAAAATTAAAAAATTCCTTATTTTAGAATTGCTTATTAAGATTTCTTAATGTCAGTCGATACTATGCTTGTGCAAACTTTGACCCCCCGAAACAGGGGTTACAGAGCAGTAAGGAGCGGTATTTGACCATGGCAAAGGAATCGAAATTCCCCTTCGATCTGGATCTCAGTTCTCTGGATACTGGAAGCATTACCAACATCCTTAATGATATTGAGCAGCATCTACCCCTGATGGAGAGCCAAGGGGACCTCAGCCAATTACTCCAGGTGAAAGCCTTCTTCGAAAAAGAACTGAAAGCAGCCAGTCGCTTGCATTAGTTTCGTACGCGTTTCCTTCCTTTACCCCTGCGCTATACCGCACGGTTCCAATTTCTCTATACTCAATGCCATGCTTGGTTTATTCTGCAGGGCCCTGTCGATCCAGGCAAGGTGCAGTTGTGTCTCTAAATTCAAAATAGCTAATCACTTATTTACTTTCAGGCACCACGAAGAAGTATCAACAGAATATTCAGATAAAGCAAAAAGGCTTATGACTATGAAATCAGTGCTATCTTTACTCGCAGTTTTTTTCCTCTGCAATACCGCCACAGCTCAGCTGAATACGGCCGCGCTGGAGCGTGCGATGGCGAATCCGGCCCGACCGGCAGCCGACAAAGAGCGAGATGCCTCCCGACGAGCCCCGGAAGTGCTCGCCTTCATGGGTCTGGAAGAAGGTATGACTGCAATCGATCTAATCGCAATCGGTGGCTGGTATACAGAAGTACTCTCCTACGCAGTGGGGGATAGTGGCAAGGTGTACATGCAGAACAACCCCGGACCATTTGTAGATCGCAGCATGGATGTTATCAATGACAAGTTAGGCCGCCTTTCGAATGTTGAACACCTGCTCGGACCTGTTTCTGATGTGCCGGCAGGGTCGGTTGACTTCGTCATGACGGCGCTGAATTTCCATGATGTCTATAACGCAAATCCAGCGACAGCCCAGGGCTTACTCGGACAGGTTAGAACGGCGCTGAAGTCAGGTGGTATTCTTGCTGTTATTGACCATGAGGGGACACCCGGTGCCGATAATGCGACACTGCATCGCGCTGCGTTTGATGACACGGTCAAAGCAATTGTAGACGCCGGTTTCGCCCTGGTGGGAACCAGCGATCTTCTGGACAATCCCGCCGACGATCACACACTGGGCCCATTCGACCCCAGCCTGGGGCGTAGTACTGACCGGTTTGTATTGAAATTCGTCAAGATGTAGAAATGAATTTTCATTAACACGCGGAAATCAAAGAATCAGAAATCAAAGGGATCAGAATAAATTGATTTTCGATGAGCTGAAATCATCGTCACTCGCATAAATTACATTACTCTGACTGCTTTGAGTTCTAAATAACATCAATGGGGGCGCTGTTTAACAGGCCCCCATTTTTTACGATTGAAATCGAATAACTCTAACCCTGTTAATTTTCTAACACCGTATCGAGAATAGATTGGACGATAACGATACCCCAACTTCGATCCGCAAGTTCGTCTCGGTATTTCAATACAGCCGCGTCGCACTCGAGATTGTCTGGAGCACCAGTGCTGCTCTTACCGTAACGATGGCGCTGACTACCCTGGTAGCGGGTGTGTTGCCGGCGGCGATTGCCTCGATCGGCGGCTTGTTTGTCGATGCCGTTTCCACGGCTCTTCAACAGACCGGCGCGGTGGCCGAGCAGGCTCGCGCGGATGTGTTGTTCTATGTGCTGGTTGAAGCTGGCCTGGTGGTGTTGATGACGGGCGCACAGCGAATTAATGCGGTGTGCCAGTCAATACTACGCGTGCTGCTTGGTAACAAGATCAATGTCATGATCCTGGAAAAAGCCCTGACTCTGGAGCTGGCTCATTTCGAAGACAGCGAATACTACGATAAATTGGTGCGCGCACGACGCGAGGCGTCGAGCAGGCCTCTGAGTCTTGTTATAAAAACATTTGATCTGTTTCGCGACATAATTGCTCTACTAACTATCGGTATATGGCTTTTTCAATTTTCACCCTATGCTGTCCTGCTACTGGGGCTCGCTGGTATTCCTGCTTTTGTCGCCGAGGCCAAGTTTTCAGGCGAAGCTTTTCGCATTCATCGGCGGCGTTCGGCTGAGCGACGGATGCAGATCTACCTGGAGATGGTGCTTACTCGCGAAGATGGTGTGAAAGAGGTGAAACTGCTGCAACTCGGCAAGCTGTTCCTGCAGCGTTATGTCGATATCTTCAAGAACATCTATAAAGAAGACAGAAGCCTGGTTATTCGGCGGGGATTCTGGGGCTACATACTGGGTTTGCTCGCCAGTGCGGCATTCTACTTCGCCTATGGCTGGGTAGGCTTTGCCGCCATCGCTGGCGGCATCACGATTGGGCAAATGACCATGTATATCGCCCAGTTCCGCCTGGGTCAGAATGCCGTGACCAGTAGTCTCACATCCGTGAATGGCATGTATGAGGACAATCTATATCTGTCCAACCTCACCGAATACCTGGAGCACAAGATTCCAGAGCAGACCGGTGTAGAGCGAGTCGGGCCTGATCCTGCCGACGGTATTCGCTTCGAGAATGTCAGTTTTTACTACCCGGGCAGCCAATCCCCTGCGCTTCACAATGTCTGTTTGCACATCTCACCTGGCGAGAGCATGGCGATTGTCGGTGAGAACGGCAGCGGAAAGACTACCCTGATTAAATTGCTGACTCGATTATATACACCCACCGAAGGGCGGATTTTGCTGGAAGGAATGGATCTTAAAGAGTGGGATATCGAAACTCTACGTCAGAAGATCGGCGTCATCTTTCAGGACTTTGCCCGCTACCAGTTAATTGTCGGGGAGAATATCGGCATTGGTGATGTCGAGGACATTCAAGAAGATACCCTGATAGAAGAGGCCGCGAAGAAGGGCATGGCCGATACGTTCGTGAAAGATCTGCCGAAGGCCTACAACACCCAGTTGGGAACCTGGTTTAAAGATGGCAAGGAATTGTCCGGGGGTCAGTGGCAAAAAATTGCACTCTCGCGGGCATTCATGCGCAGCAAGGCCGATGTACTGATTCTCGATGAACCGACCGCCTCTATCGATGCCCGGGCCGAGGCAGAAATATTTGCGCATTTCCGAGACCTTACGGCGAACAAGATCTCCATCATTATCTCTCACCGCTTCTCTACGGTGAGAATGGCCGACCACATCATCGTGTTGGAAAAGGCCGAGATTCTCGAGGAAGGGAGTCACCAGGAACTCCTGCAGGCCGATGGCCAGTACGCCACGCTATTCAATCTGCAGGCTCAGGGCTACCAATAGCGCTGGAAAATACCGCTCTTTATACTCTATTGCTTCGTAATCCTGACGATAATCTTCATAGTCTGTCTTGTATTGCGCCTTACAAGCCGCCTGTTGAGGGATTGGGATCTCTTCACAGCGCTGCTGGTTGTTCTCTCGAATCGCATTGAATAGCTGCTGGTTTGTGCAGCCAGGCAGCAACACAGAAAGGGTTAGAGCAACCAGTAAGGATCTGAAGTAATGTATCCGAATCGTCGAGATTGAAAGCGCTGCCTGCTTTATATCAATCCTGAGTAGAACTGCCAAGAGAGAGCATTGCCAATATCGAGTACAGACTAAGCTCGATCAGGCTGTTGCAGAGCCGATAGCTGGAGTGAATACATGTGAGTGCTTGCACATTCAGAGTGGACTTGGATAGTTCGTTTTACTATGCTTCGATTTGAAAATTGATGAGAGGAACTGGGTATCGCTACGCAAACATTTTCTCTGTCCAGTGCTGTAAATCAGAAAGCTGCTGCAAAAACGTTTAGAAAAAATAGCAAGGTACTGATTCCGGATATTTTGGATACAGGCTGCGCAGAAAATTTAGTAAAGCATCTTCTTGCAATGCCAGATTGGAATCTGGTATTCCGAAATCAACAAAAGCACTATGATCTATCGGCAAATGGCTTTGCCGAGTTGGAGTCAGAAGAACAATCCGAAATTACTAATTCTATCTATAGTTGTGCCCAGCAAGAATTCGGTTACATGTACAAGAACTATCCTGTATTCGACCTGGCCCAATCAGGCAATTGCTCAGAGTTATTAAAAGAATTCCTGGATTTTCTCAATTCAAATACCGTATTGACTACGATTCGTCAGATTAGCGGATTGCGAAATATTGAATTCGCCGATGCCCAGGCTACGCGTTACGATCCAGGCCATTTCCTCAAGTCCCATAATGATCTGGTCGCAGGAAAGAACCGACTCGCAGCGTATGTGTTTAACCTGACCTCCGACTGGCATCCTGATTGGGGAGGCAACCTCATGTTCTATGATGATAAGAAAAATGTCACGGATGTGTTTGTTCCTAAATTGAATTCCCTGTCGCTATTTGCGGTAGGAACTCGACACGCAGTAAGCCTGGTAAGCCCGTTTGCACGCAGGGCGAGATTCGCGATTACCGGGTGGTTTCGCTTTAGATAATCCCGTCGAATCTGGAGCACAGGTTTCCCCATGGATCGAAATTCATTAGCGGCACTGCAACAGGCGGCAAATCTATTTGCCCAGGATGACTTAGATGGTGCCGAGGTTATTTGTCAAAAGTTACTTATTGAGGTCCCCCAGGCTGTCGATGCACAGCATTTGCTTGCTCTTATAAAGAAGAAACAGGGTCTGTCCAGTGAGGCGGAAGCGTTGTTTCAGAATTGTCTTAACCTGCAGCCGGGCCGCGCCGACATTCAGGCAAACCTCGGCAATCTGTATAAAAGCATGGGCAACCTTGAGCAGGCCGAGCGGCAATACCAAAAAGCCTTGCACCACGACAGTTCATTCAGACCAGCTCGACTCGGGCTGGCCAGGTTACTTTGTGAGATGGGAGAGTATGACGCGGCAGAACAGCAAGCACTTGCTCTGCTGGATAAAAATAGAGCCGATGCAGAGGCTTGGGTAAACCTGGGTGTAAGCCAACGTGGTAGAGAGCACTATGCAGAAGCCGAAGAAGCGTACCTGAAGGCCATCGCGCTCAAACCAGCTTATGGTGTGGCCAGGCACAATCTGGGGGCGCTATTAATTCAAATAAATCGACCCGAAGACGCATTAAGCCAGTTGGAACTGGCCATGACTCATGGCGTCACCGGGCCGGAAATCGACTTTAACCGTGCCAGCGCTCTGGTAGGGCTTAATCAGTTTGAAGATGCCAGCCTTGTACTGAGCAAACTCGTGACTAGTTTCCCGCAAAACATCGAAGCGTTGGAGTTACTGGCGAAAATTCGTTATATGCGCGGCGAAGACGACTTCGCTCAGGAGTTTGCCGATGCAGCGAAGCAGCTACCTTCCAATATTGAATTACAAATTCGATACGCACGCATATTACAAGGAGCCGATCTGTATGAAACGGCAGAGAAGGTATTGCTTGATGCATTGACAATCAACCCCGCTGTCCCCGATCTTTATTGTGCCCTGGCTGCCGTGCGGCAACTGGCTGGAAAGTACGAAGAAGCATTGACGAGTGCGCAGAAAGCAGCAGAGCTGGAAGGGAATGTTATACGCAGTGCAGATTTAGTGATCGATGCGATGATGGCACTGGGTAGAGCGCAAGAGGCGCTGCCGATCATTCAGGAAGCTAGACAACGATCACCATTAAACCAATGGTATGTCGCCATGGAAGCAACGGCGGCGCGTATGCTCGGTGACTCTCTCTATGAGAATTATTATAACTATGATGATTTTGTACAGCGGTTCGAACTACAACCGCCCACCGGTTGGTTGAGCATGGAAGCCTTTAATGCCGATCTGATTACAGTATTAAAGCAGCGTCACCAGTTCGATACTCGTCCACTCGATCAGAGTCTACGACATGGCACTCAGACCCACACCAGCCTGCTCACCGACCCTGATCCGGTACTAAAGGCGTTTCTTGATTGTTTGAAGAAACCAATCGCAGAATACCGAGACAAATTAGGCAATGATTCTTCTCATCCTCTACTGGCGCGCAATAAAGGCCGTGATGAAATTATTGGCTGCTGGTCGGTGCTCTTGCACCAGGAAGGCTATCACGTCAATCATGTTCATCCCGAAGGATGGTTGAGTTCCGCCTATTACGTTGCAACGCCACCGGAAATTGAATCGGGCGAAAATAAGGCAGGATGGATTAAGTTTGGAGAACCTCGTTTTCCTGTGCCAGGAGTGACTGCAGAGAAATTCATTAAACCCAAAGCAGGGACTCTGGTGCTATTTCCTTCCTACATGTGGCATGGCACCGTGCCCATTCAAGGCGATGAGCCAAGAATGACCATTGCCTTCGATGTCGTGACTAGGCCTGATTAGCGGTAAGCATTAGTTGGCGCCTATCCAGCAAGCGCGGCCAGTTTTCCAGAGAAAAGAGATGGGCAAAAATAAATGACAGATAGCCATTCTTGTGCAGTTCTGTGAGCGTATCCGGTTCAAGGGCTTCGAGCTTCTTCACATCCACTGCATAATATGACGCGAGTTGTTTTTCAGAGTCGCCTTGGCCCACATTGACTTCCTGCAGTTTTAACAATTCAAGCTCCTTAAGCCTCTTACAAAACTCAATGGTGCGCCGGCGCTCTGCTTCGAATTGCCCACAAAAGTCGACCATTAGTTGGGTTTGTTCCGTAAGTGCACCTTCATTAAAAAAAGGATGATCAGGTTTTTCTGAAATCGTCACCGAAGATCGATCGATAACGACCGCCAGTTGATCGTTGTCACCGCTGGCAATAGCGAAGGGGTGTCTGCGCACGTAAGAAGGGATGTAATGCATATCCACCCAATTACCTGTTTTGTCGACAAACATATTTTCATCTTTTAACACTGACACGATGGCATGGGGCGTTGCATTTTCAGGATTGGAAAAAATCACCGGATAATGTTTCTGCGCCGAAGCGATTTCCGACGCAACTAGAGGGATGGTTGTGGCTTTCTTTGCAAATCCGTAGGGATTTGAAGGAGTAACAAAGCCAAGAGCGCCATGTTCTTCCACAGTCAACAATTCAGGTTTCTGGTACAGAAACATGCTTCCTTTTGGTACTTCCAGGGAAATATTACTCCCCTTTGAACTCGCTTTTTCACTCATGAGGCTTCCTGCTCGACTAACTAAATTGCCGTAATGATAGCGTCTTACGAGCCCACTGACACGCCCGGTGGGCAACAATTTCATTCGTCAGCGGCATCTTGTCCTAATTTACGCGGACTACAGCAGTAATTCTGCTACTAAGCTTTGTGAGCAGAAATCTTCCAGCCAATAAGCGCGCAATCTTCCTGCTGGCCATTAATCAAAAACTGCTCAAAAATATCAATGTCCATGCCCAGCTCTGAGAATTCTTTTGCAACCGAATCTGCCTGCTGCTCATCGAGAGCGGCGGATTGCAATTGTTGTAAACGCGATCGGTCTGCGACTAATCTTTTTTCCATATTTACAAGCAAGGCTTCAGCCTGAGCCGGGTTGGTTTTCATCAACTCTATAATCTGGTCTATGCCGGCAAATACCTGACCGCTTACTTGTTTCGTTCCAGGGATTTCTGCTTGAAGATAAGATTGTCCTACAGTTTCCAGCTGTTCAATAGTTATGTTTCCCGACACAAACGATTCAATGGCTTTCATCGGCCCCTGCTGTTCGAGTAGTCGAGTAATCTCAGCGATAGTTGCTGAGGCTGGCTTTACAATTTCGCTTTCCGCATGGTGCATTAGCAGTCGCATCATACCACCGGGTTTTAGCACGCGAACTGCGGCCTGGCAGGCCGCCTTGAGAGGAGCGTACTCTATTCCGAACTGGCTGGTTACCGCATCAATGGAATTGTCATCGAATGGGAGCTCACAGATATCCGTTGCTGGTAAGAAACGAACCGATGCTAATTCCCCGGTTTGAGATAAATATTCCAGGGGTGAGATTTCAGCCTTGTCGACAGCGCATATTTGCAGCGTTGAGTTTACAGATAACAGCTGCTTGGGAATCGCGCCATTGCCACAGGCGAGATCCACAACGCTGGCACCATCTTTTAAAGTGATAGCACATTCTTGCCAGAATGCGGCGATTTCTTTGCTGTCTTCAGGTGTCCGGCTGGGTATGCAACTTTCCAGGTGATCGGCTTGCCAATAAACCGTCCAGGGATCGATATCCATTGTGTACCTTAGGGAGCATATAATTGATCAGAGGCTCCTTAGAAGTGAATAGTTAAAAGGCTCGGGGCTAACAGGCGCCAATAGTAACAGATGCGGTAATAGAGGATAATCCCGACGCATGGAAGATACGGCTCAGGCCCAATACCAGATATGCCAGAAGGCGTACAATTCAGAAACTGCCGGTAATTTGCAAGCGGCTGCTGATGAATATCGCCGAGCGTTGCTGTTGGACCGGAACAATCCCGCTCCCTATCTCTACCTTGGTTACGCACTGAGGAAGATCGGTAAACTTGATAAGGCAGTACAGGTGTATTCCCTGGCGGCTGATCTGAACCCATCTACTCTCGGCGCCTGGCGCAATCCAGATATTTCGAAAGACATTCAAATTCGTTCGCAGGATGCGAATGAACAAGTCCGTCATCATTTTACCCAATTACATAAACAGGCCGTTGCCAACTATCAGCAATTTCAGCCCAGTGCGAAACTGGATAGAATCTATGCCGCTATCTGGTGCGCCACTCATGATCAATCGTTTACTTACAAGTGTGATCAACAACAACCCCATTTTTTCTATGTGCCCGATCTTGATCCGGTAGCAATATTCGATGCCGAGGGATATTCCTGGTGTCAGGCGCTGGAATCTGCCTATGAAGAAATTCGAGACGAATATTTCAAGCTGTCTGTTGATCCGGAAATAGTTGGAGAGCCCTATATCGACGCCAATGCGGCTCTGGACAATTCCTGGCAACCTCTGATTGGCTCAAACAACTGGACTTCCCTGCATCTCTACAAAATTGATGCAATGAACGCGAAGCTGATAGCGTTGGTGCCAAAGACCTGCGCCTTGCTGGAACAGGTTCCACTGCTAAAAACTGGCGGGCAACCCCGCGAAGTTCTATTTTCGGTGCTGAAGGGCAATCAACATATTCCGCCGCACTATGGCCTGGCTAACACCGATATGACGGTACATCTACCCCTGATTACATCGGACAGGGCAGGTATTAAAGTGGCAGGGCGGGAGTATTTGTGGCAGGAAGGCAAGGTCTTTCTATTCGATGACTCGTTTCTGCATGAGAGCTGGAATGCATTCGCTGAGCCGAGAGTAAATCTATTGTTCGGCGCCTGGCATCCTGATCTAACTATCGATGAACGCAAAGCTGTTGCAGCGTCATTCGAAAGCAGAGAGGCATGGAATAAAACCAGATCGATCTAGAATTCCAGGCAAAAAAAACGGCGGGCTAGTGCCCGCCGTTTAGTTGTTCTAGCTAGCGTACTTTCTAACGGAAGTTATAAGTAGCGCTCACCCAGTACCGAGTACCAAAAAGGTCGTAAGTTTCTGGGAACGTGTTGGCTTGCTGTTGAGTATCACCTAAGAAGGTTGGCTCTTCATCAAACATATTTTTGATGCCGAAGTTGAGTCGAAGGTTATCACTCCACGCATAGGTCAAAGCCAGGTCGACATAATTAGCCTCATCGATAGTTGGTACCGACAAGGTACTTGCGACTACGCCCTGGTTCCTGATCCTGTCATCGTCAACATCTTCCATGTAACGCCACAATACTGACGCAGCCAATGGTCCGTTGCTCCAGGTAAATCGGGTATTGTAGAGCGACTCAGGTCGTGGTCGTCCACAGGTTTCACCGAATGTACCCTCACATTCGTTAACTCCAGCTAATCCCACCACTGGAGTTTCTTCCCACTTGCTGAGAAAGGTACTACGCATGGAAATCGACAGCTCAGACCCACCGTCAAAGATTCCGAAATCGAAGTCGTGAGCATAGTTTACGCTCAGATCGATACCGGACGTTTCCAGCTTACCGATGTTAGCATTGAGGACATTTACCACATTCACGTTGCCGTCGGGCCTTCTGCTTATCGCAGAACAGTACTGGTCGTTCAGGTTCTGTATCTGGTTATAGCAAATATCCAGTGTGTTGTTCAGACCACCGCCCAGCACAGAGATCGCATCTTCCACTTCGATTTCGAACCAGTCGATAGCGATATCGAGGTTATCAAGTGGTTGGATCACTGCACCGATGGTGAACGTGTCTGAAGTCTCTTCATTGAGATTCGGGTTACCACCAAACAGACCTTCGATCTGCGTATTCGCCTGAGTGAAAACACCCACCTGCCCTGCTGGTACACCAGTGGCTTCACACAGTGAAGTTAATGTCGCGTTGGGGCTGGACCCGGCAGTACCACCGGCACTACATGGGTCTGAAGCACCCGGGAAGCCATTGGCCTGACCAAGGAACAGTTCAGATACATTTGGTGCACGAATAGCTTCTTGTGCGCCCACACGAAATGTGACCATTTCTGTCGGTACCCAGTTCAAGGCGTAGGCAGAAGTAGTTACGCTGCCAATATTGGAGTAATCCGCTAAACGAAGCGCACCCCAGAGTGACAGTCTTTCTGCAAATGGCTTACCTTCCAGTAATGGAATGTCGATCTCAGCGAACCATTCGTCTACTTCGTAATCACCCACAGTGGCTTCGCCGGCGTTAAAACCGAGCACGTCACCACCGGCGAGGAATTCATCCGGACGGAATGATGATTCATCGGCGCGATGCTCAAAACCAAATACGACCGCAACAGGTGCGGCATCAGGGAATGAGAATGGGAGGTCACCCGTCACAGAAGCACTAATCACTTTCTGTTCGATGCTAGTCACGTTAGTAGCACCAACGTTGATGAAGTTAATGGCAGCCTGACTGATGTTGCCTGCACCGAAGATATTCAAAGGTGCGCATCCACCAGTAGTTACCTGACAAGATAGCCCGTCATCGGCGACTAACACAGCCTGACGGAAACGGCTATCGGACACGTCATTGTTCAGGAACTGGTCGTTCCTAAGATGCGAACGGCTGACATAGGCGTTGTAGGTCCAGTTGTCATTGATCTCACCATCCAGACCAACCAGCATACGATAACCCTGGCGTGTGTCTTTGGCCTGGCGGGATCCGTTCTCTACCATACGACGACCGATGAAACCCAAGAAGGCATTGTCAGCGCCGTCTACTATGCCATCGCCATTGGTGTCTGAACGAATGCCGTTAAGCGCTGACTGCACATCCGCAGCGAAGAAAGGACTGTCAGGGTTGATTTCCAATGAGCTCAGGAATGCAGGCGTTGGAGCCAATTCCTGAGGAACCTTGTTATGCACGAAGGTAAATTCGGCGAAGGCTCTGGTGGTGTCATTAATATCGTAATGAGTAAATCCAGCCAGCATGTATCTTTCCTGCGGCAGCTGAATGTAGTTGTCCGGCGCGTAGTTGAAACGATCTCCCGGCTCCTGCCAGGCTCTACCGCTACCATCGGGATTAAAGATGCCCAATGTTTGGCCATTTGGCAGTGTTGGGCCACCAAACACACGCGTAGCTGGAACACCGGATGAACCACTGGCCGACAGAGGGCCACCGACACCAGTACTGCTATTCTGTCCGGGAGTACCGACCGGAGCCGAGTCGCCCAGAGCAAACGTTGAGAAGCTACGCTCATCAGCAAACAGCGGATCTCGTTCTACATAACCAAGATAGACAGTAGCATTACCGCGACCACCGTCGAAGTTACCACCAATGGTAATATCGAAATTGGTTTTGGATGCGTCACCTTCGGAAGTAATGTCATAAGTTGAATTAAACTCGATGCCTTCAAAGTCATCGATTAACTGCACGTTTACAACACCAGCCAGGGCATCAGAACCGTATACTGCAGAGGCTCCACCTGTAATTACGTCTACCTGCCTGATCAAACTGGCAGGAATGGTGTTCAAGTCCACTTCGCCTGATTGCTGTGAAGGCATATAACGTCGGCCATTCACCAGTACGAGTGTTCTAGATGTACCGAGTCCACGCAGGTTTACCAGTGCTGTACCATCACCCGGGTTGTTGGAGCTTGGCCCAAAGCTAGGCAGCGTCATTGGCAATTCAGCTAATTTCTGCTCGATATTGATGCTACCGGACATGATGAATTCTTCTGAACTGACGACCTGCAGTGGGGTCACTGACATCAGGTCGGTCCTTAGAATCCGTGATCCGGTTACAATGGTAATCATCCCCAAAATTAACTGACATCTAAAGTAGAATTTTCTCATAATAGGGCTAGAGGATATTCT
>JAQBSZ010000004.1 GCA_027623555.1 Pseudomonadota bacterium | reverse complement strand
GACAAAACAAATCTAGCAGTGGTAAAAAATTCTGGGGATATCTCAGGCTCCGACCCCTTTGATTTTCTGACCCCTTTGATTTTCTGGGGTATAGTTGAGTTTCCCTTTTCCAATTCTGACACACAGAACAAGTCTAAGAGGCATGCAATCATGGTAGTGGGAATCAGCAGAAGACTCTTCGGTACGCTCTTTCTTCTCGTGTTAAGTAACGGACTCCTTGCCCAGCAACAAAACAGCATCAGTATCGATGGGCTGGACCAGCGGGTTGAAATATTGAAGGATCGTTGGGGCATCTCGCACATCTATGCCCAGACCGAACACGACCTGTTTTTTGCCCAGGGTTATAGCGCGGCGCGGGATCGCCTGTTCCAGTTCGAGATCTGGCGCGCCCAAGCTACCGGAACGACTGCAGAAATTCTCGGGCCCCGTGCTATCGAGCGCGACCGTGGTACCCGCCTGTTCAAGTTTCGCGGCGCCATGGCGGAAGAGATGCAGCATTACCATCCGCGCGGCGTGGATATCATCGCTGCCTTCGTGCATGGTGTGAATGCGTACATCGACGAGGCACTGGACAATCCCGACGATTTACCGCTGCCTTTTAAACTGCTCGGTATTAAGCCTAAGCACTGGAGTGAAGAAGTGGTTATCTCACGGCACCAGGGATTGTTGGGAAATATCGGTCTGGAACTGAATACGGCACGCGCGGTCTGCACCGTTGGTGAGGCCAAGGTCAGGGAAGTCACGTACTACCATCCCCATGAGCCTGACCTCAGTCTCGATCCCATGATCGATTGTGAGTCCCTGCTGACCAATGATATTCTCGGACTCTATAACGCCTATCGCCGTGGCATTCGTTTCGAGCCAGCCGACCTGGTTTCCGCCACAGACAGAAACACCGATGAAGACTTCGCACAGATCGCCGCGCTGCTCTCTCGGGAAGAACAGGACTTACAGAAACACGACCTGGACGATATAGGCAGCAACAACTGGGTAGTCAGTGGTGATCTGACTCAAGACGGCTGGCCGATGATGATTAACGATCCTCATCGCGCCCAGGGCGTGCCATCACTGCGTTACTGGTCGCACCTGGTAGGTCCGGGCTGGAATGTAATCGGAGGTGGCGAGCCGGAGGTTCCTGGCATTTCTATCGGTCACAACGAATACGGCGCATGGGGACTTACGGTATTCAGCACCGACGGAGAAGATCTGTATGTCTACGAAATCAATCCCGATAATCCCAATCAGTATCGCTACCTGGGCCTGTGGGAAGACATGCGCATCATCGAAGAAACGCTCAACGTCAAGGGAGCCGACCCGGTAACTGTCCAGTTGAAATATACCCGCCATGGCCCGGTTACCTTCGAAGACTCCGACAAAAACCTGGCCTATGCCGTACGTCCTGCCTGGATGGAATTTGGTGGTGCACCCTATCTGGCCTCACTGCGGATGGATCAGGCGCGCAATTGGGAAGAGTTTCGCGAAGCGAGCAACTACAGCAATATTCCCGGCGAGAACATGATCTGGGCTGATCGTGATGGCAACATCGGCTGGCAGGCGGTCGGTATTGCACCGATTAGGCGCAACTTCAGTGGCATGGTGCCAGTACCAGGTGACGGACGTTATGAATGGGACGGTTATCTGCCGATCAAGGCCAAGCCGAATGAGTATAATCCGCAGCGCGGTTTCATCGAAACCTCGAACAGCAATTATACAGCGCCAGACTTCCCCTATCTGGATGCCATTGGTTACACCTGGACCGATCCCTATCGTTGGGCGCGAGCCAGTGAAGTGCTTGGTACCGGACGCAAGTTCAATATGATGGATATGATTGAACTGCAGCATGATTATCTGTCGATTCCTGCCCGTACCCTGGTGCCATTCTTCAAAGAATTGAAGGCGCATGACCCCCAGGTGGAGCTCGCCAGGCAAATGTTACTGGACTGGGATTTTGTGTTGGACAAGAATTCAATCGAAGCTGGCATCTACGTCGCCTTCGAACGCCAGCTGCTGGAGAACATCGAAACATTGAAAGTGCCGGAAGTTGCCAGCGGCTACTTGAGCGTAGGCATGAAAACCACCATCGACATGTTGCTCGCACCGAATGGAGATTTTGGCGATGATCCGTTGGAAGGGCGCAATCAGTTTCTGCTGCGTACGCTATCCGAAGGCATTGCCAACCTGCGTGAGAAACTCGGACCTGACATAGAGAGCTGGGTATACGGCCAGGCTGATTACAAACATGCGTTGATCAGGCATCCGCTAGGCGCCGCCGTGAATGAGGAACTGCGAGAACGCCTCAATGTAGGGCCAGCGCCTAGAGGTGGGAATGGCTTCACGGTAGGTGCAAATGGCAGCGGTGACAACCAGACCTCAGGGGCTTCGTTTCGCATCTTTGTCGATACCCGGGACTGGGATAATACACTGGGCATGAACACACCCGGCCAGGTTGGCGATCCCGATCACCCACTGTATGACAATCTGTTCGAATTGTGGGCCAACGATAAAGTATTTCCAGCGTTCTTTAGCCGGGAGAAAATTGAAACAGTGTTATTTGAACGACTGGAACTGAATCCAGCGAACTAATACAACCAGGAGCATGCAACATGGACAAACTCGATAAAGACGGCAACAGGCTTCCTATAAAGATTGATAGCACATCCAATGGCGAATACGAACCGATTCCAGTTTCGGCGGTCAACGTGCAAGGCAACAAGCTCGCCCTGGACCGGGCCACAGAGAATGCCAAACGCGTAGGACAGTCGCGGCGCAAGTTCCTGGTCTCTTCCTGTGGGGCAGCCAGCACGCTGCTGGCATTCAACCAAGCCAATGCCTACCACCAGCGCAATGGCGGTTTTTTCGATCTTCGAGAAGAGAGCGCGCTGGATAGCCATGCAGCGAACGCCCAGGTGGCGGGCGGTGAGTTCATCTTCGATGTGCAGGGCCACTACGTAAACCCGGAAGGGGACTGGTTAAGCCGCATACCTCCCGATGCGCGCCCCTATGCCGGCATGGATAAGGCGGCCTGTGATGCGGCGAACTCCGGCGGTAATCGTGGTTACCTCGATTGTCTGTCCGAGAGCGAATTCATCAAGGATATCTTTCTCGACAGTGATACCGACATCATGATTCTGTCTTTCGTGCCATCGACGCGCGAGAACGAGCCGGTAACGATCGAGGATGCCGATGAGACACGCCGCATTGTCGCCGAACTGCAAGGCAGCAAGCGCTTGCTGGTACATGGCCGGGTGAATCCCAACCAGGCAGGCGACCTGGAAGGCATGGATGAACTTGCCGAAAACTGGGATATCGCTGCCTTCAAGACCTATACCCAATATGGCCCCGGCGGAGTTGGCTTCTTTCTGCATGACGACCCTGGTCTGGCCATGATTGAGCGGGCGCGCAGCCTGGGTGTTCGTAACATCTGTGTGCACAAGGGATTACCGTTTGGTCCGCAGTCCTATGCGCACAGTCAGAGCTCGGATATCGGTATCGTGGCGAAGCAATATCCAGACATGAATTTCCTGGTTTATCACTCCAGCTTCGTGGCCGCGGTTGAGGAGCGGGAATTCGTCGCTGGTGCGGGTCGTGATGGTATCGATACGCTGATTCAATCGCTGATTGATAACGAGATTGCGCCGAACTCCAATGTGTATGCCGAATTGGGTAGCACCTGGCGCTTTCTGATGCGAGACCCCAACAATGCGGCTCACTCGCTCGGCAAATTATTCAGGTATGTCGGCGCAGACAATGTGTTATGGGGAACTGATTCGATCTGGTATGGATCGCCGCAGGACCAGATTCAGGCGTTTCGCACGTTCCAGATTTCACAGGAGTTCCAGGAGCGGTTTGGCTACACGCAGATTACGCCAGAGTTGCGCCGCAAGGTGTTCGGACTGAATGCGGCGGTGCCTTATAACATAGATGCTTCTGAAATTCGCAGCCTCACGTCAGTGGACCGTGTGGCGACCGAGAAACTGGCCTATCTGCAAGATCCTCAGCCGAATTTTCTGACCTACGGGCCGAAGACAAGAAGAGAGTTCATCAACCTGCTGAAATGGGAGTCGTAGCCGGCTGGTAAAACCGCCTAGTTTTACCCAATCGAGGCAGCACCGCGAGCTACTCTCGCACCAGCAGGCTGACAATCGCGGCGACCGCGAGCAGGGCAACACCGATGCCGGTATAGCTGAACTGAAAATCGCTGAAGTCAGCATTCGTCAGCAGTGCCGATAGAGACTGATACTGCTCGATAAAATTCAGGTAGGCAGTCGCTTGCAACAGTGCTGCAGTGATCCATTGCGGTGAAAAGAAGAACAGCGCGATCAGCAGCCAGCTACTGGCGACACCAGCAATTAGCGTGGCCCGATGTGACGTTCCCTTCCCCAGTTGGCGGCGGAGATTGTCACTGAACCCGTTGTCGGTCAGCAGTGCAGGCTGTGCTAACAGTCGATCCAGCGGATCGGCGTTGTAGGTCTGCTTGTTCATGCCACTTTCCACTTCTTCTGTTTTGCCAGGGACTGCTTGAGTTTTTCCTTGCCGCGATTGATGTTGGTCTTCACTGTACCGACCGGACACTTCAGAATATCCGCCGCTTCCTGGTGTGAGAAGCCGAAGCTGTGGCACAGGGTAATTGCCGCCGTTTCAGCTTCCTTGAGCTGGGCCAGGGCTTTTTCCAGGTCCATCTGCTCGGTTGAAATGCGGTCGTACCTGTCTGCCGACAATTCCATCTGCGCAATATATTCGGCACTCACCTGTGCTCGGCGGGTAGTCTTGCGTTGCATGTCCAGAAAACAGTGAAAGGCGATCTGGAAAAGCCAACCGCTGAAGGAGCCGGAGCCCTTGAAGTCGGCAATTTTTTGGTAGGCTTTTAGAAAAGTGTCCTGGGCCAGGTCGTCTGCCGTATCGTACTGCTTGCAGAGCCTGACCAGGAACGCGCGAATCTTGCCCTGGTGAATCTGCACGAGCTTGGCAAATGCCTCACGGTCGTGAAGCATCTGTGCACGCTGGATGAGGATCCGCTCCTGGTTCAAGAGAGTTAAAATTCTAGGTTTCCTTAATCGGGTTCCCGAAGCTTGTACTTGCCTGAGATCAGGAAGGCAATGCCAACCAGAATCGGAACCAGGGTGAAAGCGATCCCTCCATCGGCTCCATCATCAAAGAGTACACCCAAAAACAGGGGAATTCCCACCGCCAGCCAGATGAGGCCATACCTGTAATCGGTCTTGTAATTCGTGTTACCCGTACTGAGCATCTTCATCATTTCCGGGTCGACATTACCGCCCAGCTCGACGATTTTCACCAGGGCATCTAGCTTGCGAACCTTTGATTTGTAGAGGAACAGAAAGAAACCGATAACGATTGAGGCCGCCATTAGCGGTAGGGATATGGCAACGATGACACCTTCATTCATGATTCAAACTCCATGTAGATTGCTCTGTACTGTTAAGATGGGTGGCAGGACCTGAATGGATTCAATTTTCTTCGTATTCATGCACCTCTATGCTTACATGCTCAAGTGCCAGGTGTCCCGGCAGCAGTGATTTATAGTGCTCTGGTCGTTGCGGTGCTCTGGAAACCACCGAGATAAGTACAGAGTAGATTCCGGGACCTACGGTCCACAGGTGCAGATCAACTACCCGATTATCTTCACTTTCGATAGCTGCACGGATGGAATGTTGCAGTACAGAAGAACCCTGCTCATCCAGCAGGATACCGCTGGTACTCTTAAGCAGTCCCCAGGACCAGCGAGAAACCAGAATCGCACCGACGATTCCCATCAGCGGGTCCATCCATACGGCGCCGAAGTATTTGCCGATTAACAGGGCGAAGATCGCCAGCAGGGAAGTCAGCGCATCGGCAAACACATGGAGATGAGCTGATTTGAGATTGTGGTCGTGATGGTGACCTTGATCATGTTCATGACTGTGGTCGACACCGAGAATGAATACCGAGGCGCCATTGACCAGCAGACCCAGTACCGCTACGAAGATTGCCGAATTGAAGGCAATACTGACTGGATCAATCAGCCGCAGCACACTTTCCCAGGCCATCATCGCTGCGAACACAGCGAGCAGTATCGCCCCCGTGTAACCGCCCAGGGTATTCACCTTGCCGGTGCCAAAACTGTAGCGCTCGCTGTGGGCATGGCGCCGGGCGTAGACGTAGGCGAAGGCATTGATGCCAAGCGCCACGGCGTGGGAGCCCATGTGTAAGCCGTCTGCCAGCAAGGCCATGGAACCAAAGGCGATACCAGCCGCGATTTCCACTACCATCATGGCCGCGGTGATACCTATTACGACGAATGTGCGAAATTCACCGGGCCTGACCCGGTCCTGTCCGAAGGCATGGCCATGCTTCCACCTGTCTAATAATTCGTCTTTCATGGTCTGTGCACTTATAGCATGAGCATTCTGGGGAAAGCTATTGAGCAGCTGCAAGGGAAGCCGCCGCTCAGGTCAGGGCGGCGACCCATTGCCATGCAGTGAAAAAGGGGATTTTGGCGCAGAGTGTTTGTTATAGTTATGCCCACTTATCATCTGATGCCCCATGGAGTGACCATGAAGAGTCGAATTCTTGCCACAGCGGCTGCTGTTGTGTTTGCAACTACTGCTCTGGCCGTAGAGGAGCCTGCTTCCGCCCTGGCCGAGATCATTAATTTTCGCCAATACAGTGACAGCTTCGCCAGTGCTGGCCAGCCCACCCTCGAACAGTTACAGACGGTAGCGGATCAGGGTTTTGAGCGAGTCGTCTATATCGCCTTTACCAATAACCCCAACGCACTGCCTGATGAAGATCAGTTGGTGAAGAACCTCGGCATGGAATATATGCAGGTACCGGTGGCATTCGATAATCCCCTGCCTGATGATTTCTACGCCTTCGCCGACTCAATGCAGCGCAACACTGGCAAGAAAACCTTATTGCACTGCCAGGTGAATGCCCGCGCTACCGCGTTCAGTTTTCTTTACCGGGTCATCTACGATGACGTAGCTGTGGCCGAAGCCAAAGCTGACATGAATACTGTCTGGCAACCCAACTCGGTCTGGCGCGATTTTATTTTTGAAGTGATGGCGCAAAACGGTAAGGATCCGAATTGCAGTGGCTGCGATTGGACGCCTCCGCCGCCTCGCCAGCAATAGCTTCATCACAGCGAAACGAGAAGAGAGGCCTGGTGCTGAATAAAGAGAAATAGCATGGAGAATGGAAAGGAGAACAAAATGGATCAGTCAGCTTTACCGGAAAAACTTCATGAATACGATTGTGATTTATGGACCACCAAACGCTGGGAAGGTTTGGCAACACGAGACGGCGACATTCTTATTTGCACTTCCTACAAGGCGGGAACTACCTGGACCCAGAATATCTGTGCACTCTTGGTATTCCAGACACCCAGCTTCGATCGCCCGCTCACCGAACTCTCGCCCTGGGTAGAAGTATTGACCGGACCTGTAGAAGAGATGCAAAAAACCTACGCGTCCCAGACTCACCGCCGCTTCATCAAGACGCATACGCCGCTCGATGGTCTGGATTTCTTACCTGACGCGCAGTATGTGTATTGTGGTAGAGACCCTCGCGATGTCTTCATGTCCATGCTTAATCACATTCAAAACATGGATTTTGCAGTTATCGCCAGACTCCGCGAACAGCAGGGCCTGCCTCAGCTTGCCGGAATGGATGCCATGCCGGACGATCCGAATCTGCTCTTCAAGCAGTGGCTCACTACCGGTTTATTCGAGTGGGAAGACGATGGGTTTCCCTTTTGGTCTCACTTCAACCACGCGCGTTCGTACTGGAAATATCGCCATCTGCCAAACCTTCACTTCCTGCACTATCAGGACCTGAAGCAGGACCTCGACGGCCAGATGAAGCGGCTGGCGGCGTTGTTGAATATCGAGGTGGATGAAGCTGCATGGCCACAACTGGTGCACGCGGCGACCTTCGACGCGATGAAGGAGAAGGCAACCAATCTGGCGCCGGAAACCAACGTTGGACTCTGGAAGGATGACTCGAAATTCTTCAACAAGGGAACCAGTGGTCAGTGGCAGGGTGTGCTTTCGGATGAGAGCCTGGCGTTCTATAAAAACATACGCCTTAAAAAACTCACCCCGGCGTTAGCCGACTGGCTCGAACAGGGCTCCTCGGTGTTTGGTGATCCAAAAGACCTGATCGACTAATTCTTTCGTTGTAGGTGCTTGCTTATTTTCGCGGGAGTTTCGTTGGCACAATACCTCAAGGCATGGCCTATAATTTATAGGCGCAACCTTTCGCGCTGAACTGCTTCACTCCCACGAAAAACGGGCCAATTGGCCCGTTTTTAGTTTAGCTTGGGTATTCTTGAACTTAATCCTCGCCGTCCTGGTCGACGTTCTTCCACGAGTAGAATCCCATAAACATCTCTTCCCAGGACTGCTCGCCCCATTTCACCTCAATAGTAGGATCCGGGTTAGCTGGATTCTGTGAAGAGTTATCAAACGCACCAGTGGCGATAATCTGGGTACCTGCTGGAACTTGCAGTGGCTGTTCCAGTTCGTGAGACAGCTGCCAGTTGAAATCATAAGCCGGCACTGACAGGAGCATCTCCTCGCTGCCGTCCGGATAGCGCGCTACGAAGCTCATACGCTTGCCACGGAAATGCATGTGTGGCATCAGGCTGCGCAGCTCAGCATCCTTTGGAATGTGAGTGACCAATTGCATTTCATGGTCTTTCGACTGGGCAGGAATGGCGATTGTGAAGGCATTGCCTACCCCGCCTGACATACGCTCTGTCGGGACATATCCTTCAGGATAGAAGTAGATACCGATTTCAGTTTCATCAGTCACTTCCTTGCCGGAGGTTGTGTAGTGCATCTGCAGGTTTAACCGGGTCCCGGCCTTCAGCAGACCACCAACACCTTCAGGGTTCAACGAGACGCTGTTACCCGGTGCATAGCCGGCAACCGAGCCCTGGTCCGGATCGCCACCACCTAACAGAGAGCCCACGTCGATATCAGGGTTTTCCTGGAAAATCTTGTCAATGTCCGGCGATTTACCGGCTGCGATCGCGGAGAACATATCGGCGCGGATCTTGGCAGCACGTTCTTCTGGCAGACTATTGATAGCAGCAATAAATGCTGCTTGCGGATCACCCGCACCACCCGGAGGAACTACCGTGGTAATAATGTGGTGTAGAACTTCAGCCTTATCAGGAACCACTTCGCTACCGCGGACCCAACGATCTTCAGTCAGGCCAAGATCGACAGGGATATCGCGGTAGTCAACTACACCGGTCGCTGGAACTGACTGGGGAGGAACCCTGACAATCAGATCAGGTTCTCCGAGGGTCCACTTGGTATCAGGCCAGGAAAGATTGGCCAGCGGGTCATTATCACCGTCTACTGGCGAGCCGGCATTCACCCAGCGCACCAGGGTCTGCATTTCAGTATCGCTGAGGTTCATTTCATTCTTCATCTTGTGGCCGACTTTATTGTCGATCTGACCTGGCGGCATGCGCTTGGTCATCACCACTTCGCGGATCATTGGTGACCAGCCTTGTAAGGCCAGCTTGCTGTCCATGGCGAAAGGCGCGATACCGCCTTCACGATGACAGTTGGCACAGTTCTCTACTACGATGGGGGCTACATCAGCAACATACGAAGGAGTCGACTGTAATCCAGCGCCGGTGTAATTAATGGTCGCACCATCGGTTGCCACTGCGACCAGATCAGTACGCTCGCCAGCGATCAGGCTTTGCAGCGCTTGTTCCAGTTGCGCATCTACCGGGCCGCGATAGAGCATTTCAAATGATTTAGGGTCATAGACAACTGCTTCATCCAGACGGGTAAGCCCCAGCCCTTCGGCCACCAGTTGCGCGTCATCCATCAACACAGGCAGGTTCAGTCGTTGCACGGCAACATCCTGAGCAACCGCTGCACGATCGGTCTGCAGGCCAGGGTTCAGCAAGAAGAACACGACATTCTGGTCTGCATATTTGACAGTCAGATCTGCCAGGGCAGCAACAGAGGCAGAATCGGTCGCCGCATTTGCCTGCGGCAGGATTACCACAGCATTCTGGTCGTCATACCAGGTCATGTGATGTTGTGCACCGAGATGGTCAATCAGTGAGAAATCGCCAATTCTTTCACCGGCGTACAAGGAAGAAGCCGTTGAAACCAGAAGCGCGATTAATGAGAATTGCAGAGAATTTTTCACGAAATGATCCCTTTGGTTAATGATTTCGTTAAATTGAGATTGGTCCAGCTAAGGGCCCTAGTCTACTGGTTTTCAAAGGGATTGCAGCTAATTTCTCAGATTTTTGTTACCAACCTACTCAATCTCGCTGAAGCCCAGTAACCATGCGGTATTCAGGTAGATGAACGGACAAATTGCTGGCTGTGCGCCTGGCAGCGAATTTACTCGAAAATCACCTGACGATACCGGCGCTGATTGCTAACTAGTTACTAGTTCTTTGAAAAACCCATGCATAGCCCGTAATGATCGATGATGATTAAAAAGTAATCAGCACCGGCGAAATCGATTCGATCATTGGCTTCACAATCCAATAAACTGTACTGCTGATGTCTACCTCCCTAGAACAAGAACTGCAGGCGAATCAATGCTGGAAACTCAAGGCCAATAACAGTAGGCCTCGCTTCGATGAGGTACTGCTTCGTAATGAATTCCTTGCAGCTCCAGAGCAGCGCCTGCAGAAAACTCAGGGCCTGAGACATCTTTTGCAGCACTGTTACGATATCGTTCCTTATTACCGGGAGCTGTTTCAGCGGGAAAAAATCAGTCGCCGCCATCTGCGGGATGCGTCAATCCTCGCCAGGATTCCGATTCTTGAGAAAGCGGCTATTGAACAACACACGGACGCATTACAGACCAGGCAACTCTGGCCTGGTCACAAGCAGGCTGGCAGCACACAAACCTCCGGGACCACCGGACAGCCTACGATTATTCAACACAGCGATTACAGCCTCGGCATGTTTCGCTGGTTAAAGCAGCGGGAATACCGGTGGTTTCGATTCGATCCGCGTCGCACCATGCTCTCCATCCGGCCCGCCGCCGAGTTACCCAGAATGCCAGACGGATCCTACATTCCTGAGCAGACCTATTTGAAGCTGGCTGCCTGGCCCACTCTCGGAGGCCTGTTCGAAACAGGTGCAGCCTGGGCATTTAACAATACCAACCTGATTGGTGATCAGGTAATCACTGTCAATCAAATCAAACCAGCCTACCTCGTCACCCAGTCATCGAATCTCGAGTTTCTCTCCTTGCAGAAATTCGCGCCTGATGCACTCCAGCATCTTGAGGGTGTTTTAGCGATCTCTCACACCCTGACACCTGCTATGCGATCCCTGGTTGAAAACAATCTGCAAATACCGGTGCAACAGAATTACGGCCTCAATGAAATCGGTCTGATAGCCAGTCGTTGCCCGGAGGGGGGTCGTTACCATGTGCATGCCGAACACTGTGTCGTCGAAATTGTGAAACCCGATGGATCAGCGTGTGCCCCGGGCGAGACGGGTAAATTATTGGTGACAGCGCTGAACAACCCGGTCATGCCGCTGTTGCGTTATGATGCAGATGATCTGGCTGAAGCTGTCGAAGGGCCTTGTTCCTGTGGCCGGACTTTGCCCTCATTCGGCGCTGTTCAAGGCCGCTATCGTCGCATCGCCTACCTGCCGGAGGGCACCTGGCAACGTTGGGCAGCAATTCAGATGGCCTTGTATGAGATAGCCGCGCGCCAGAAATCGGCGGTCAGGAAATACCAGGCCTACCAGGATCAGCAGGGACACTTTTCCCTGCGTATAGATTGCGAGGAAGCCGTTTTTGCCGGAGTCGCCAGCGAGGTCAGAAAGGCCTATGAGCAAGCATTCGCTACATTGCAGCACCCTAACCTGGAGATACTGCATACTGATCAGTTTCTGGGGGAGGGGGGTAGAAAGTTTCAAAACTTTATTTCTGAATTTACCCCGGAGCCGGACCGTTGAGCGATGAATTCAGCACAGCGGTAGTCACGGGTGATGAATGGTTAGATCGTATCGCCCGGTTACGCGTAGAAGTCTGGATAGCAGAAGGCATGACAGCGCCCGGTTGTTTTCCAGAGGGGCGTTGCCTGGAAGAGGAAGATCAAGCGGCATTTCACTTTGTCATTGAATCAGCCGACAGACTGGTCGCAGCGGGCCGCTACACACAGTATCCTGACCTGACCAGCACGCATCACGGCAGCTACTACCAGGCAACCGGTTTTTCTCTGGATGGGCCTATCGGCATCCCCGAACGCGTTGTTGTTATTCCTGAAATGGTCGGGCAGGGACTGTTCAGACGAGTTGCCGATGCCCTCATGCTGCAGGCAAAGCAACAAGGTGCCAGGTATACTCTTTCAGAGTGTTCGCCTGCAGCAGCGGCATCGTTGGTCAGAGCTGGGCGCAAGTCTCTCGGTAAGGCACCACCTGATCCTCGATTTCCGGGCGTTGAATTTGAATGGATACTTTCCGATGTGAAGACAGCATCGGCAGGAATCGAGGGTCAGCAGAATAATCTGTCGGACCCGTAAGGCCTGCGTACCTCTGTCACGGCGCTTCGCTTGAAAGGCGAATTATTGGCAGAAGTGGAAAACAAATCCCGTTTCACCGTAGTATCTGACTATGAACACTGAACTAGAGAACAAATTGTTTGTGAAACAACTCCTTGGTGTGGTGATATTTTTCTTCGCGGTGAGTGCCAGCGGACAGCAGGAAGAGACTCAAAAACCCTGGTTTGGGATTCAGCTGCCACCTCCTGTGCTACCCCATACCAACCCGGTTGCTATGGGCGGCCGGGGCCCGGCACCAGCTGTTGTCCCGGAAGGCGAAGAAGCCTATTTCGAGCTGGAGGGGCGACGACTCGCCTACGACCTCGAACGCATCGTGGATTTCTCCAGGCAGAGTCTGTCGAATCGGGAATTTGGCTCAGACCAGATATGGGGTCGGGTCAGCGGGTTCTATTCCGGCGAGACGACGGTGCGCTGGGCAGCTGAACGCTTGAAAGATGCGGGAATTGACGATGTCAGGTTCCAGCGCTTCGATCAGGACCCGGATGCCAGTTTATGGATACCCTCGCGATGGGAAGTTCGGCTGCTGGGACATTCCCAGTTCGGAGCAGGTAGTGACGACGTCATTCTGCAATCCTCCATGCCGCTGGCACCCTCGGAATTCGCGGGCGGTGAACTCAGCGCGCCGATTGTCTATGTGGGTAAAGGCAGTGCAGCCGAGTTATTGCATATCGATGTGCGCGGTAAGATCGCTATTCAGCACATTACCCCACAAGCCCACCTGGTATTTGAGCGTGGCTCGGCCGTACCGCAAGCCAGGGATTTGATGGCGCGCGGTGCGGCTGCGGTTATCAACCTGGTCGATCAGCCGGGTAACCAGCGGGTCAGGGACTTCAGTAATTGCGGTGGCCCCTGTTTCAATCTCGGCGGACAGGATAGCTGGTTTCTCAGTCAGGTGATGAATGCGGCAGCGATTGCCGGCAAGGCCGATCAATTGACCATGCGACTCAGTCTGCAATCAGCAACCCATAACAATTTAAATGCGCTCAATGCAGTAGGCGTAATCCCGGGCCGGGCCAGTGATGAGACGATCGTGCTGAATGCCCATGCCGATGCCTGGTTCGATGGTGCAGGGGACAATGGCGATGGACTGGCAGTCTTGCTGGCCATGGCACGGCACTTTGCAAAACCCGAGAACCAGTTATTGCGCACCCTGGTGCTGGTGGTGAGTGCCGGACATCATACATCCGGGCTCAACGGTCCTCGCAACGCGGTGCTGATGAATCAGGACGTCTTTCAGAATGCGCTGTTAATCTTCAACCTCGAACATGTTGCACAACGGAATATCTCGCCAGCCCGGTTTCTGTTTGACGATGGCTATCGGCAGTACACGGCAGATGCCGGCGAAGCACCAATTGTTGTCGGGATTACCAATCAGTCTGAGTTTCTGCGCGGCTTGTTTGACGAAGGCGTGCAGCGTTACGGGACAAATTTCGTTGCTACGGATTCGGCTATGGCCAGCGGCGAGGGTGGTGGCTACCGCAGTGTCGGTGTACCCATCGTCACGACCATGCAGGCACCGCCGCTCTACCATACCAGCGGGGAAGTAACTGAAGTGATCTCGGTTCCGGGGCTGGAGCGTATGGCCCGGTTCGTGGCGCATTTTGTGAAGCAAGTCGACCGAGTGGAATCGAATTCATTGGATTCCCCGCAGTAAATCAACGTCGTTCAATTTTCCCCGGGAAAGTATTCATGTCCAAAGCTGTATTAATGCTCAATCTTGGCACGCCCGCTGCACCAACCGCCAAAGGACTACGAGAGTTTTACCGTTACTTCTTCGCCGACCCTTTCGTCTTCGATTTCAATCCTGTGGGGCGCTGGTTGCTCAGAAATCTGCTCATCCTGCCATTTCGGGCACCACGGGTGGCAAAGGATTATGCCAGGATCTGGATGGAAGAAGGCTCGCCACTGAAAGTCTATGCTGATCGCATGCAAGCCAGTGTGCAGGCAGCCTTCGAAGATGAGGGTGAGGAAGTGCTGGTGCTGAATGCGATGGCCTATAGCCAGCCATTCGTCTGGAATGTTATGGCCAAGCTGGAATCACAGGGTATTCGGCAGATCCTGTTGTTACCGATGTTTCCGCAGTATTCCACCGCCACGACTGCTTCTATATTCCATCTGGTAGAAAAGGCAGCGCAGCGATGGCAGGTCGCACCAGAGCTGCATTTTATTCAGGACTTATATCAGGAACCTGCTTTCGTTCGCGCCTGGTCAAAGCTGATCACCAGACATCTGGAAGAACTCGAAGTTGATCATGTGATATTCAGCTATCACGGTGTGCCAGAGAAAACCATAATGAAAGCCGACTCAGGCAATGTCTGTAATTTTGGTAACTGCTGTGAACAAATCACTTCCGAAAATCAAACCTGCTACCGCGCTCAGTGCCTGGCTACGACCCGAGCAATCGTAACCGAGCTGGGTTGGACAGACGTGGCCTATTCCAATGCCTTTCAATCCCGCTTCGGGCCCTTGCCGTGGATTCAACCTTACCTGGACCAGCACATCCTCGAACTGGTACAGCAAGGCGTCAGAAGAGTAGCCGTGGTTACTCCGTCTTTTGTTTCCGACTGCCTGGAAACGATCTTCGAGATCGGCATCGAATACCAGCATCAATTCCAGGAAGCGGGCGGTGAAAAATTCCTGTTGCTGCCTAACCTCAATGATGACCCGGCCTGGTTCAATTCAGTTCATGAGATCGCCCGGAAATACCTTCCCTGAATACTAGAAGAGCAATTCGCTGATATTTCGTAACGAGTCCCGCGCAAAGTCCCCAGGCGCTGGGGATGCCTGCAGAAAACCCACTGAGGGAAGACTGGAATTGTGCTATGGTAGCTACCCGGAATATTGGCGGCATACAGGGAATTACTGGCCTGGCTTTCAAGGGTTCCAGTAAGCGGGTTAGGTAAAAGATGTTTTTGATCAATCACATAAAGAATCTCTGGAATGGAGGACTGGATTCCACCGCCGCCAATCCAACTTCCTTAAGAGAACGTCGCACTCTCTCATCTACTATTTTATTTGCCATTCCGGTCGCCGTACTGCTGTTCATCTCCAATTACTACACCGGTGGTGAACGCGACAATGTCTTTATCGCTATTGCCATCGGCATTCTGTTCCTGAGTCTCTATATCCAGGCCTACTTCAACCAGCAGCTGCTTGCTTCCCAGCTACCTATATCCGCGTTCTGGATAGTGATTTGTATCGCCATGTTTTCCGTAGGCCTGTGGGGCAATACCTGGGCCTGGTTGCTCACACTGCCAACCATTGCAGCACTGGTCGCCGGGCGCACCGCTGGCGTTATCTGGGCTGTTCTCTCCACTGTTACTCTGTGGGTGTTTGCCTATCTACAATTCAATGATTTCGATTTCGAATTTGCGCCAGCTATTCCGGGCCCGATGCCACTGGCATTTGCGTTCGAAGCCTCCATGGTGCTGCTGATGTTGACCCTGGCTACCTATGTGTTTCGCAGTGGCCAACATAGTGCCGAGAAGAAACTCCACACCACAGTGCTGCAATTGGAGAAAGAAGTGCATGAACGCACCCTGGCTGAAGATGCAGCAAGGCAGTCCGAGCAAACCCAGGCCGCCTTTCTTGCGGCCATGAGCCATGAACTGCGCACTCCGTTGAATGGAGTCATCGGTGCTTCCCAGCTCCTGGCGGACGGAGAGCTGCCCAGCAAGAAACGTGAGCTCGTGAACGTCATTTTACAGAGCAGTGAATCCCTGTTGGAACTGATTAACGATGTGCTGGACCTGTCACGACTGGATGCCAATGCAATAGAACTCGAGTCTGTAGAAGTCGATCTGCGCGACCTGTTAAGCACGGCGCTTGCCCCATTGAGTTTTCAGGCCAAGGAAAAAGGCGTTAAGTTCTCGCTGATGGTAGAAGATGATATTCCCGCCTGGGTGAAGGGTGATCCGACCCGGCTGCGCCAGATCATTCTCAACCTGGTAGGTAATGCTGTGAAGTTTACCAATACTGGTGAGATTACCGTGGTTGTGGACACGGCACTGGAGCGCATTCGCATGAAGGTTGCCGATACCGGGATCGGCATAGCGAAGCAGTCCCAGGCAAGCCTTTTTGAACCCTATGTGCAGGCAGAAATATCGACTCTGCGAAAATTCGGTGGTTCCGGCCTCGGTCTTACCATCGTCAAGAAACTGGTTTCCGCCATGGGCGGCAAGATAATGGTGGATTCTGTGCCCGGCAGGGGCAGCACTTTTACGGTTTTCATACCCCTGCTGACAACCGGGGCGCCCCTGCAGAGATCCGAGCCGCTGCCAGCTATAAAACTGCCGCGACTGTCTATAGTCGTGGCTGATGACAACGCGGTGAATCGCATGGTGCTATCCCGCTTGTTGGAATACGATGGTCACCAGGTGGTTACCATGTCGAATGGGAAAGAGGTTGTGGATTATCTGCCGGATCACGAAGTAGATGTAGTATTGATGGATTTGCAGATGCCAGTAATGGACGGCGTGGCGGCAACCCGAAAGATTAGAGCCATGCCTGGCAAGCACGCCCGTATCCCGATAATTGCCGTAACTGCGAATGTGGTGCGCGAGAAACCCGAAGAACTGGCGGCGGAAGGGATGAACTGCTTTCTACGCAAACCGTTTCATCAGGTGGAACTTCGTGAAGTCCTGCAGAAAGCACTAACATCTTCGCAACAGACCCGTAAGGTGCGACAGCCCAGTCCCGAGCAATAGCCAGCCTGGCAATCCAGCTACTCCTTTCTCTACGCGTTTCCTGCCCCTTTTCCTCGTTCTATTGGTTTCTCTCTATCTTTTCTAGCAGGCATGGAATTTCCTGACCTGCATCAAAATTCCACAGGCATTCACCCGTTATTCTTGTTCCCGAATTACCTAGAATGGGGAGGGGATGTTGATGGCGCATGAAAATCCAGGAGCGGGCGAGCATCGCGAGCAGCTACTGCCTGTGGCGGGTGCCTGCGTGGCGGGCTATCTGATTATTCTCACAGTGAGTTATTTTATTGGCAATCTGATCTACCAGATTCCCTAGCAATAAGAAGGGTGCCAGGCTCCTCAGCCTGCCAGCTTTTTCTCAATACGAAAAAAAGGAGATAACTCTTTCGATATATCTCCTTTTTTATTTAACGGAGCTTTAGCTATATAGGCTTCGTTTGGTCAGGCGGCGCGTTTATGCACTGATGGCGCGCTTAACCAGGTTTTGGAGCAATGGAATCTTGTAGCCATTGTGGGCCAGAGCCCTGGCGCCAGTCGTGGCCATTGCCATTACTGACTCAGCGGTCTGCGCGTTCCTGACCTGTCCACGAATGGCATTCTCCACATTGGTTAATCGACGCGGAGTTGTCTGCACCGCACCGGCAACGATTCGCGAATCTACCACATTACCACCGCTAAGCTTGAAGGCTGCCGCGATGCTAACCAGGGAGAAGTCCCAGACATTCCGATCGGCTACTTTCTCGAAATAAAAATTCGCGTTTGCCCAGGTGGAGGGAATTCTTACAGCGGTAAGAATGTCTCCCGGGCGGAGAACGGTGGTGTTCTGAATATCGTTAGCCGGACCAACGAAGTAATCCTCTGCTGCAACGGTGCGCTCACCGCCTGCATTGCGAATTACCATGGTGGCGTCCAGGGCAACCAGGGCAGGCGCAGTGTCCGAAGCGCCGGCTGCAACACAGCGACTGCCTTCGAACAGGGCATGTTCCCGATTCATTCCCTGGGGAGTGTCGGCATAACACAGGTTACCTCCGGCACGGTAGCAGGACAGGCCACGCCGGTAATACCAGCAGCGAACATCCTGCGACACGTTACCACCGAGGGTTCCGATATTGCGGATTTGCGGACTGGCAACCCGGCCTGCGGCATCAGACAACAGCGAAAACTGTTGCTGGATGACCGGGCTGTTGACGATTTCAGTCAGTGTGGTAAGGGCACCGATTTCGATGCCGTCACCGGTTTCGCGAATTCCGCGCAGTGATTCTATGGCACTCAGGTCGATCATGGCATCGACAGATTTAGCTCTGTCTTTTAACCAACCGTAAGTGTCCTGGCCTCCGCCAACTAACCAACCTCTATCTGCGAGTCGGTCAGCAATCGCAAGCGCATCTTCTACCTGTACCGGCTGGTACAGTTCCATATTTGGCATTACGTCATGTGATGGCATGGTTAACCTCAGAAAGTATTGGTTTTAAGGGACTGGGTACTGTAAGAGTTCCCAGCCAGGTGGTTAATAATCATATCGGTGGTGGTTGGTGCTGTATTAAACAGGTGACCATCCAGAGCATCAGATATGGCGCTGGCCAATGCGGCAGCAGCGGCACCCTGTGTTGGCTCACCAATACCACGACCACCCGTTGGATTCTGCGGATCCGGGATATTCACCGCGCCCGCATACGTCTGAACAGGTACGTCCATATTGGTTGGAGGCTTGCTCTGGTACAGGCCAGTATTCGCTGGCAGCCCATTCTGTGGATCGTATACATGACGCTCCAGATTGGCCAGACCCACACCCCACACTGCACCGCCACGCATGGCATTGTCGAAATTCTTCGGATGGACCACGGTGCCACAGTCGGCGATTGCGGCATAATCCAGAATTTCGAATTTACCGGTGTCCTTGTCCATTTCGATTTCACAGAAACCGACGAGGATTCCCGGTGGTTGACCCTGACCAGGGATATTGTCCTTCGCCACACCGATCAGACCAGATCCTGCTACACCCTGCACCGCAAGTTGGGTGAGAGGATTGATGTCGTCCGGATATTCCTGGCCGCTGTACTTGCCACCCATCTGGATTGCACGTTGTGCCGCCTGGGCGTAAGTCATGCCAATACTGGAATCGGCGCTGCGGAATACCCGCTGATCGCCAATGATGTAGTCAGCTGCAGCTCCGCCTAGATCGGCTGCCGCAATTTCCTTGAGCTTGCTTATCGCATCCTGTGCAGCGACCCAGTTGGTGCGGGTATGGGTAAAGATCGTGTTGGAACCACCCTGGCCGGAACTGTGGGGCAGGTGCCGGTCACTGCGACCGTGCACGATTTCACAATTTTCCCAGGGTACTTGCAGAGCTTCTGCCGCCGCTCGACAGGTACCGGCATAGGAATAAGTACCGAGGTTGCCCACACCGCTGTGGATGTAGAGCCTGCCGTCGGTGCCGATTCTCACCAGGCCGTCATAGCCGCGGCCACCAGCGCCGTGATAGCCAATACCAACACCGATACCTCGTACCTTGCTACCGCCCATGGCTTTTGGTTGTGCCAGTTTCTCGTCCCAGCCGAACATGCGACGTCCCTGATCCAGGGCTTCACGCACGAAGGCGCTGGTTACCGGGCCCTGGCTACCACCCTCGAAGCCATCGCTGTTAATCGCATTGACCCGGCGAAATGCTACCCGGTCCATGCTGATGGCCGCTGCGGCCTTGTCGGTCATCGGCGCCAGTACTGCCGCCATCTCGTTCTGACCGGGACCACGCTGGGCGCCGCGAGGCGTTGTGTTGGTGTACACAGAGATTCCCCGGTAACGCATATTCTCAGGTTGATAGGCGACGGTGACATGCTGTGCGGAAGAATTACCGCTACCGCCACCCGTGGCACCACCGTCATTGACGATGACCAGGTCAACGGCAGAGACTTTGCCATCTGCCTTCACACCGATCTTGATCCAGCCCTGCATACCGGAGCGCGCCGAGCCGATATAGAATTCCTGTTCACGGGTGATGCGCAGCTGCACCGGTCGGTTGAGGACCCTGGCGAAGTTACCGGTAATGGCCATGAACGGGTAGGGGCCGATCTTCGATCCGAATCCGCCACCGGTGGCTTCATTGATAAATACCAGGTCAGCCAGGTCGATGTTCAACATCCTGGCGAGACCTGCATTGTTGGCACTCTGACTCTGGGAAGAGCCGTGGAAATAGCATTTGCCATTTTCCCAGTAGGCCATGCCAGTTCTGGCTTCCAGAGAATGGTGGGGATAGCCCATGGTGACGAAGGGTTCTTCAACGATGGCGGCTGCGGCGGCAAAACCCGCTTCGATATCACCGAATGCCCACTCAGTGGTGAACTCACCACCGACTGGTTCGCGACCAGATTTAATCGCGTCAATAGCCGACTGCGGCCATTTGATGTCCTTGATCTCGGCGCCGATGATCGGTGCGCCTTCCGGGCCTTCTTCACGGGTCCGCACCAGCACATTGCCTTCAGGATAGGCATTGCTGCCACCCGGAGTGAGGCTCTCGATCGGATCGACGACGAAGTCTCTGCGCTCGAAATCAATGCGGATTCTGTCAATCGCTGACTCAGCGATTTCTTCGGTAATAGCGGCAACGGCCAGAATGGGCTGTCCCACGTAAGTAACATATTCAGATGCCAGCGCTGGATTTCCAGGAGGCGCTACCGGAGGTAAGTCGTCAGCGGTAAAAATGCCCACCACTCCATCCATGCGCAGTGCTTCGGAGGCATCGATGTTGACAACACGGCCACTGGGTAAGGGACTGGTTAGTAAGCGCGCGAATACCATGCCTTCTCGTCTATAGTCTTCGGCGTACTTGATCTCACCAGTGACCTTGCCCGGTACACATGGTGGTGTAAAATCGCGACCTATATGAGTACTCATGCTATCTGCCCCGAGGCCCGTAACGTGCCATTGATGTAATGTTCGTAGGCTCCGCATCGGCACAGATTACCTGACAGTGCTTGGCGGACTTCTTGTCTACTTGGACGCGGGTTAGTGTTCAGCAGAGCAACCGCTGACATAACCTGACCAGGCGTGCAGAAACCACATTGTGGTGCGTTTTCTACGACGAATGCTTCCTGAACTGCGTGCAATGTGCCATCCGCTGCCTTGACTCCTTCGATAGAAATCACCGCTTTGTCTTTCACATTGTGAGTCAGAACTGAGCAGGAATAATTGGGTACACCATCGATCAGCACAGTACACGCGCCACATTCGCCGCGATTACAACCGATTTTGGTGCCGGTTAAATCGAGCTTGTAGCGAAGCGTGTAGGCGAGTGTTTCCGATGGCATCACGTCCACGGGTCGGCTGCGCCCGTTTATGTTGAGTGTTATCAAGCGCTCGGCGGCACCCTGCCCGGTTTGGGCATTGGCGAGATAAAACCCGGTGCCGGTAGTAGCGGCTGCACCGGAGAATATTACTCCCTTGATAAAACGTCTGCGTGTTAGTTTGGAATTCACTGACATTGCTCCGTTTTAGTTTTAGGTTTCCAGGCAATTCGAAAGCGTTTGACTGGGTTCTTACTGACTATATAGCTACTCCGGAGACTAGACTTATTTGCCCTGAAAAGCAACGAACGCGCCGGGTAGAAGGTCCTGAAAGGCACGAGATACGCGGCTTTCCGAGCGCCCGTCCGGCAAAAGTTACACTCTGTTACAAAAAAGTCAGGGAGCGACCCGGCCCGGGTATTGATCCGGCCAGTATCTGGGGATATTCCCTACCAGGATTACATTGCTATCCTGTAGCTGACAGCTTATTTTTCCAAGCTTGTTGACTCGTTGAATTCGCGCATTTCTGGAGCGCTCATGAAACTTTCCCTAGCCTTCCTCGTGCCTGCTCTTTTTTTCAGCAGCGCCCGGGCAGCAGAGAACCAACCGTTCCTTAGCGAAGCCATGATTACGATGGCCGAGCGCAGCAACTACGAAATGACTTCCACGTTTGCTCAGGTGGTGAATGTTGTCGAGGCCATGCAACAGTCGACGCACCGCATGCATCGGGAGACGCTACTGGTAACGGCAGAGGGCCGGGATGTGCCGTTACTGGTGCTGGCAGATCCGCCAATTACTACGCCTTCGCAAGCGCGGGCGTCCGGCAAGCCAGTCATCTATATCCAGGGCAATATTCACGGCGGTGAGGTTGAAGGCAAGGAAGCGGCCCTGATTGCCATGCGGGATATCCTCTACGGGGACAAGCAGCACCTGCTCGAGAAGCAGATTTTGATCTTTGTGCCGGTCTACAACGCCGATGGCAACGATGCCATGTCCGAAAATTCCAGGCCGTCACAGGAGTTGAGCCCGGCCCGGACAGGAACACGCACTGCCCATGGCTACGATCTCAATCGTGATGGCATGGCGGTCGAGACTCCCGAGACCCGGGCGCTGTATCAGAATGTATTGCAGCGCTGGGATCCGGATCTGCTGGTGGACTTGCACACCACCAATGGCACCTGGCATGGCTACTCGCTAACCTATGCTCCTGCTTACGCCACAGCAGGCGATGCGGCGACCTCGGACTACACGAGCCAGATCATGTTGCCGGCAATTCGGGATGCGGTGAAAGCGAAGTTCAATCTCGATATTGGCTGGTACGGTGGTTTCGACTACCGGGATTGGCCACCCACTGAGTTGCGTACCTACCACCATGCGCCCCGTTACCTGACAAACAACATGGGGCTCAGAAATCGCATGGCCATTCTCAGTGAGACCTTTGCCCATGATCGTTTCTACAAACGTGTCCACGCCGCCAATGTATTCATCGAGGAAATACTGGAGTACACCCATATTCATGGCGATGAGATGCGCCGGATTAACCGCGAAGCCGATGCCCGGGTTCCTTTCAGAGGGCAGCAGGCAAGCGGGTTTCAGAATGGAGTACAGTTCGAGATGGTGCCGCTGGAGGAACCGTTAAATCTGCTGAGTTACAAGTACATTCCCTATACAAACGACAACGGCGAGACCGAGTTTGTGCGCAGCTCGGAGATCGTCGAGATTGCCGGAGTGCTCAACTACAACCGGTTCGAAGCAACTACCACTGCACGCATGCCCCAGGCCTATGTGTTTCCGGTTGAGTTCGCAGGCATCGCCGAGAAGCTACGGCAGCACGGCATTACTGTGGAAACCCTGGAGGAAGAAATTCGCGTTACTGGCGAGGTTTATCGGGTTTTCGAAGTCGCGAAGCAGTCCTTCGAACAAAATGGCCATCGAAATTCTCTTCTGCGGGGCAGGTTTGATGAGGTAGAGCGCCTGTTTGGCGCAGGCGACTACTATGTGCCCATGGATAATCGTCTTGCCAACTTGATTTTCTACCTTCTGGAACCTGAGTCCGATGACGGGCTGGCTTACTGGAACTTTTTCGATGAACTCTTTGCGTCTGAAATGTTCGAGGATACGTCGGCCATTTACCCGGTGTTTAAAATCTTCGCGCACAAGTAGCGAACTGCGTCAGGGGAGATCTCACAAGAGCGGTGCTGGTAAACCTTTAATCGAATAGTTTTCAGGAGGCAAGCTAATTGAACAACTTGATGCGATTCTCGGACGCCGAAAGACACAGTATCGAGATCGATGAGTGGTTGTCGGGACAGCCGCACCACCTCTTTTCCATTGCAAGGAGCTGGTTTTCACTGATGCGGGAGTGCGGCCCCGATGTTAATGAGCTGATGCACGATGGATGTCCGGTAGCCTGTGTGCAAGATGCGGCATTTGCCTATGTCAATGTATTCACCGCACACGTAAATGTAGGATTCTTTCTCGGTGCAACCCTGGAGGATCCAGCCGGCCTGCTCGAAGGAACCGGCAAGCGAATGCGGCATGTCAAGGTGAAACCGGGCAGGGACTTGAATTGGAAAGCACTCGAGGCTCTTATTCAGAATGCCTACACTGATATGAAGACAAATCTGCAGAATGCCTAATCCCCAAGCAACATAGCAATGAAGCAAAATTTACTTGCTCAGGATTTTCTTAACATATTTTCCTGTGTGAGAACCCTTCGCTTTCGCCAGTTGTTCAGGCGTACCTACGGTAATGATCTTGCCACCTCCATCGCCACCTTCAGGACCGAGGTCGACGATCCAGTCGGCGGTCTTGATCACGTCCAGATTATGTTCGATAACGACAATGGTATTGCCATGATCTCTGAGGTGGTGCAGTACGGCGAGTAATTGCTTGATGTCCTGAAAGTGCAAGCCAGTGGTGGGTTCATCGAGGATGTACAGGGTCTTGCCGGTATCGCGCTTGGATAACTCCCGTGACAGCTTGACCCGCTGCGCTTCGCCGCCTGACAGGGTGGTCGCCGACTGGCCGAGGCAGATGTAGGAAAGGCCCACTTCCATCAAGGTTTGTAGCTTACGTGCAATGGCCGGTACCGCGTCGAAGAATTCCCGCGCGTCTTCGATAGTCATGTTCAGCACTTCACTGATGTTCTTGTCCTTGTACTTCACTTCCAGCGTTTCCCGGTTGTAGCGCTTGCTACGACACACATCACAGGAAACATAGACATCCGGCAGAAAGTGCATTTCCACTTTAACCACGCCATCACCCTGGCAGGCTTCGCAGCGGCCACCCTTGACGTTGAAGCTGAAGCGACCGGGTTTATAACCGCGCGACCGAGCTTCCTGAGTTCCAGCAAACAACTCCCTCACTGGTGTAAAGATGCCGGTATAAGTAGCCGGGTTGGAGCGGGGCGTACGACCGATGGGACTCTGGTCAATGTCCACAACCTTATCCAGATGTTCCAGACCCTCGATGGATTCAAAAGGCGCCGGATTCAATGTGCTGGCATTGTTCAACCTGGTCGCAGCAATTGGATAAAGTGTATTGTTGATAAGGGTTGATTTTCCGGACCCCGAAACACCAGTTATGCAAGTAAACAAACCAATGGGAATAGTCAGTTTTACTTTCCGCAAATTATTACCACTGGCCCCGATTAACTGAATCAGTTTCTTCTCGTTGTAGGGGGTTCGGGATGCAGGAATGGCGATGCTTTCTTTTCCTGACAAGTATCTGCCAGTCAGCGAGTCTTTGGCGGATTCGATCTTGTCGATGGTTCCAGAGGCGACAATTCTTCCTCCATGTACACCGGCACCCGGACCGATATCGATGATATGGTCGGCACTGCGAATCGCTTCTTCGTCGTGCTCGACAACGATAACCGTATTGCCCAGGTCGCGGAGGTGAAAAAGGGTATTCAGCAGACGGGCGTTGTCACGCTGGTGCAATCCGATGGAGGGTTCATCGAGGATGTACATTACTCCAACCAGTCCTGCGCCAATCTGGCTGGCCAGGCGAATGCGTTGGGCTTCACCGCCGGACAGGGTATCGGCACTGCGGCTTAAGGTGAGGTAATTAAGACCCACATCGGCCAGGAATTTCAGGCGGTTCTGCAACTCCTTCAGAATTTTCTCGGCAATCTTGGCCCGGTTTCCCGATAACTTGAGCTTCCCGAAATATTCCGCCGCCTGGGTTACCGTCATCTGGGTGATCCGCGGCAGGTTAAACCCCTTGATCAGTACGAAGCGGGCATCCCGGCGCAGGCGCGTCCCGGCACAATCCGGGCAGGGCTGCGAGCTTAGGTACTTGGCCAGTTCTTCGCGGACCACGTTGGACTCGGTCTCCCGGAAGCGGCGTTCCATGTTCGGCAGTACGCCCTCGAAGGGGCCACTATAGGTTCGCGTATCACCCCGATCGTTCACGTAGCGAAAATCCAGGACTTCCTTGCCACTGCCGTGAAGGATCAGCTGCTGATGTTTTCTGGAGAGCTTGTCGAACGGCGTGTCGACAGTGAAGCTGAAATGCTCCGCCAGGCAGGTGAGCATGTGGAAATAGTAGACACTGCGTCGATCCCAGCCTCGAATCGCACCCTCGGACAGTGCCAGGGTGGCATCGACAATGATGCGCTGCTCGTCAAAGAACTGTTTCAGCCCGAGTCCGTCACAACTGGAGCAGGCACCGGCAGGATTGTTAAAGGAGAACAGCCGCGGTTCCAGTTCTGAAATACTGTGACCGCATTGCGGGCAGGCAAACAGGGAGGAGAAAACCAGGTCCTGGGTCTTGTCGGCCTTGTCCATCATGCTGACTATGGCCAGCCCGTCGGAGAGTTGCAGCGCTGTCTCGAAGCTCTCTGCCAGGCGTTGCTCCAGGCCGAGCTTGACCTTGAGCCGGTCCACCACGACGTCGATGGAGTGTTTCTTGTTCTTCTCAAGATCCGGCGGATAGTCTATTTCACACACCAGCCCGTCCACTCGAGCGCGGATAAAACCACTGGTCTTCAGCTCATTGAAAACATGTAAATGCTCACCCTTACGCTCCCTGATGATCGGCGCCAGCACCATGATGCGGGTGTCGACAGGCAGCCCCAGGACCTTGTCAACCATCTGGCTGACAGTCTGGGCTTCCAGCTTGATATTGTGATCCGGGCAGTGGGGCTCGCCAACCCTGGCGAACAGCAGGCGCAGATAGTCGTAGATTTCTGTGATGGTGCCTACCGTGGAACGGGGATTGTGGGAGGTGGACTTCTGTTCGATAGAAATTGCCGGTGACAGGCCTTCGATGTGGTCGATATCGGGCTTCTCCATCATGGACAGAAACTGCCGTGCATAGGTGGAAAGAGATTCTACGTAACGGCGTTGCCCTTCGGCATAAAGTGTGTCGAAGGCCAATGAAGACTTGCCGGAACCCGATAAGCCAGTGATGACAACCAGTTGGTCGCGGGGAATCGTGATATTTATGTTTTTGAGGTTATGGGTGCGTGCACCGCGTACAACAATCTTATCCATGATTGATTGGGGACCACTTGGAGAAACCGACCATTATCAGCGTTTCTTGACTCGAGAGCAAAGCCCGCTCCTCAGTGTTCAATAATTGAGCTATTTTCCTGGAAAATTTCTCAAGCCGGGTAGCATGGTATAGACTTCAGTATCGGTTCAGTAATTGCAGAAATGGGAGAGCAGCGTGTCAAGTCGAGGTGTTAATAAAGTAATTCTGGTGGGCAATGTCGGCAACGATCCAGAAGTTCGCTACATGCCAAATGGCAACGCTGTCGCCAACGTCTCCATTGCCACGAGCGATAACTGGAAAGATAAAAACACCGGAGAGCAGCAGGAACGCACAGAATGGCACCGGGTAGTGTTTTTCAACCGCCTTGCGGAAATTGTTGAGCAGTATGTCAAGAAGGGATCGAAGCTCTATATAGAAGGAAGACTGCAGACTCGCTCCTGGGAGCAGGATGGCATCAAGCGCTATACCACCGAGATTGTTTCCAACGAAATGCAGATGCTCGACTCGAGGGGTTCCGCGGGTGCTGGGCAGGAGAGTTTCGGTAATCAACCGAGTCAGGCACAACCAGCACAAAAGTCAGCTGCGCCACAACAACAGCAGGCGCCCGCTAATTTCGACAACTTCGACGACGACATCCCTTTTTAACGAAGCTGCTGCGCGCACCGCTAGCTTCGTTAAATCCCTCCTTAAAGCGGTCACATGCTCCAGCATGCTCCCACTTTGCGTCAGAATTTGCCTCACTAGCGGCGCGCTCGCGACGCTTCTCGGCATCGACCCTTCATTAAGTTTCATGGGATATAACCAAGCCCTTGGCTAGTACTCGACGCTTCTTGTGATTGCTTCGTTGAGACCTAAATTTTCTTCAAATTTTATTAATGGAATGCTGAAAGCCGCGTAGGGCTTGACATCGGGGTGGGATTGGCTGAAGTTTAGGGGTTCGTAGCTCTATGTGCCTGATTTGAAGAGGTAATCCTGAATTGAAGCTGTTTATCGTTGGAGGTAATAGCCCTACCGCCAAGGACCTGATTGAAATTTTGCGTAAGCGCAAGATTCGCTTTCAGGCGCCCCCGGATAAACATTTCGATCCGGAGAACGGCGTCACCATTGCCAAAATGATAACGGATTACTCGCCGACGCAGCTAATCAACCTCGCCGATTTTATTTCGCGTAACCACAGTGCGCTCAAGCGTGCCGAGCTTGCAGAAGAGAGTTGCCGGCGCATCAATGGATTGTTGCCCGGAACCCTGGCGGAGATCTGTAACCATCTCAATATTCCCATGTTGCATCTGTCCAATGCCTATGTGTTCGATGGTGAGAAAAAATTGGGTTATAACGAGAACGATGATCCCAACCCGCTGAGTGTTTATGGCAAGACTTCGCTCGAGGGTGAACTGGCGGTGCAGAAGCACAATGCGCATATCATCATTCGGTCTGGCTGGCTGTTTGGTAAGCACAAGAAGGGATTGATCAAGTCCTGGATTCGAGCGGCTATCAAACAAGAAGGGGAAATGCAGGTATCAAGAAGAAGATTCAGTCCTACCTACACCGGTGATCTTGCCCAGGCAATCCTTGCGGTGTGCCTGCAAGTCGATTGCGAAGCTAATGTGTGGGGCACCTACCATTACAGCGGGCTGGAAACCAAGAAAGAGAGTGAATTCTCTGCACTGGTTTTAAAGTATGCGGCCAACCATGATGAAAAGGTTTACCGATTGCTCGACAGAATCAGATTTTCCGAACGGGAAGCCAGGTTACCCGAGATTCACAATTCAACAATATCAGGGAAAAAAATATTCGATACTTTTGGCATAAAACCCAGATCCTGGCATGGACATTTGCAGGAAGTAATCAAGTCACTCTACGACGGTCGCTTGCGCGCCACCCAGAATGTCGAAGCGCAGAAATCAGCTCAGCCGAGCGCAGCCTGACAGGCGAAACCAGTAGATGATCCAGCCAAAACAGGTGCCACTTATTCCGCTTCGAGATGCGTTCGAGAAACTGTTAGTCAGCTTGCCGAAAATTCACGCAACAGAATCTGTCGCCCTGCTTGAGGCCACTGGACGCGTGTTGGCCGAGGACCTGGTCGCCAGCGTGAATGTCCCCCCGCATGCCAACAGCGCCATGGATGGCTATGCTGTACAAACTGCAGATCTCGCTGTCGATGCAGCGGTATTGCACGTTACTCAGCGTATTGTCGCTGGACGAGTCGGCCTGCCATTAGCAGCAGGAGAAGCGGCGCGAATTTTTACCGGCGCGCCGCTGCCTGAAGGTGCCGATGCGGTAGTTATGCAGGAAAATTGTGTGCTCAATGGTGATCGTGTTGAGATTCTGCAAATCCCTGAACCGGGAGACAATGTACGACGGGCTGGGGAAGATGTCAGAGCCGGAGAAGTACTATTACCGGCGGGTCATCGCCTGCGTGCACAAGACATTGGATTGGCCGCGTCAACCGGACTGACTGAGCTGTCGGTGAAACGTAAATTGAGAGTAGCATTGATGACCACTGGCGATGAACTTGTGGCACCTGGCACCGAACTGAAAGAAGGGCAAATCTATAACTCCAATTTTTTCGCAATTTTTGCACTATTGAAATCATTGCATGCTGAAGTCATCGAGTTGGGCGTCATTGAGGATGACTTTGTCAGCACCAGACAGGCACTTGAAGAAGCCGCTGATCAGGTTGATTGCATTATAAGTACCGGTGGAGTCTCAGTTGGGGACGAAGACCACGTCAAGGCCGCGGTTGAAGCAGTCGGTCAGCTGGAATTGTGGAGTCTGGCCATCAAACCAGGCAAGCCATTCGCCAGCGGAAAGGTGCTCGATGCCCAGTTTTTCGGCCTGCCGGGCAATCCGGTGTCCGCCTTTGTTACCTTTGTCCTCCTGGTAAGGCCCTGCCTGCTTACCATGCTCGGTTGCAACAAGACGCTTCCTGCTACCTTCCTGGTGCCTGCCGGATTTGCATGCGGGGAATCTGGTCAGCGCCAGGAATATATCCGGGCCTATCTCAAGCGTTTTGCATCTGGAGCTACCAAACTGGTTCCTTTTGACAACCAGAGTTCGGGAGTTGCTGCTTCCTTGAGCCGTGCCGATGGACTTGCCATAATCCCCCCCTATACTTCAATTGCGAAAGGCGACGATCTTGAGTTCATCTCTTTCGCCGAATTGCTGGTGTAATTCAACACAGCCATGGCCCGTCCTTATTTATTACTGCCAATAACATTTGTGCTGTTGCAAGGCTGTGTAGTGCCCGAGCAAGATCCCACCGTCGAAGGTGTGAGCGGGGAACGTGTGGGAGAGGCGAGTGTGGTTGAGGACATTGTAGGCCGGGAGAGAGATGACTATGTCAGCCTTACTACACTGTCCCCAGCCGCAGTCATCACTGGAGTAACAGATGAGAATCGACGGCAATTCATAGCTGATCTGCTGTACGAGGGATTACAGGCGCTGGATGCCAATCGTCTGCTAACGCCAATTGATGACAATGCCCACGCCCGATTCAAGCGCGTTCTGGCCTTTGATCCGGACAACGAGATCGCTCTGCAGGGACTACAGGATATAGTTGGCCGCTATCTGCAGCTGGCTGGTGAGGCAAGTCGCCAGGGGCTGTTCAGCGAGGCTGAAATATTGCTGGGGCGGGCACGGTTCGTGGATGAGAATCATCCTGATCTAGTAATTGCCTGGTTAGGCTTGCAGGCAGAGATGACTTCAGGGGATTTATTTTTTACTCTGGATGCCAATGAATTTACCCGGCGCAGCGATAAAGCCCGGGCAACGCTGACCGACATCGCCAGGCAGGCTCAACAACATAACGCGTTCTTTCTGATTACTGCTCCCAATGACGATCTGGCAAGGTGGATGTTTAGCATCATGCAGGAAGCCGTTATTGGCTATCGCCTGCGAGGAAATATCGAGTTGGCTGTAAGAGCCAGTATTCGACTGAGAATGCCGCAGGATTAGTGTAAACTGCAGCTATGTTCTGGACCTGGGTCAAACAAAAGCTGTCCGCGTTGCTCGCGATTTTCCGGTTTGAGTCTGCAGGCTCTGGATGGAAAAATTTAATTGTCACATCCCTCTTGATTCTCGTCATCCTGATCCTGTTGTTAGGCGCGTACTGGAGCAGGGAACCCGCCGAATTCTCTATTGCACAAAACGTCAATGAAAAACTTGCCCTGACCGGAGATGATTACGTGGTTGGTGCTGCCAGTGCAGCCGCGTTGATTCGGGTTGCGGAAACTTTGCTGGACAAGCCAGGTGGGTATCTGAGCAATGATGTGATGCCACCCGGCCTTTATCTGGACAATATTCCTAACTGGGAATTTGGTGCCCTGGTGCAAGTGCGCGATTTTACCAGGTCGTTCCGTGAGAATTTCAGTCGATCGCAGTCCCAGTCAACTGAAGATCCTGATTTAATCATCGCCGAACCTAATTTTCACTTTGACAACGATAGCTGGCTGTTTCCACCTTCCGAGAGTGAATACCGGCAAGCGACTGAAAGACTGTACTCCTACCTGGAAAGCATTGCAGACCCACAGAATGTCAATGCACAGTTCTATGCACGAGCTGACAATCTGGCCAGCTGGCTGTTATCGGTCGAATCCCGGCTGGGTAGCCTGTCACAACGCCTCAGTGCCAGTGTCCGTCAACGCCGAGTGAATGTTGACACTTCCGGTGAATCCGGCGCAGCGCAATCGACCCCAAACTCGGCTGAAGTTTCGGTGCAATCTCCCTGGTTACTAGTAGACGATGTGTTTTATGAGGCACGTGGCGCCTCCTGGGCGCTAAAACATTTTCTGGTGGCCGTTGAGATGGATTTCGAACAGGTACTGGAGGACAAGAACGCGAAAGCAAGCCTGCGCCAGATCATCAGGGATCTGGAGGCAAGTCAGCGCACCGTGTTTTTCCCGATCATCCTCAACGGTTCCGGATTTGGTATCTTTGCCAACCATTCTCTGACTATGGCGAATTATATTTCCCGCGCCAATGCAGCGATCATCGATTTGCGAGATCTGCTGTCACAAGGATGAAACTTCATCCTGACGCGCAGTAAAAGCCGTGTGCAAGACTATCGCCTGGGTTGATTACAGTAGCATTCTCTTATGACAATTTTCAGATCTCTCATTCGCGCCTGCAGCAGGTTGATCCTGTTCGCAGCGGGCCAGTTGCTGGGCATACCGGTGCCGAGCAAGCGACCTTGCAGAATAATCTGGTAGCTACCGCCTTTGGTGTAGTGTTTGCAGCGGATCCGGAGTTTTTTGATGGGCTATCGAACAATACAGTTACACCGCGCCACAGAATTCGCTTGTGATTCAGTAGAGACTGGCATTAGCGGTTATAATCACCCTCACAGCATTCGGTTGTATTAAATGCATAAGATTGCCAGGTCATCGAAAGCCAGGAATGCACACACCTAAATGAAGAACAGAGCTTTGTGTTGAATAAAGGATTATCTCTAACTCGTTACCTGCCAATTGTTTCCTGGTTGCCACACTACGAAAAAGGCAAACTTGCCGACGATTCCATCGCAGCAATCATTGTTGCCATCATGCTGATTCCCCAGGCTCTGGCCTATGCGCTGCTAGCTGGATTACCTCCAGAAACCGGCCTGTATGCCAGCATCTTCGGGCTCTCGCTCTACGCCCTGTTTGGTACCAGCAATACGCTTTCGGTGGCACCGGTTGCAGTCATTTCATTGATGACAGCCGCCGCTCTGGGCAGGCTCACGTTAGACAGTGTCGATGAAACCGTTGTTGCCGCGATGACACTGGCCCTGCTTTCCGGAGGATTTTTATTGCTACTGGGGATTTTAAGGTTGGGATTCATGGCGAATTTTCTGTCCCATCCCGTGATCAGTGCCTTTATTACCGCGTCAGCGATCATTATCGGTCTGAGTCAGTTGCAGCATGTGCTGGGAATCAGTACCAGTGGCCAGAATATGATCGAGCTGCTTATGTCACTGGATGAATCGCTTGCGGATACCAATTTTGTCACGCTGGGCCTGGGTGTCGGAGCCATAGTATTTATAGTCTTTTGCAAAACCGGACTGCGGCGAGGACTACTCTCGTTGGGGATTAACGATCGACTTGCCACCATGGTCTCTCGTTCGGGACCCTTACTGGTGGCGCTGATTATGGCAAGCCTTGCCTGGTTATTGCGTCTCGACCAACAGGGAGTGGCGCTGCTGGGAGATGTACCGCAGGGTTTGCCGGTACCGGCGATTCCGGAATTTTCTCTTGAAATGCTGCGAGGCCTGGCAGGCTCTGCAGCACTGATTTCCATTATCGGCTTCGTGGAATCCATTTCCGTTGCCCAGACACTTGCCGCCCGTCGTCGTGAGCGTATCGATCTCGATCAGGAACTGGTTGGCCTGGGGGCGTCCAATATTGCGTCCTCTTTTGGAGGGGGCTTCCCTGTCACCGGAGGATTCTCGCGCTCGGTGGTCAACTTCGAAGCCGGGGCCGCGACACCAGCGGCGGGACTATTCACGGCAATTCTGATTGCCGTCGTGGCCTTGTTCTTCACGCCCGTCCTGTTCTGGTTGCCGAAAGTGTGTCTCGCCGCCATCATCCTGGTGGCGATCCAGTCGCTAATCGACTTCTCGGTTCTGACCAAGTCGTGGCACTATTCGAAAGCGGATTTTACGGCGGTTTTCATCACTCTGGTGTTGACACTCACCGTGGGAGTGGAATTTGGCATAGCCGCCGGAGTGCTGGCATCGATTCTGATTCATCTTTACAAGACTTCCCAGCCTCATGTTGCCGTCATTGGCAGGGTGGTGGGCACTGAGCACTTCCGCAACAGCAAGCGTCATAAGGTGGAAACCTTCGAGAACTTGCTGTCTATTCGCATTGACGAGAGTCTCTACTTCGCTAATACCCGCTACCTGGAAGAGTTGATTTTCGAACTTGTCGCAGACGATCCGAAGTTAAAGCACGTGATTCTCGCCTGCACCGCGGTAAACGAAGTGGATATGAGTGCGCTGGAGACCCTCGAAAAAATCGATGAAACCCTGAAACAGCTGAATATCAATTTGCATCTGTCAGAGGTCAAGGAACCGATCATGGACAAACTCGCCGGCACCCAGTTCTTCAGAGACTTGTCCGGCAACAACTATCTCAGCCACAACCAGGCGGTTGAAGATCTGAAACAGGGAAAGCCGATTCTCGGCGGGCTCCAATAGGCGTTGCCGCGGCTTAAATCTTTACCACCATCTTGCCGAAATTGTCTCCGCTGAACAGGCCGAGGAAGGCATCGACGGCATGGTCCAGTCCCTCTACAACTGTTTCACGGCTCTTGATCTTGCCTTCCTTTATCCAGCCAACCATGTCTTCCAGAAATTTCGCTCGCCTGTCGGCGTGATCAGAAACGATAAAACCGTTGATCCGAATCTTCTTGCCGACGATGAGCATCAGGTTATTCGGACCCGGTGCAGGCTCGGCGTTGTTATAGCTGCCAATCATGCCGCAGGCCGCTATGCGCCCGAAGGGGTTCATGACGTTCAGGGCAGCTTGTAAATGATCGCCGCCCACGTTTTCGAAATACACGTCGATGCCATCGGGAGCCGCCTCAGCCAGGGCTTTGCTTAAATCACCGCAGGTTTTGTAGTTGATGACGACGTCGACCCCGCATTCATCTTTTAGCCACTGTGCTTTCGCATCGCTACCCACGCTACCAATTACCCGACAACCCTTCAATTTGGCGATCTGGCAGACATTGGCGCCAACCGCACCGGATGCTGCCGAAACGAAAACAGTTTCACCTTCTTTAGGCTCGCCGTATTTCAGCAGGCCCACATAGGCGGTCAGGCCCGGCATACCCAATGTGCCGAGATAGAGCGATAACTGATCGGGATCGAATGGCGTGAGCCTGGCGACGGTGTTGGCGTCGGCTACAAATTTGTCCTGCCAGGCCGCCTGGTTCAGCACGATATCCCCCGCCTTAAGATTGCTGTCAGCAGACTCAACCACTTCACCGACAGCACCGCCATACATGACTTCATTCAGTCCGTACGGTGCTGCGTACACGCCCTCGGCACGCATGCGACCGCGCATGTAGGGATCGACCGACATAAAGCGATTCTTCACCAGGACTTGTCCCTTTCCTGGCGGATTCAGTTCGAGTTCAACGAGTTTGAAATTATCCTGAGTAGGCATGCCCGCGGGGCGCGAGACCAGGTGGATCTGTCTTGCAGTGTATTTGCTCATAGCGTGTTCTTGTCCAGTTGTCCTGGTATTCGAGTTCAGCCTGATGAAGGCAGCTAAGTGCTGGCCACAGCTGCTGATTTCGTACTGCGATTCTGCATCACGATAATCGCTATCAGAAGCGCAGCACCAGCAAAGTGATAGTAAATAGGCAGGGGTGCCCACATTAACAAGGCCGCACTGAGCAGCAGTGCGCAGGCAATGAGGGCATTAATGCGAGTCTCCAGGTGCCATTGCAAAACCCCGGCAAGGGCATACAGACCCATGCAGGCCCAGATGAAAACCTCAAAGCGTTCCGGCCAACTTCCGGAAATCAATGGAGAATAGGCAAATAATACCGGTACCAGGTAGAGGCCTTTGGCGACTTTCCAACTGGTCAGACCGGTGGCCATGGGTCCGGTACCGGCTATGCCAGCGGCGGCGAATGAAGCCAAACACACTGGAGGCGTGACATTACTATCCTGGGATAACCAGAAGATAATCAAGTGCGCACTGAGCAACATGCCGGTTAACAGTTCCGGCTCCAGCATTTCCTGGCGGATCAATTGTTTCATTTCCAGCGGCATTTCCTGCAGCGCGACCAGTGCATTACCCCCGAACAAGCTTATCGTTGCGGCTACATTGGCGGGCAGATCACTGGTCTGCAGAGCTTCGAGAAGCTGCGCTTGGGTTATCAGGTCGAAGATCAGCGGTGCCGACAGGGTGGCAAGTACGATGTAGGAGGCTGTCACCGGCAAGCCCATCCCCAGTACCAACGAAGCCAGGCCGACCAGAACCAGGGTAATCAGCAGGTTGCCCTGTGCCCATTGCACGATCATCAGAGAAAACGCATTGCCGATGCCCGTGGTGGTAATAACATTGATGATGATGCCTACAGCCACCAATAGCAGGGCGGTGGATACCATGGTATGAACAGCACCTACTACTGCATCGAATATGTCTGCAGGACGCATAGGATTAGTTGAGATCCAGGAAACTGCGATTACGCTCAGGGTTGCAAAAGCGGCAGAAGAAGTTGGTGTTCGTCCAACTGCCAGGAATCCCACCAGAACTATCATCGGAATAATAAAGTGCCAGCCTTCCTTGAGTACGACGGAGACTTTTTCCGTACCTTCATCGGGGTTCGGTGTTAAGCCGAGCCGTTTCGCTTCGATCCTGACAAAGTAACAAACGGTCAGGAAGTAGAGAATCGCGGGTAAGACAGAGACGGCCACGATGGTAAACAGGGGTATCTGGGTATAACTGGCCATAACAAAGGCACCTGCCCCCATTACGGGGGGCATTAAGGCGCCGCCAGTCGAAGCTGCCGCCACTACGCCAGCGGAGAAGCGAGGGGTAAAACCGGATTTCTTCATCATCGGGATGGTGATGACCCCAGTGGATACCGTGTTGGCAACGGCAGAGCCGGTTATCGAGCCCATCAGACCCGACCCTACCACGGCAACCAGGCCAGCACCTCCAATGAATCGGCCGGCCAGGCACTTCGCCAGTCTCACAATGAAATCGCCCATCCCGGAATGCAACAGGAACGAACCGAAGATGATAAACATGAAGACAAACGTGGAGGAGATCTGGGCGGTCAGACCAAACATGCCTTCGCTGGTGAAGAAGGTACGGTAAAGAACGGTTTCCAGGCTGAGACCAGGAAATGAAAAGACACCGCCGATATAACGACCGAGAAAAAGGATGTAGGACAGGCTTATAAAAATCAGCGTCGGCATAAACCAGCCGGTTGTGCGTCTGGTAAATTCGACCGCTAAGCCGATGGCGATGATCGAGAAGGCATAATCACTGAAAATGTACTCTGTCTCTCGTGCATAGAGCGCGTTTTCAAACAGTATCAGGTAGGCCGTAGTGGAAAGGGCGACACCAGCCAGAGCGATATTTATCCAGTATCCGGCAGCTTTGCTGTTCAGCTCTTCACGCTCGTTCGCCATCAATGCACAGATAGCACAGAAGCCGCCGAAGTGAATCGCCGAGAGCCACAGTTCCGAGATGCTGGCAAACACATTGCAGTAAATATGAAACAGGGCGAAGAAGAAGGCAGCCCATCGCAGGTATCTTGATTTCATGGTCGTGCGTCAGACTCCTGTTGCTTCGGTCGATTCGGAGGGTTCTTCAATTATCAGTCTATCTGGTATTTCCAGGCCAACTTCGCGATAGTAACGCAGCGCGCCCGGATGCAGGGGAGCGCCGAGTCCATTGATGGCAATCCCCAGACGCATGTCTTTCGTAGCACTATGAATCTCCTGCAGGGTAGACAGGTTTTCCCATATAACCTTTGTAATATTGTAGACAACCTCTTCGGGTATATCGCTGCGAGTCACCAGAATATTTGGTGAGGCTATCGTGCGAATGAGTTCAGTCTGATTTGGATAGGTTCCCGGGGGAAAGTCGTACCAGTCCCAGAGGGGATACCTGGCATTCAGCTTGTCCATGGCTTCCTGGGTCCAGCTAAGAATTGTCATGCGTCTGCCAAGCAATGCATAGGCCTGGGTAATCGAACTGACCGGTGCACCTGCCGGTATATTCATGCCGACAATATTGCCATCCTGGAGCGCACTCGTGGTTGGGCCATAGCCCATATAGGCCAGGTTGAATTTGTTCTGGTAGTCAATGCCGAGTGTTTCCAGTATGAAGCGACCCGTCTGGTCTGCACCTGAATTGCGCGCACCCAGGACATAGCGCTCACCATCGAGATTGTCCAGATCCATGATAGTGCCAGAATCGGTGAGTGCGGTTAACAGCACGAAATGTTCGACATTTTTCCACAGGGCGCTGACGCTGCGAATATGGGTCTGAGGATTGCTAACCGGTCCTTCACCATTCCAGGACCAGGCGCCGAACGGTCCCTGCAGAATTGCGAACTGTGCCTGGTTGTCTCTCAGCAGCTTGATGTTTTCCAGGGAGCCGGCGGAACTGATTGCTGTCAGTGAGATACCTTGGCTGTCATACAGCTGGGCGTGGGCAATCGTTGCGATGGCGACGCCAACCGGATAATAGGTCCCACCGGTGGTGGCAGTGGTCAGTACATAGGGTCTTGCGCGGGTAAGTTCATCGCTACAGCCTGATAGAAACATCGCGAAGAGCAGGCCTGCTACAAGTTTGTTCATTTGGGAGTCTAGATTCCGTTACGATAGGGAGGGTTCTCCCGCGTTGTATTCAGCAAAGTCGTGCTGCTTCAAATGGCCAACGATGAAAGCATATTTCCCTTTAAATCACAATCAATGCGGGCAGCGGCTAGCCGTGAGCAGGTCGCCAATAGTCAATAGAATTAATTAGTTACGTGGATTGATTGGAAGCGCTGGTTGGGGTGGTATCGCTATCGCGCCTGAGCGCCCGTCACCCCCGAAGAAAATAGCACCAGTATCTGTGCTCCTATTGACAGTGAAATCAACGACTGCATTCTGCTGATTCTGCTGTGTGGTGAGCACCTGTTGGTAAGTCAACAGTTCATCCTCGGTGAGGGTCTGGGAGAGCCGTTCGATCTGCGCCTGAGGATTCATTATCTCCTGCATGCCAGAGCGCAGTGCACGCCGACCCACCGCCCCTTCGCTCATCTCCATCACCAGTTCCTGACGTGCCTGATTCTGTTCGGCTACCAGGTCGGTTAACGCGTTGACGATGACTTCCATGCGTTGATCATCTGCATCAAGCGCGCGCAAAAAATTACCGAACTGACCGTGCACAGACATGACCTCACCCAACTCCAGCGGATCCAGGTTCGACAATTGCTGCAACAGATTTACCCGTGGATTGATAGGGTCGAATTGTCGTTCTTGCTGAAGAAACTCATAACTGAGTTGCCGACGGATGTCCGATTCCATGCGTTGGTAGTCCGGGTTAGCCTGCTGTGCCACTTTCTCCAGTTGATCTTTAACCGAGGTTAGTTGGCTGCTCAGTGTATTGCGTTCACTACGTACTGCTTCGAGTTGATTTTCCAGCTCCAGGCGGCGCCTGCTGCCAGCTTCTACATCGGACAATAAATCCTGCACATGGCGCTCATAGTCGGCAAGCTGTTGTTGTTGACGGCTTTCCCGTTGCACGGTGAGTAGTAGGGCACTCACTAAAATAAGGGCAATTGTTGAGGCGATCAAGACGGGCTTCATTCTGCGTCCTTTTTCCTGTCGGCACCGAGTGTGTCTCTCACATGACCGGATAAAGGCTTTTCTTTTTCCAGGTTACTCACCAGAATTATCGAACCAACCAGCACCGAGACGCCAGTCGTTACTCCGACGACCAGGGCGATGCGGAAAAACATGTTTATGTAAATACCGGTGTAGTAATAACCCACCTCGGCAATCACGTTTACAAGGATTAGTGAAATTCCAAATGATGTCCAGACCGCTTTGCGCATAAGTAGTCCAGGCCAACCAGATGTGGCGAACCTATTTCGAGAGTAACAGTATTCCCCGGATGTGACTACTGCTGTGGTCGGTAAACACGAACACATCATCAAGCATGTCGTTGTTGAGCCGCACTGCGATGATGTCACCGTTTTCGACGATCGTGTCCAGGTCGATCGACAGGTCTGCCACGCGGTCATTGACGCGGGCCAGCAGGGGATTTGTCCCGATGGCGATATTGTCGATGATCTCCCGGATATTGATGGCATAATTGTCCCGCTCCCGGGTATATCCCAGACCGCCTAGAAAAGTTATGGATTCATCCTGGGTCTCAATACTGTTAAGAAAAATCTTCACCTGGTTGTTAATCAGCACCAGCAGATCTTCACTGTTAAAGTCACTGTCGACATTTGCTGTACTGGCAGGAATGACTTCACGATCCAGCGTTTCCCGAGCCTGACTGGTTATTTCCTGGAACGAAGTAGCGAGTCGTATCACCGAGGGAAACTGCAGGTTTACCGTGAGTTTGCGGGTAGGGCGCCGTGAGAATCGCTCGCCTTCGTTCGGATAGATGAAGGCCTCGACGGCAACGCTGCCGGACAGGGCCAGCCAGATGAAGATATCGCCCACTGAAATTGGTTCCACTCGCCATAGCCACAGGTCTTTCAGCCCATCCTCATTTTCATCATAGAGAAAGGTACTGAGGACATTACCGCCGGAACGCAGTACCTGTCTGGGTTGTTCGAAATTCATACCGCTGGCAGTGCCGCCAAACAGAGATACCTTGCCACCTTCCCGCAATAGTAAATCGTCAATGCCATCGCCGTCGACGTCGTCCAGGATTTCCTCATGGGTCAGGGCCAGCACGCCGGTTAAATTGGAAAAGTCCAGGTTGTCGATGTCAAACTCACCCAGGAGTTCTTCTATTTCAGCGATGTCCAGCGAGTAGGAGGGTGCCTGAGAAAAGTAAGCACTGGCTTGCTGGTTAGCGATAAACACATCGAGGCGTTCATCGCTGCGCGAAATCAAGTCATCGAAGCCATCACTGTTTACATCCCGCAGGTCCATCAGGGGTATGAGGATTGCCTGGCCAGTCTGGCGTTCCAGGTTGGTCGGATCGAGATTGGTGCGCGGACGCGAGTCTGAGTACAGGCTGAGACCAGGTTGATAAGTGTTATTCTCTCCGGCGATAAAGAGATGCAGATTGCCGGCACCGGGGATAATCAGGTCGTCGATGGCATCACCATTAATGTCGCGAGAGAAATGCAGTCGATTAACCCCCCGGCTAAGATATCCCGGTAGTCCAGCAATCACCGAAACCGGAGCGAGAATCGATTCATTCTCGGTGTGCCAGACGAGGACTTCTGAGCCATCTATCAGTGCGATTATCGAGGCATTGCCAGACTCTGAATAATTCTTGCTGATATCCCAGCCAATCGCTTCGCCCGGTAAATCGATTTCCGTAAATCCATTGGCAAAGTCGAATCCGTTGGGACGCTGGAAATACACCCTGATGCGTTTATCGATCACGGTAATCAGTTCATTGAGTCCGTCTCCGTTGGTGTCGGCGACAACAAGGCTTTCAATCTTTCCAGGCAGTTCAAATGGCTGGCTTGCATAATCCGGCGTACTGGCCGCAGTGGCGGAGCCGCTGAGCAATGCTATAAACCCAACCCCTGCAAACAAGTGTGTTGAGAATCTCATGGTGCGGCCACTAACACGGTCGTAATCGTGCCATGACGAAGTAACAGATCCGGGTTGCTATCACTGTTTAGCTGCAGAACTTCGAATCCAAATACGGTACGTGGCGACACGTATTCCCAGAAAGGTTGGTCAGCAATTTTCAGAGCCTGGTCGATTCTCTTGGCAGCGAGCGTGCCGTTTTCGGTGATATAGAGGGCGTCTCTGTTGCCATCGCCGTCGATGTCGTAGCGCAGTGACATTTGTTCCGACAGACCCCGTACGTTGGCCGCCGAGAAACTCTCTTCAAGGCGGGCATCGGGACGGCGGTTGAACAGTTGTCCGGGTGCGGTCTGTTCGCTGCCATAGAGTAACTGGATACGATTGATGCTGGCATTACGGATCGCATCAACCACGGGTATGGTGTAGTAACTCACGTTGAGTACCGGCTCATTTTCTGAGCTGGTTGTGATGAAATTAAGGCGTACATCATAGCCCGCGAAGCGCATAATCTGGCTGGGTTGGTCCAGGGTAAACTTGCCATCTCGATTGCTGAAGAAACGGGCATCCCATGCGTTGCCCTCGCCATTGAGTCGCAACAGATCGGCCAACCCATCGGCATTCATATCCACCAGTTGCAATTCGCCGCGGGTATCCAGGGAACCAGTCCAATCGGGCCTGGCAGCAAAGCCGGATTGTGCAGACTGGTAGTGAATATTCAGTTGACCCAATCCGTCATCGCCAACATTCAGGTAGGCGATATCTGCTAACCCATCGTTATTTAGCTGTGACAATAAGGCGGTTGGCATCCAGCTTTCCGAGCGTAACAGAGTGCTGCGTTCCCCTGCTTGTTCTTCCCAGGATTCTACAAAGTCTCTGAATGGTGAAGGAGATCTTGCATTGACTTCAACCATTACACCCGCATCGGCATTGATGCTTACCCGAGCATCGAGACCGCCATCGCGTATTGTGCGCTGAACATTGCGCAAATTTTCATTTACAGTGCTGAATGTTGAGATCAGCTCAAACTCTTCGTTGCCGAGCCCGGCAAAATATCCGTAGTGATCATCACCGGGTAACAACAGGTCGGTGATTCCATCACCATTGATGTCTTGCACACCATTGAAAAATTGCACTTGTTCCAGATCGGGGATTGCAGCAATCAAGTCCCACTGCAGTAGCTGCCTGATATTGCCAGCATACCCTTCGACCGCGGTGGACAGGCTGAATACGCCGTTACCTGCGAGCAGTATCAGCTCCTTGCCGGGCGCCGGTCGCAAATCGGCAAACCCGACCGCTATAATTTCAGTCTTGATTTCGATACGTTGCGGTGTGTTTGCGAAGGTACCATCAGGGCGTTGGTGATGGATAAACAGTTCCCGCCCGATACCGGCCTGGTAATTGGAATAGACCAGGTCCATCCTGCCGTCACCGTTCAGGTCTTCAGTGACCAGGGAATCCCAATTATTTTCACGCTGCAGTTCGAACGCCACATAATCATTCTGGGCCCAGAGGCCCTGGCAGAACGCGAACAAGGCGCTCGCGGCGCAAATTTTACTCGAGTATGAAGTTAACGCTCTGAACATCGCCGGGTTGCTGCCTAGTTTCGCTCTTCCACTAATTCCCCGTAGTCACTGGAGAAATTAAAGATACCCAACAGGCTATGGGACCGTTCGCCTTCTACCTGGTTATAGCTGTAGACAGCAAATAACCAGAAATCCAGAATCGACAAATTGTTGCTAGGCGGACTCAATGACGACTCATAGCGCAACAGAGGCCCTGCATTAATACGGCTGATGCGCCTGCCAGGATTCCAGAGTTGAATGGGAAGCGTGCGAATTTCCCCGTTCCTGGACACCGAAAACTGCAGCCGATCACCTAGTGCATAGTCCTGATTGAGCCGGGATACCAGACCCTGCGCTGAATTTACCTGGGTCCCGTCAACTGCAAGCACCAGGTCACCGATTTCGACACCTGCGCCAGGAAGCGGGCTACCCGGAAACAACTCAACTACCCGTGCCGCGGCCATGTCCGGTTGATCGCGTATGCTCACCAGTTCAGTTGCATACCCGGCTCGGGTCGCCAGCGGATCGATTCGGTAGAGCTCCTTAACCGGGGCACTGCCTGCCACTGATCTGCCTGTTACCACGGCTTCGTACACCAGGGTGTTTCTTCTTACTGCAAAGGTGAAGTCGTTCTCTAGAGTGACCTGCTGTTGCAGCGCCGCCAGCACGTCGGGGTGATTTGTCTCCAGGCCGTTAACCGAGAGAATTACATCGCCGACCTGAATTCCCGCTGAATCTGCAGCACCGCTGGCTATCACGTTGCGAACCCGAACCCCTGGCAGAATCTCGACATTAGCCAGGGAATCGCTTTCATTCAGTGCCACGTCCAGGCCAAAGTCGATGTGGGCATTGGTCGCGGTAGTATTGGCATTGAGCATGACATCTTCTGCCGACAGGGTCAGTGCCGGAACCAGCACCGCCGGATCGTAGCTGATGCAAGCTGTAAGCAGAGAGCTGATCAGCAAAGCAGACATTCCAGATAGTTGAAATTCATTTTTCATTTATAGGCGTTTCATTCAGGTCTTGATTACAGGGTCAAATTTTTTGCTACATTTTTTTGTGTTGCACCAGCCACAAAGATGCGACGAAGAACAACATCAACGCCGGAATTGGCACCCAGCTGTTGAGCAACATGACGCGTTCATCGATCAGTACATCCGAGTAACCCCGTACCAGCCGGCTCACATCCTGCAGGTAGGACTGATCAATTAGCGAGGGTTGATAGCTCGCATAGAGATAATACGCAAAATCCCCCAACATCGTCTTCAATATATCGATAGCCAGTGTTATTCCCAAGGCAGTTGAGACTGCCTGGGTGGCCGATTGCGCGCAAACAGAGATAAATATGCCGAAGGCGATCGCGGCGGGCAACGGAATCACGGCCAGGCGCAAGCCGGTGGAAATTTCCTCGCGAATCTCGTCTTCACCGATCAGTTCGAAACCATCTTCTACTATTGGACCGAATTGCCAGAAAACATCGCTCATCAGGTAGGCGGTAATAATTAGTAGCAGCAAAGAGAGCGCAGCGAGGATATGCAGGTGAATGAGTTTTGCAGTAATCAGGCTGCTGCGACTCACACGTCTTATCAGCAGATGCCTGGCGGCCCCGGTATCTCGATCGAAGCTGAAGCTATAGGAAGCCTGGGCCACCAGCAAGAGCCCCAGCATGGTAAGGCCGGTATTCAGACCGTCGACGAAATATCCATAGGCATTACCAGCCACTACGGCGCCGAAACTCGGGTTTCCTAACAAATTATCTCTGGCAGCCTGGCCTGCTTCGGTCAGTCTGAGCAAGATATACTGCAAAATAACGATGCCAGCAGGAGCCAGCACAATGAGTTTGCTGGAAAATGTGCGCAGCGCCACGAAGATTTCGCATCTAAGTGCTGTCAGTAACCCGTTCAAGACCCACCCTCGTTGGTGATTTCACGAAACAGCTTGCCAAGAGAACCGCGCTGCAGGATCAGTTCCGAGACGTCTATCTGTTCAGCTACCAGTCGTCGATTAAGCTCGCCGGAGTTCATTGCACCAACCTGGACGTGTAGATAGCCATCAGCATCGGTATGGCTGTAGTCAGCCTCGGGCATGACACCTAACGCGGCAATTGCCGTGTCAACATGAGCGGTCTTTAACAGGATCTCGGTACCGGAACTCTTCAGCAGGCTGGTGATATCGTCGCTGATCGCAATACTGCCCTTATGAAGAATGGCGATATGGCTACAAATCTGCTCCAGGTAAGGCAATTGATGGCTTGATAATAAGAAGGCGGTACCTTCCTGACGATTCAACTGGGTAATTAGCTGCAGTACATCATCAACGCCCTCGGCATCGAGTCCATTGAAAGGCTCGTCCAATACGACCAGCTCGGTTTTTCCCAACAGTGCCTGGGCAATTGAGGCGCGTCGCTTGTTACCAAGGGACAGATGCTTGATCTTAAAGTGGCTGAAGCGATCGATTCCCAGTAATTGTTCTACTTCGCCCGGTGTGCGCTCACACTTACCACACAACAAGCTGGCGTGTTGCAGACATTGTCTGACGGTCAGGTTGGGGTGAAGACTGGGTGAATCCAAGATGCCGACGACACGCCCCTTGCTAAGATGAAGTCTTGCCGGTGGATGGCCAAGAAGAGTAATTGAGCCGCTATTGAAGGGTTGCAGGCCCAGTATACATTCAAGGGTAGTGGTCTTCCCGGAACCGTTTAATCCAACCAGGCCGTGTACAGACCCGCTTTGAATTTGCAGGTTCAGGTCCTTGATGACTTCGAAATTACCGTAGCTCTTGTTTAACCCGGAAACCGAGAGCGCGACTGCACCGTTGCTGGTACTCATGGATGAATTGTGAAGCCCGCTGTGGGTCGTGATTAGTTAAAGCCCGGCTGCAAGTTCAACCTTGCAGCCCGACATCTCTCTTAATCGACAAATAACTGGTCGACCTGAACCTCTTCGACCGTACCGAATTGCGCGAGCTCCTCTGTATCGATAATAGACAGATCACCCACAATGGAAATCAGTTTCGGTCGATCCTTCACGTGCTGCTGTTGGAATTCCAGCAGGTCTTCCATGCTGGCTGCCTGCAGCTCCTGGTATCTGGCCCGGCGGGGATCGGTTTCGAATCCGAGCCGCTCCCAACTGCGCACGGCACCAATGACTTCACGAAAGCTCAGCTTGGAAGTTCTGTACCTGTTGAGCTGAGAGTTAACAGATTCTTCAAACCGTTCCGAAGACGCAGGCATGTTATCGATCAAGTCGATGAACGCCGCCAGTGCGTCGACTGTCTTGTCAGTCTGGGTACCGATTGCCCCAAGCATGATGTTCTGATCATTCAGCCTGCCACCCTGGGCATAGCGAGCCGATGCCGAGTAAGCAAGCGCACGCGCCTCACGCAATTCCTGGAAAACCACACTGGACATACCACTGCCAAAGTAATTGGTATAGATAGAAGACATAACGCTGTCATCTTCAGTAAACTCGCCATCAGCGAATTCGATGCGTACCTGGGCCTGGGCAGTTTGCTGGTCGACAACCAGGAGCTCGGTTGCTGTGATATCCCGTGCCTTGCGGAAGCGGAAATCCGGCATATCCAGAAGTTCGCCTTCGATGACATGATTACGACGCAATACTTCGACAACTTCTTCGAGCGGCATCGAGCCGGTGTAGGCAATCGTATGCTTGTAGTTCAAAAGCTCAGAAGGCAGTGTTAACAATTCATCCAGGCCAGTACTGCTGATCTCCTCGCTGGTGAGTGCTTCCAACATGGGAGACTCTGTGCCATAGCGGTTGTAGAGATACAATGCACGGGCAATTGCCGGTGGTGAACTCTTCTGGTCTTCACGGGATTTCAGCAGAATGCCCTTGAGTTGCTCCAGGGTGTTCTGGTCTGTCGCCGGAGTCTTGATCAATTCCATGGCCAGTGCCAGGGAATTTTCGAATTGTTCATCCAGACCGGAAACGGCAATTGCCGAGGAGTTCTCGCCAACGCCGAAGCGAAATTCAGAACCCATGCGATACCATTCTTTCTGTAATTCTTCGTTGCTCATGTTCTGGGTGCCTGCAACGTCCATCAAGGCGGCGGAGAGGCCCAGCTTCTCGTTCTCTTCAGTACCGACCTCCACATTGATTGAAAACGTGAACAAGTCATTCAATGGATTGGGCGCATAGTAAAGCTGAACACCGTCGGCGAAATCCACCACGCGATAATCGCTGTCCGCCTCGACAAAGACAGGCTCTATTTCTGAATACTCCATGGTCAGCACGCGGCTGGCAAAAGCAGATTGTCGGGTAGGGTCGATCGTTACCGGATCGATCCGGGGTTTTTCAACCGGGGGCACATCGTGTTGGGCATCAACTCGATAGACCGCCACGTAATCCTCACCGAAATACTTATTCGCCGCGTCAACTACATCCTGTTTGGTCAGCTGCTCCATGCGCTGAATCTCAGCGATGAAGTGATCCCACTCCATACCTTCGATGAAGGCCTGGCGCATCATGCTGACCCGCGCGGTATTGAATTCCTGGCTGGCCTTCTGGTTCTTCTTGAAATCATTGATGATGGCCGCAATGATCCAGTCTTCGAAATCACCCGCCTTGATAATTTCAATCTGTTCCAACAGCAACTGCTCGACTTCTTCCAGGCTCTGGTCTCGCTTCGGCGAACCATACAGCTGTTGCACACCGTAGTCGTTGAGGAACATGGGTGAAGACCCGGCGCTGGCAACCAGTTGTTGCTGACTGAGGTTAAGATTGATAAGACCAGCCGTGCGGTTATCGAGAATCATATCCACCATGATCAGCGCTTCCTTATCACTGCTGGAATTATTGGCGGTACGAAAGGCGATCTGTACCTGTTCTTCACCGGGATATTGCACAGTATCTCTTTCGGCGCCCTGCAGGGGTGGTTCATCCCAGGGACCCACTGCGGTTACTGGCCTGGATTCCCAATGGGCAAACTTGGCGCTGATGAGTTCGATGGTGTCCTGGATATCGATATCACCACTGAGGAAGATGCCCATGTTGTTGGGTACATAATAGGTATCGAAATAATTCTGGATATACACCAGGGAAGGATTCTTCAGGTGATCGACCGTGCCGATTGTTGGTTGCTGGCCGTAAGGATGTACTTTCCACAGCAGTTCATCGACAGCCGTGCCGATGATGCGGTCGCTGTTGTCCAGCGTGCGATTCTTTTCCTCGTACACGGTTTCCAGTTCGGTGTGAAATAAACGAAATACCGGATTCACGAAGCGATCGGACTCGATCTCTGCCCATTGCTCTAATCGATTGGATGGCAGCCCTACTTTGTAGACTGTCTCTTCGTACCAGGTGTGTGCATTGAGTGCAGTGCCGCCCATGCCGTTGTAAAGCTTGTCGATCTCATTGGGAATGGCATATTCGGCAGCTTGCTGAGCCTGGGTGTTAATCTCGGCATAGATCTCAGCACGGCGTGCCGGGTCTGTCTCATTGAAATGCTCTTCATAGAGTTCGACGATTCGGTCAAGGTAGGGCTTCTCGGCTGCATAATTCAGGGTGCCAAGATTCTGGTTGCCCTTGAACAACAAGTGCTCAAGGTAGTGCGCGAGACCGGTGGCATCGGCCGGATCATGTTTGCTACCAGCACGCACGGCGATTTCCGCATAGAACCGGGGTTCTTCATGGTTTTCCGTAAGATAGACGCGTAAGCCATTATCGAGCGCATATATATGTGTATCCAGGGGATCGTTTTCGTTCGGAGTATTGATACGACGATAGCCGGCAGATTCGGCAAGGGCTGGCAGGCTTTGGGATGCCGCTGGATTGTCGCTAACCGAAGGTGGCTGCTCGCCACAGGCCGCCAGTGCCAACAAAAACAATGGCAACACTAATACTTTCGGCAATTCCAGCGAGGCGAAACGGGTGGTCATGGCAAAACTCCTGGGTTGGGTGCTTCTAAAGGATCGGGCGGCTATAACATACCCTAATTTGGCGGATTATCCGAGACTACTCGCATTACCTGTATTTCCTGCTGGTCGCCATCTTCGCTGGCGGCGGTCAGCGTAAAATGGATTGCATTACTCTGGGCTTGTGCAAACTGATCATATTGTCCTAACTGCTCTGTGCTCAGATCATTTTCCAGACGGCCCCGGGTACGATCGAATGCTAACTGGCGATCATCCCGAGCACTAATGACGCTGCCGTCGGGCCCAACCATGGCACCGAAATTGTTTGCGGCGGAGTAGAGCTCGTCAAGCAGGGTATCCAGCACCAGCGACTGGGTCATACCCGTCAGGCTGCCGCCGTTGTTATCGAGCATGTTCGAGTACATCTGGCGAGTGGACTGTCGAGTAAGATTCAAATCGAAACTGTGCAGTTCATCCAGTTGCTTCTCTGTCAGAAACTCTGCCACGCTGCTGAGCAGGGCATCCGGGCCAAAATAGCTTAACGCCAGTTCATCAGATAGCTCTCCAGACATGAGGTCCCGAAGATGTTGGAGCCGATTAGCATTGAAGTCCACCAAGGTGGCGCGCAGGGTTTCCTGCTCAGAGGGGGTGAGCGAAAGAGACTCGAAAAACGCAGCGAAGTTGCTGTCTACAGTGGCCTGGGCTATCGAACGGGACGAATCGGGATCGGCAAGCGGATTAATACCGGCGCCGGCACGACGGGTGCGGGGCTGGCTGGCGGCGACTTCCCGACGTGCCTGTTCGAGCAATTGCTGGTAGTGCGGATCGGCCTGCTCTCGGGCCTGCTGCAGCGCCGTGCTCAGGTTGGAGAGCTGATTCGCCGCTGCTAACAGCTGATTTTCCAGATCATCGATACGGGCATCGGTGGTCAGACGTTGCCGGACATTGTCTTCTGCCTGTGTGTTGAGTTGGTCTCGATAGCCGAGCGCCGTACCTAGTTGGGCTCGCAGTTCCGCATTACTGGATTGCAGTGTCCAGGCAGTGACCCCGAGTCCGGCGAAAATAATTCCAAGCGTTATAAGTAGTGCTGGTTTCATGTGGGGTTATGGTAATAATTTCCTTAGTTGAGGGACATAGTGGTAAATCCAGAATTTATCCAGAGCAAGGCAGCTACCGGGTGTCGAACATCGCTCTGTTCATACTCAGGCCAGACTGAACCTGATTGAGAAACGATTCCGCTTCCTTGAGTTCAATTCCGTCCAACTGAGCCTGCAATTCCATCCTGACCCGCATTAGTGACTCCAGCTGAGCGCTGATCGCTGAATCGGCCGAAGTGCTGCCGGCGATTTCCGATTCGCTACCCAATAACAGCATATGCCGCACCAAGCTATCCAACACCACTGTTCGATTCGTGGGAGTTAACGACGGTGCTATCCGCGCGAGTTGATTTCCGTATGTCTGACGTAGCTGTTGTTCAGCCGCATCTGTCTGCACGGCATCGTACTTCTGCAGCTCATCTGCAGTCAGCAGTTCGCTCAGGCGTGCGCGTAGATATTGCGGGTTACTAACCCTGCTCAGTTCAGTAGGATTAGCCGTGCCGGTAGTCATCTGCGCGCTGAGCTCAGCCCGGCGCTTGAATACTTCCACCAGGGCCGCTTCGATCTGTTGTTTTCTGTCGACACTGGTTACCAGCTTGCTGAGAAACGCGCCAAACTGCACATCGACCTGCATGCGTGCCATCTGTTCGTAACGGTCGGTCGCCTGACTGCGCTCGATCATGGCGCGAACCGAATCAGGGACATTGCTGGTCGCATCTACCTGGGCGTCGCTGCCCGCAAATGAGGTGATGAGTAGTGCAGTGAGTAATGTCTTGTAGTTCATCCTGGCTCCAGGGCCTAGTGTAAGAAAAATGAGACGAAAATCATAATGTTATCCCCCGCACCTGGCTCACACTTGGTCGTGAAGCATAGACTGATACTCGACATTCGAGCGTATAATTCCTAACTTGTATCCCTGAATTCCAGAGATGTGGCGTTATCCATGCGAAGTTTTCGTAACTTATTGATATTTATAGGCTTATTTTGTTTACTGCTGTCCTGTACCAGCGCTGCCTACAAGCGCAGTGCCGATACAGAGAGCTATCAGGCGATCAGCGATAAATCCGGACTCGTTCCTGGCATGAGTTCCCAGATCCTGGTTGATGAAGAAAAACGCGTCGATTTGGGCTCTCTCGAGCTTAACAACGATTCCTTCGAATTTCTGGATAATGAAGCGGACAGCGAATTGGGGGCCAGCATTCTGAGCCTGAATACCGCGCTGGATCTGGCCTTTCAACACAGTAAGGATTACCAGACTCAGAAAGAACGGCTCTACCTGGAGGCTCTGTCGCTTACTTTCGATCGTTATCGTTATACGCCAACCTTCTCAGCCACCGCTAGTGGTGACTACCAATGGCAGGCCGCCGACCAGTTCGTTACCGATATGCAGGCGCTAACCGGTATGGAGAATCTCAGCGATGCAGGGAGCCTCAGCCCAGTAGAGAGCTTCAGTCCTGGAGAAAGTATCAGTACCAGTGAGTCTACATTTTCCAACACCAGCCTGGGTGCCCGCTATCTGTTAAGAAGCGGCGGCGCGGTCGCCTTGAACCTGACGAATAATTTTACCCGTTTTCTCACCGGTGATATCAGTGAGTTCGGGACTGGGGCATTAATTGGTTCCTTCACCCAACCACTTTTGAGAGATTTTGGAACCGAGATAGAAACGGAAACCCTGCTGCAGGCGGAACGTGATCTGCTGTATCAATTGCGCGATTTCACCCGGTTTCGGAAAACTTTTGCTGTGCGGGTAGCTTCGGACTATTACTCGGTGCTGCTGAACAGGGAAACGGCGAAGAATAATTATGCCGGATTGCTGGCCAATAACCTGTCCCTGGAAAGGGAGCAGGCGTTTCAGGCGGAAGGCCTGACCACCCTGCTGGAAGTTGGTCGTCTCGAGCAGTCCTCCCTGCAGGCTGACTTGCGCTGGACTGCATCCATCACGCGTTACCAGCGTAGCCTGGACAATTTCAAGATAATTATCGGTCTGGATGCCGATGATAGTATTATCCTTGATGACAATGAGATGGCCCTGATCACCGAGACGGGCATGGACAGCCCGGATATCAGCCTGGAACAGGCGACCGAGCTGGCAATCCAGACGCGGCTGGATCTCTACACACAACTGGACAGGGTGCAGGACACCGCCCGCCGCATTGAAGTGGCGGCCAATGCCCTGAGTCCCGCGCTTGATCTGAACCTGGTGGCATCGGTTCCAAATTCCACGACCCAGAACCTGGGTGAGCTCGATTTTGAATATACCGTCTACACGGCCGGCCTTGATCTGGAGTTGCCGTTGGACACCAAGCTGGAACGCAACAATTATCGCCGCAGTTTGATCGACTACGACGCGGCCACTCGAGACTACTTACTGGCCCTGGACGGCATCAAGCTCGATGTGCTCGATACCTGGCGACGCATGAATGAAGCGCGCAAGAGTTATGACATCAACGTGACCAGTGTACAGATAAATGAACGGCGGGTTGAAGAGGCTGAATTGCGCGCCGAGCTAGGTCTCGGGGATATTCAGGATACAGTAGACTCACAGAACGATTTAACGGCGGCGCGAACGGAACTGGTGAGTTCGATCGTCGAACATAATATTGCAAAGCTCGAATTCTGGCGCGACGTTGGCTTGCTGTACGTCGATGACAATGGACAATGGGAGGAAGGCATCGATGAGCCTCGATAAGCAGGACGGACTCGCTAAGATCACGCAATACATTCCGGATCCTATCCGGTCTCGGGTAGCGGCGCTCAAGGCGCAGTTTCTTGCCGCTAAAAAATCCACGCGGATTGCCATCGCCGGTAGCACAGCGTTGGTTCTGGTACTTCTGATTACACTGGCAGGTGGGTATTCCGATTCCACTTCAGGCAGCATCACCTTCAAGGCGCGACGCGGGCAACTCGACATTACCGTGCTGGAGGGCGGAGCCCTCGAAGCACTGCGTTCACAGGAAATTCGTTCGCAGGTAAAAGGGCGCGAAGGCACCAAGATTCTGAATATTGTTGAAGAAGGCTATCGGGTAACTCCAGGGGATGTGGATGCCGGATTGATCCTCGTTGAGCTTGATAAGGCACAACTGATCGATGAACAACTCAACCAGGAAATTGCCGTAGAAACTGCCGAAGCCAGCTATATCGAACGCCGGGCACAGCTGGAGATTCAGCTCAACCAGAACATGACCGATTTGAATGACGCCCGGCAGGAAATGCGTTTTGCCCGACTGGATTTCGAGAAGTTTCTCGGTGGCAATATAGTGCGGAACATTATCAGCCAGTTAGACATAGAAGGACGCCTGGCGCGTGCCGAGAAGGCTGATCTGGCGGCAACTGTTGCCAGTGTCGATGAAGCCGTCAAGAAAATTTCCAAAGAAGTTGTAGCCCCTGCCAGACCTGCTTTCGATCTGACCGATCTCGATTCCATGCCAGCGCCTATGCGTGAGCGCATCGAGCAGATGCTAACCGAGAATGGCGGAGAGTTGCCGCCTGAAATGCTCGAGCGCATGCAACAGTTTGGACAGGGTGGATTCGGTGGCGGGCAACGTGGGGATCGTGGCCCTGGTTCAGGACAGCGCCGTGGTGAGTCGATTGCGGCTTCACCAGTAGAAGCCGCCGATGCCAGAGCAAGGGCGCCGGCGCCAGAATTGAAACTGGAGCCGCTCGTGCCAGAGACCCCAGAGTTCGTCTCGCAATTGTTGATGGATGACAGTTACATGACGATTCGCGATACCCTGGACTTCACCCAGTACGCCGACATGGAAATTCTCGAGGATGGTGAAGCCAAGCAACAGCTGCGCGGACTTCAGGATGAGCTGCAGGTTTCCCAGGAAGAGCACCTGCTGGCCCAGGACCGCATCGAAGGACAACGACGTCTTGAAGCGAGAGGATTTATTACACCGACTGAATTGGAAGCAGAAGAACTAAACCTGAGTAAGGCCCGCAACAAGGAAGCAGAAAAAGAAACTGCACTAAAGCTCTATATCCAGTACAGCTTTCCGAAGGATGCCGAAGAGAAGTTATCCGAGTATGAAAATGCGGTGATGGGTTACCAGCGGCAGCTCATGGAAAACGTTGCCGAACGGGCACAGGAAGAAGCACGCTTCAGCTCAGCCGAACGCAAATATAACCTGGAAAGGGTCAAGCTGGCCGATGTTGAGCAACAGATTGAGCTAGCCACCATCCGCGCGACGACCCCCGGACTGGTAGTCTATGGTGCTGCCGATCAGAATTCCATGCGTTATCGTGGCGGCAGCAGCCAGGAAGCTATTCAGGAAGGCGCTACTGTGCGCGAGCGTCAAGCCATCCTCACCATCCCCGATTTACGTGAGATGGCTATTAAAGTGAATATTCATGAATCTGTTGTGCAGCGCGTCGCAGTCGGTCAATCAGTAAAAGTGTCAATTGACGCCTTTCCCGATGAGAAATTGACCGGAGTGGTTACCAAGGTGGCTGTGGTAGCTGACTCGGCCAATGCCTTCATGAATCCCGATCTAAAGGTCTACCCAACCACGATCAAGATTGACGGGACTCAAGAGTGGTTGCGCCCGGGCATGAGCGCCGAGGTGGAAATTCTGGTAGATCGCCTGGATGACGTGGTCTACGTGCCGGTACAGGCAGTCACCTACTTCGATGACAAGCGAGTAGTGTATGTGTCAAACGCTGGCAGACCGCAGCGACGGGAAGTAGAGATTGGTGCGTTCTCAGAATCATTTATCGTAATTCGCAGCGGCATTGAGGAAGGCGAAGAAGTCATGCTGTTGCCTCCGCAACAAAACCTGAGAGAGACTGGTGCTTAGTACCAGATAATCCTTTCATGGCTACTCTTGAATTCAGTTCCAGCCTGGGAAACACGGCACCTCCAGCAGGAATCGCCAATCCGACTATTGTCGCCAGTCTCGAAGATATTTCCAAGACCTATTATATGGGTGCGCTTGCAGTCGAGGTGTTGCACGGTGTTTCCCTGGAATTCTTTGCCGGGGACTACATCAGCATCATGGGTCCTTCTGGTTGTGGAAAGTCTACTCTCATGAACATACTGGGTTGCCTCGATCAGCCCACCGCCGGGAAATACTTTCTCGGTAATGAAGACACGTCACAGATGCTCGATGACGAGCTCTCGACGATTCGGGGGGCGCGACTGGGGTTTATTTTTCAGTCCTACAATCTTATTCAACAACTGAATGTGCTGGAAAACATCGAGATGCCTCTGTTCTATCAAGGCTATGCAGCAAAACAGAGTAATGAGATCGCGATGGGACTGGCAGAACGGGTCGGGCTGGGCGATCGGGTGGATCACAAGCCGTTCGAACTCTCCGGCGGTCAGCAGCAGAGAGTGGCCATTGCTCGCGCACTTGCGGTAGATCCGCTTATCATCCTCGCGGATGAACCAACCGGAAACCTGGATACCAAATCCGGTGCCGAGATTCTCAAGCTCTTCGACGAACTGCATGGTCAGGGCAAGACACTGATAATGGTGACTCACTCCGATGAGCTGGCCGAACGTTCACAACGTTGGGTGAGATTGCTGGATGGACGGGTGGAAAGTGATGACCGACGCGATTCTTGAATCTCCACTCACCCGGCCCGCTGCCCACAGCCATTCTTCGGGAAGGGTGAGATTCAGTCTGGTTCGTTACAAGAAGATCACCCAGGTCGGTATCAAGAGTATTTATTCCCATGGACTGCGCTCACTGCTGACAGTATTGGGCATCGTCATCGGTGTGGCCGCCGTTATTGCCATGCTGGCGGTGAGTGAGGGCGCCAGTTTCGAAGCCCAGCAGCAATTTCGCGACCTCGGTGCCAGCAATATCCTGGTGAAGAGTGTGAAGCCAGCAGAAGTTGAAGAAACCAGTCGGCAGGGTTTCGGGCCTCCCCAGGCTATTGTCTACGGCCTTACCCTGATGGATGTCGATACGATTCGCAATTCGATACCGGGCATCTCCAATGTCATCGCCTCTCGGATCGTGAAGAAAAACGTGTGGAACCTCGGCATCAGCATGAATACCGATGTAGTGGGTACGGCGGTGGATTACCCTGTCTCACGAAACTACAATCTGCAGGCAGGCCGATTCTTCAGCGAATCTGAAGTTCGCGATCATGCCAACGTAGTAGTACTGAGTGCCGAAGTAGCCGATGCGCTGTTTCCGATCGACAATCCACTGGGTGGCTCGATCAAGATAGACAGTGACTACTACAACGTAATCGGCATTATGGAACCGGAAGGTTTTTCCAACCTGGGGCAAAACCAGGCGGGTGCTTCCAATTCGGCACCGAGTCGAATCTTTATTCCTTTTTCGGCTTCCAAGAGCCGGTTTGGCGAGACCACAACTCGGCAAACCGCCGGTGGCATGGAGTCTGAGACTGTCGAGCTGCATGAAGCGATAATCCAGGTGGATGATCAGGAAGCCGTTATCGAAGTCGGGGAGATAATCGATCAGATCCTGCAGCGTCGCCACAAGAAGGTGGACTACACTATCGAGGTGCCGTTGGCGCTTTTACGCCAGGCCGAAGAGAGTGCTCTTCGTGACTCGATTGTGGCTGGAGCGATTGCCGGTATCTCTCTGTTGGTGGGGGGCATTGGCATTATGAATATCATGCTGGCCAGCGTCACCGAGCGTACCCGCGAGATTGGCATTCGTCGTGCACTGGGTGCCAAGAAGCGAGACATTATTGCCCAGTTTCTGATAGAGGCCGTCATCCTGTCAGGAGTAGGCGGCTTGATCGGCGTGGTGTTGGGAATAATGATTCCTTTTATCATTTCCGCTTTCTGGGGTATGACTACCATCGTTACGCCAATTGCACCGGTACTGGCGTTTTCTATCTCGGCGATGATCGGAGTGATCTTCGGGATATATCCGTCAATGCGGGCGGCGGATATGGATCCAGTTGAAGCTTTGCGGCATGAGTAGTCGTTTGCGCGGCTAACCTGATCAAGAGCAGTGGAGATGATGCGCTGCTTGTATTAGAGTCCTCTACATTCCCTGGTTATAAGTGTATTGGTGTGATTACCCGTGAATCGATTCTGAATTACTACGGACTGTGAATCTGCAAGGTGAATAAATTGCCTCGAATATCGCTGACAATTTTTCTGGCCAGCCTGCTCAGTGGAGTAGTCATTGCCGCTGAAAACAACTCAGCGTGGCAGCGCTATGACGAATCGGCTGATCTGGCAAGACTGGCGGCTCATGAAAACGACAGCATGCATTACCAGCTGCTGCAATCCAGAGTTCTGGATAAAGACTCACTCTGGGCGCCTTTTGCCGAAGAGTTGAGTAATTTCTCTGCCGATCAATATCGATCCTACAAAGCGCAGATTCTCGATCAGCCCATTACCGAGATTCAGCGCGCTATTGTCGAAGGCAGGCTGAGCTATGAAACACTGACCACGTTCTATCTCTATCGAATACGTGAGATTGAAACTGATGAGTCCCTGTATATAAATGGTGTAATTGCACTGAACCCCAATGCGATACAACGCGCCCGCGAGCTTGATGCGCAACGCCGCCAGGGCGCGCGGGTAGCCTTAGATTCCATCTATGGCATTCCGGTGCTACTCAAAGACAATATTGGCGCCGCCGGCATGGCCACCACTGCCGGAGCGATTGCCTTACAAAACAATTACGCAGCCAATGCCTTTATTACTGACAGACTGCTGGAGAAAGGCGCCGTTATTCTTGGCAAGGCGAATCTCAGTGAGTGGGCCTATTTCTTCTGCAACGATTGCCCCTCGGGTTATAGCGCGATGGGCGGGCAGACCCTGAACCCTTATGGTCGGTTGGAATTCAATACAGGCGGGTCCAGCGCCGGCAGTGGCGCTACTGTCGCCGCCAATTATGCAACCGTTGCCATCGGATCGGAGACTTCCGGGTCAATTCTGTCACCCTCCAGCGCCAACTCACTGGTTGGCCTGAAACCTACCACCGGCACCATCAGTCGCAGCGGGGTAGTGCCGATATCAGCAACCCTGGACACCACCGGCCCGATGACCCGCTCAGTTGCCGATGCTGTGATTCTATTCAATGCCATGGCTGGTTACGATGAAGACGATACGGCCATGCCTCTGTTAAGCGTGGACCTGTCGCTGGAGTATCGGGATGTAGCATTGACTGATAAGCGCCTGGGTGCTCTGATCGATTTTGCTGACAACGACTTCTATCAGAATGCACTGCGCTTGTTATCAGAAAATGACGCCTCTATCGTCGAGGTTACTCTAGACTATGAGCGTGGTACAGGATTCGAGCAGTTACTCGGTGGGGAAATGGTAAGAGACCTGGCACTTTATCTACAAAAGTATGCAGCAGATGGAGCCAGCATTGATTCCATTGCCACGCTGCGTTTGTTTAATGCAGCCGATCTCGATGTGCGGGCGCCCTATGGCCAGGCTCTGGTGGAAATGATGGATGAATTAAACCTGAGCGCTGCTCAGCTGGAGTCGTTGAGAGAGGACTTACAATCCAACGCGCGAACTGCACTGGAATCACTGTTCGATGACAACCAACTCGACGTCATGCTTTCGGTCAACAATCGCCATGCTGGCATTGCGGCACTGGCCAACTTCCCGGCTCTCACCATCCCCATGGGCTATGAGGCCAGTGGCAGACCCGTCGGGCTAACCCTGATAGCCCCATCATTCAGTGAACAGGACCTGATCGATATCGGTGCCCGCTTTGAGAAACTCAGCGCAGCCAGAAAAATTCCCTCGCAATATCAATAAGATAACCCCGCCGCAAGACTGATTTTTCCATTCTGAAAAGCTCACAATAAAAGCTTGCCTTGCTTTACTGTGCGGTATACAGTATCAACACTGTGCGGTACACAGTAAGTAGATGGGAGACTGGATATGAGTGAAAAACTGGAAGCCATGCGCCTGGAGCTACGGCGCGGCATATTGATCCTGGCAGTGCTTACAGCACTGCGCGAGGAACAGTATGGCTACTCACTGCGCAAGGCTTTGCAGCTAGTAAACATCGATATTGAGGAAGGTACCCTCTATCCCCTGGTGCGCCGGCTGGAATCCTACGGCCTGTTGAACAGCCGCTGGAGCAGTGAAGAAGGGCGCAAGCGTCGTTACTACCAGATCTCTCAACGTGGCGAAGAAATTTTAGCAGTACTCAGATCAGACTGGGAACAACTCAATCGATCGATTCTGAGCATAGCGGAGGTAAGAGCATGAACTTGTTTACACAACACAGTCCTCTGGAAAAATACATCGCGGAAGTCAGGACCTTCCTGCCACGTAAATCACGTGACGATATCGCCGATGAGCTTAAGGCCAATATCCAGGAGAAGATAAATGAACTCCAAGAGGAATCCGGTGAGGATATGAAGGACGCGGCCATCATCAAATTGCTGAGTGAATACGGTCATCCGTTCCGGGTTGCCGCCCAGTATCAAGGCTCGGGCCGATCTCTAATCGGCCCGGATTTTTATCCCTATTTCAGGACTTCAATCATCGCCTCGTTGAGTATCTCCACCGCGATATTGCTTCTGTTACTCGCTGTCGATTTCTTCTTCGCTCTCGATATCGGTGATGTTTCCCGCGTATGGATGTTTGTTAATACCTATATCTACATAATTGGCTTTACTACCGGTGGCTTCATTACTACGCAATGGATTATTGAACGCAATAATTACCTCGACAGTTGGTCTCCCTCCTCAGCGGCGCCTCCGAGACAGGCCGTGGCGACAGCCTGGGGAGCAATTTTCTCCGTCGTTGCAACAATTACCTGGCTGGTCATACTGAATATGGTAAATCTTGATCACAGCGTCACCGTACTGTTCGGCCAAACAGGCAATCCCTTCCATACACTGGTGCTATGGATGAAGATTCAGCTGCTATTCCTGATTCCGCAATACTTCTATCTGATATTCAACCAGGTATGGACCTGGTCGCGACTCAGTTTGCGAATCGGGACCGAACTCATTCTGCTCGCCGGCTGCATTGTGACATTGACGATGGACACCGGAGGATTCAGAAACAGCTACCCGGATTTGCCGGCGAGTTTATTCTCCACTTTCACCTTTGTCGTAAGGGCTTTTATAGTAGCAATTGTTATTTCAATACTAATCTACTGGCGTAAGGCAACCGCATCATTTGCAAATTCTGAGAGTGAGGAAAGTGCGCAACCCTGAAATTATTGCAACACGAAATCTGGTCTTAACACTGGCCAGTGCGCTGGAAAGCAAACCTGGACAACACCACAATTCTAACCCACTGGAACTACCAGTAATTCTCAACGGTAATATGCCCCGGCGTGCGTCTTCTGTTCTTGGTGAAGCCCCGACTCTTCAAAATATCGACCGAATCTTTCACCATGTCGGGATTGCCGCAGAGCATGAAATGCGATTTATCGACACGCATTTTGCGTCCCACGCTATGCTCCAGCGAGCCGTTTTCGATGGCGGCAGGAATGCGGCCGGTAATGGTGCCAGGCACCGATTCACGGCTGACGAAGGCCTGGAATGAGAAGCGCTCGCCGTAATTGTTCTGCAGCCTTGCAATCATCTCCTGGTAACGCAAATCCGCCTCGGTGCGAACGGCGTGTACCAGAACTATAGTCTTGAATCGTTGCCAGGGTTCATCGGTGTTCAGTATCGAGAAGAAAGGCGCGACTCCAGTACCGGTTCCCAGCATCCAGAGTTCTTCGGCTTCGGGAATTTCATTGAGCACAAAGAAGCCGTTTGCCTTTTGCTTGACCCAGACCGGGTCACCTGCCTGCAGTCTAACCAATGCATTGGAAAGCACGCCGTCGGTGGCGGTATAGAAAAAGAATTCCAGGGGAAGCTGGTCGGGTGAGCTCAGGTAGGAGTAAGGACGCGCAACGCGTTTACCGTCGATGTCCAGCGCCAGGCTGGTGAACTGCCCGGCGCTAAAGCTGTCGACGATTGCATCAATCTTTAACGAAAAGAGATTCTCAGTCCAGTGAATATTGTCGACGACTGTTCCCTGTATCCATTGCGCCATGCCGGGTCCTGTTGATGCGTCGCTAAGTACTGGAACTATGGTATGAATTTCTATAGTCTCCTAGCAAGTACTAATGGCCGGAAAACCAAAATGAAAGGATCCCATCCGTTTTCAGGAATACTAGGATTGATTCCTGTCTTATGGGTTAATTTTTCCGTGCATGCACAAGATAATGAGCCGCTTATTCAGGCGGACCGGATGCAGCAGGTGTCGGCAAGCGTCTACGCAATTCCAGACAACTTTGTTCCACTGGTACCCAATGTGGGAATAATAGTTGGGAAAAGAGCCACTTTGGTTGTTGATACTGGACTGGGGCCGCGCAATGGCGAAACCATTCTGCAAGCCGTCAATCGGGTCAGTAGCAATACAATCCTCTATGTGGTGACCACGCATTATCATCCTGAGCACACGCTGGGTACTGCAGGCCTTGGCAGTGAGGCCTTGTTGATAACAGCAAAGGTGCAGCAGGAGGAAATGGCCAATGGCGAGGGAATAAAGAACCTCTTCGCCCGCCGGTCGGCTGTAACCGCTGAGCTGCTTTCGGGAGTCGATTATCCCGTTGCCGACATCCTGTTTGAAGATGAAATAGTCCTCGACCTCGGTGGATTGACTGCGCGCCTATTTCAGTCGGGGTCCCTGCATACCCAGGGAGATACTCTGGTTTTTGTAGAAGAAGAAGCCGTTCTCTTTACCGGTGACACAGTAATGCTCGGTGTGTTTCCTTCACTCGATGCTGTCAATGGCTCCGTTGCGCGCTGGGTTGAATTTCTGGATCACCTGGAAGAACTTGATCCGTCAGTAATTGTCGGTGCCCATGGTTCGATCGGCGATAAATCGATGCTGGAGAACTGGCGACAACTCTTTGCAGCCCTGACAGAAGAAACTCGCTTGTTGAAGCAACAGGGGCTTTCTGAGAATGACGCAGCAGCCCGGCTGAATACTGAATTTTCCGAGCAATACCCACAGTGGAAGAGTGACAGCAGGAGAATGAGTGCCGCTGTTGCTACTCTCTATAGGGAACTTCCCTGAAACTATCCAACAGGTTTACTCGTTTACCGACAATGGGGGGAAGTGCATGATTGGTACCTGGTTTGAGATAGCCTTATGGAAACGCATCCTGGCTGCATTAGTCCTGGGTGTTATCGTCGGAACGATCTGGGGCCCGGGGTCTGAAAGCATCGTCTGGATCGGCAATCTGTTTATCCGTCTCATTCGCATGGTTGTTGTGCCGCTGGTTTTTGTCACCCTGGTTGCCGGGGTCGTATCGATGGGCGATCCTGCAAAACTCGGATCACTCGGTGTTAAAACTCTGGCTATCTATCTCCTTACCACTCTTGTCGCTATTTGTATCGGGTTATTCCTTGCTGCCATTTTGCAGCCAGGTGTCGGTGTGGATTTGTCGAACGCCGTACCGGGTGAGGTGCAAGAGGCTATTCCGCTGGGTGAACGATTGATGAGCATCGTTCCCGCCAATCCAATCGCCGCGCTGGCCGAAGGAAATATCCTGGCGATTATCTTTTTTGCCTTGCTGATGGGTGTCAGTCTGCTCACGATCGGTGACAAAGGTAAACCGGTAGCTGACCTGATGGAAGCCTCCACAGAAGTCATGCTGCGAATTACTCACTGGGTTATGGAAGTGGCACCGTTCGGAGTGTTTGCCCTGATTGCCTGGGTGTCTGGAACCCAGGGTGTTGCTGCACTGCTGGACGTTATCACGCTGGCCATAGCGGTGTTAATTGGCTGTATCGTGCATATGGTTGTCATGCACGGCCTGATCATCATGAAACTCATGCTTAAACTCTCACCAGTGATGTTCTTTCGCGGTGCACGCGATGCGATGCTGGTGGCATTCTCCACCTCGTCGAGTTCGGCAACCCTGCCGGTTACCATGTCGGTGGCAGAAGAGAACCTGGGCATTAAACCCATTGTCGCCTCGACAGTGCTGCCCCTGGGCGCCACGATCAATATGGATGGCACGGCGCTGTATGTCGGCATCGTTTCGGTATTTGCAGCCCAGGCGTTTGGCATCGATCTGAGCCTGGCGGACTATGCGCTGATAGCAGGTTCAACAACGCTGGTATCGATAGGTACTGCAGCGGTACCTGGTGCCTCTCTGTTCCTGATGGCAGCGGTGATGGAAACCATCGGCATATCACCCGAGCAGATCGCCGTGGTGATTGGCTTCATCCTTCCCTTCGATCGCCCTCTGGATATGCTGCGTACCAGCGTGAATATCGGAGGAGACCTCTCTGTCGCTACGGCGGTGGCAAACTGGGAAGGTGAGTTCGATGCAGAGATCTTTTACAGGCCACTGAAGTACTAATTCTTTACCAGGATTTCACAGTGAGAGTTGGCGAGCGGCAGCAGTGGCACAGCTGTGACCGAAGGGTTTTAGTTCCCGCTAAAACACAGGGTAAAAATATAGATCTGCATCACAATCTTGCGATTTATACCCGGGATTGCCCAACACCTCACTGACTTTTTCCTCTTTCTGTGCGAAATTCTGCGTAGGAAAATTCCGTCATATGCTATTTGGGGGCGCCAGATGAAGTTGAAGAGAATTACGACCTTTTTGCTGACTATCTGCCTTGCCTTGTTCGTGGGAACTGCCATGGCCAAGGGGAAGAGCGATAAGAGTGATAAGAGTGGGAAAAGCCACTAGAGTGGAAAAAGTTTCAAGAGCGATAAGAGTGATAAATCGGGCAAGGGCCTGGGGCACTGCAAGAGTGGCAAGAGCCACAAGAAAGGCCGCGGCCGTGGTCATGCTCGGGATTGTGGCGAACCGGAGCCACCCGTTCTGGTCTGCACATCCTCCGTAGTGAGATCCATTGATGAAATACTGGTTCCTTCTGATAATGAGAATGATCCACCATCTTACCAAACCGCATTTATCTACTACGAGGGCAAAGTGTGTTCAGATGATGAGTGGGTAGCGCTCACCGATACAGAATTTGAGAATGGCGGTCTCAGGACATGTGACCCTCTTTCTCCGACTGAACCCGCATTCCCTCCTGCACGCGTTGACGATGAAATAGCCGGAGAATTCTATTATCCGGTGGATATCAGAAAGGGCTGCATCAAGGAATAGATATTGCTTCCTCAATATGACAAAAAACGCAGCTTCGGCTGCGTTTTTTGTAGCCGCAAGTTTAGTTTTCTGACAATTTTGATTACTCTGTAATTAACTGATCTTCGATACTTTCTGCCATGTCTGAACCAAAATATGCACTGACAATTAATGTACGCCATTACTGCCTGCTTCTGTTAGTAGTCGCGCTGCTGTTAATCGCCATTCATACCGGACTCTATCTCTATAACTACCAGGTCGAGGAATTACCCTGGCTGTTATTGCAGCTATTCGATCTGGACGAAGAAAACAATATTCCCACCTGGTTCTCAAGTTTTCTGTTACTCAACAACGCGTTTGTGCTTTATCTGATCACGACAGCCAAAGCGACTGAGCGTCGTTATTACTGGGGAATGATGGCCGCTGGGTTCTTCATTCTGGCGGTGGATGAGGTGGCGGGCCTGCACGAGAGCTTCAATACGGCCATTGACTCCAACTGGGCGATCTTCGGTGGCATCCTGGTACTACTGGTGGTGCTTGCCTTCATACCTTTTCTGCTTTCGCTGCCACGCCGCTTGGCACTGCTATTTATTCTTTCCGGAGCGGGATTTGTGTCAGGTGCCATTATTGTCGAGCTGTTGAGCGAAGACATGGATAGCGACTCGCTGGCCTATATGATGGCAGTGATGGTGGAAGAGGGTCTTGAGATGCTCGGGGCGCTGCTTTTTCTGTTTGTGAACCTGCGCACTATGGCATCACAGCAGCTTGTGCCGGTACACATCAGCGTGAGTTATTCCCGGTCAGACTAAAGCTGTAATAAGAGGGCTAAATAAACACCTGTTCTGATCCGGGACCTGTTTGAACCCTCAACTTTTCCAGAATCTCCTGCACATTCTTTATATTAAATGGTTTGGAGATGCTACCAACCACATGTAGGTCAAGGTCTCGCCCCAGGTACTGATTGAGCTCGCGGGTTCTTCTGGAGAGCCCGCTGACAATGACGATCTTCGCTTTGGATCGGCTGGTGGACAGGTATTTGAGGATTTCCATACCTTCCCGGGGAATCTCCTCATCGCTTTCCAGGTGATCCGCGGGGCCGAGATGAAGATCCAGAAAGATAACGGTGGGTACGTGCAGCTCTATTTCCTGGATGATGAAATCGTACTGGTTGACGCTGCGCACATCATATCCGGCGTCACTGCTAATTTCTTCGAGAATGTCGGTGATTCCCTTACTGTCATCGATCAATAACAAGCGGTTCGGATTTATTCCTTGTAAAGATGATTCAGACATGAAGTTAAGACCTTTTCTTCAGCACCAGAAAATACGCGAGTCGATCATTAATTCCATTGTGAACAATCGCACTTGGATTGAGTCATAATTTTCCAGGTGTGTCCACTTCACGAATTCCTACATTCAGAATGAATAGCTGATAGTCGCACCGAGTCGTACATCTGCATCGAAGAACACCAGTGGCGACTCACGATTCGAAGTAATACTGATTACCTGGCCGGAGACGGACCAGTTGTCATTTATCGTGTAATCGATACCAAGCAGTGCCAGAAAAGAATCGCCTTTCAGGTCGCCTTGCAGGGTCGAAGATAGCACCAGGTCGCTATTGAGCAGGGTGTTGCTGTATCTCACCAGCCAACTGCCAAACACACCTTCATTGAACAATTGCTGCCCCGGCAGGAGGCCTTCGTTCTCATCGAGCAATTTCTGGGCCTGGATGCCGAGGCTGACGCTCTGTTCATTATCTAAGGCGTACTCGAAACCGAAGGAAGTGCCAATCTGGTCTTTACGCAGATCCAGTGGCGATGCCAGGGCAGTACCGGGGAAATTAAAGCTGTCCGCCAACACGTTGTGGCTGAAAGCCAGGTCGAAATTCAGCAAAAGGCGACCAATGGCCCGGTTGGCGCTGAATCCTAATAGCAGGAAATCATTCCCCTTGGCGATGGCATCTCCGATCCCACTTATCGGGTCTTCGTAGCGCAATTGGTTTTCGTACAAGTACGCCGCCATGAAGCTGATGTCACTGAGTTCAAATGACTTGCGCCACTGCGTGCCTGCTTCAAACAACAGCTCACTGTCCCGGTCATAGTCCGTCAGGTTGAACGCGGGTTCGAAGAAGAACGGGCTACCGCGTACAGCTGCAGGATTGAACTCCGGGTAAAGATTTACAAAGCTCGACCAGTTACTGCCTTCACCAAAATGGTCCCACACCACCATCCATTGATTGAGTCGGGCATCTTCGATGTCGATGATGGTGAGATCGCGAAACTCGAAATGGTTGATAACATCGAGTACCGAGTTGCCGACAGTCTCGCCCCATACCACGGTCTGCCGGCCGAACTTGAGGCTTTCCTGGCCGTAGCTGCGTTGCAGGAAGAACTCGTTAACGCGGTACTCGGCATCGATGCTGTCGCTATTCGCCTCGTATTCGTAGTCATCTTTCCAGTAGTAGCGGGCCTGGCCACTGGCCTGCAGTAACCAGCCGGGCGCGAACGCATTCTGATAGCGGATATTGATACCGAGGCGGTTATTCTCCATCTCCGCTTCCCGGGGAAATAGGATTCCTGGAATTGGCTCTATCGAATGGTTGTTGACCTGACCGAAGAATTGCTGGCTGATGCGAATGGTAAAATCGTCCAGCCAGGAATCTGTAGTGCTGGACTCTTCGTCGAAGGCAGTTGCAAACAGATCTTCTTCGAACCCGAAATCTGGTTCGAAGTCCAGGTTGTCATCAAGCACTTGCGGGTCATTGACTTGCTGAGCTTGTGAGGAAAATGCAGTGAAGAGTAGCTGCAATCCAAGGCTTGCAACAATGTTGGCTGAAAATCTCATGATCCTTACTGGATTTGTGCTCGCAACTTCTCCAATTCAGTTTCGCGGAATGCCGCATCCGTGAGAGTGCGTTGGGTCAGAAACTCATCGGGCACCTCAATGCCGGTATGCATTTCCAGAAATGCCATATTAGACAATCGATTGGTGACCAGATTCATCATGGTAAGGGAGCGTGTTACCCATATCCCATTCATCAATTCGACGCGTGAACCCAGCATGCGTTTTACTTCCCGGTCATACTGGTCATACATCTCCATGCGCAAGACTACGAAACGTTCCATGTCGATGTAGGCTACGGTTCTGGCATAGCGCGATTTCAGCGCGCGATCCTCATTGGGAATCTGCTCGATCTTCCACACTTCTCTGCCGTCTAGAGAAGTAGATTCAAGAATATTTAGTTCATACTCATCGAGTTTTCCTGTTTCCTGGTCTTCGGTAGTAAATTCCGATCCGAACAAGGAGCCGGGCTCCGTTTCGTCATCGTCACTGCCGCTGGCGATACGCTTGACCCGTCCCAGCGCGGAAAGATACAGCCAGCTTTCATTGTCCCGGCTGGGGTCGTCATAGGCGAAGCTGAGCATGCCGATGCCGCGTTCCGAGGCGGGTTCCAGAGTAACGATGACCGATTTTGTGTCTTTCAGGTCCACCCCATAACCTTTCCCGACCGATTCCAGCGACTTGACCCGAGGTCGTTCCGCACAGGTTATGCGGCTCTCTCTGACACCGTATTTGCAGGTAGATAATTGCATGCGGGTCAAGGCGGAATTGGATTGGGCTCGTTGATTGTCTTCCATTTTTTCCAGAATATCTCGAGCCGATAAATCCTGTGCCATGGAAGATAGTGGAAATCCAATCAGAATACCTAACAGTATGGCTGTGGCTCTTACTAAAAAACGCTGCGGCATGCTTAAGCTCCCGGGTAACTCTATGACGCTTGCACAGTTGCTGAAAAATCGATAGTGGTGTCTGCGTCTTTCACACCAAAGGTGGGCTTGAAGGTAATGATCATCGCCGGGATCAGGAACAGATCACAGAGCAGCGCAACGAAGATAGCGAGAGAACCGAAGAATCCCATCTTCGCCATACCAAGATGGCTGGAAAAACTCAGCATGGCAAAACTTAGCGCGATGATCATGGTAGTGAACATCACAGCCTGACCCACGGTTCCTATAGTATTTTTCAGTGCCACACTGATGCTGCCGGTTCTGGCAAGGTCGACTCGATAATGAGTCATGAAATGAATCGTGTCATCCACGGCGATGCCGATGATAATCGGTGCAATCAACACGGTATCCGCATCCAGCGGCAGTCCGAACAATCCCATCAGGCCGAAGCTCAGAGTTGCTGGTATCATATTGGGGATCATGGCCATAAGTCCGCCCTGAAAGGAGCCAAGTGTCACAATCATAATTACACTGATCACTCCGATGGCGAGAATCATGCTGTTGTACTGTGAGCGGGCCACTTCATCTGCCATGCGCATCATCATCGGCATGGTGCCAGTTACGTTTACTTTCAGATCGGGGAACTCAGTTTTCAGATCGGCGAATCTCAACTCTATTTCTTCACCCATCTCGGTAAAGAAAGTCTGATACTGATAGGAGCCTGCATTGTAGGCATTTATTGAAATATGGGAGCTGCTGTAATCATCCGAGACGATTGCGCGTCGATCTTCGGGATTGGCACTGTTAAAGAGATAAAGAAGTTGCGAGACCATCAGCTGAGAATCAGGAATCCTGAAGAACTCCGGGTCATTGCCATTCATGACAGCATTTGTGGTTTTAACAATATTTGCCAGGGAATTGGTACGCGACACTTGTTCCGGATAAGTTTCAATAATATGGGTCTGCAAGTCATCAATGGTTTGTAACAAGCGAGGACTCATGAGTCCGTCGTCGACATTGGTATTGATCACAATTTCCATGTTTTGTGCCCCGGCCATGTTTTCATCCACTGTGGCGTAGGTTCGCTGTATCGATGAATCTTCAGCCATAACCTCGGTCATATTTGTGTCGATTCGCACCAGGGTCATGCCATAGAGGCAGACGGCAAATACGCCTGCGGAGATCGCCATGATACTAATCGGATGGCGCGAGGCGATGCCGGGTACACTCTCAAGAATCTGGGTCTGCCAATTGACTACCACGTAGGTCATCAAGGTGACGGCGGTGATGTAAGCGCCGATCTGCAACCCCAGAGCGCCGAATACAACTAAAAAGTACACTACAGCAATGGTGATCTTCCTGTTATTGGACAAGGCTTTCCAGCGCTGGCCGATTCTGTCTGCGACACTGGCGTCGGCGGTAGGGCTACCCGGATGCCAGAGATCCAGCAGGATCGGCAACAGGACAATCGTAAAGAAGAAGGCCAGGAACACACCCAATGCAGAGGTCCATCCGAACACCTGAATTAACGACAGGTTGGAGGTTGTCAGTGCCATCACGCCGCACATCGTGGTAATGGTGGTGACCATGATGGCCAGGCCGGTTTTACCGTAGGCGTGTGACAGTGCCTTGTGATGTTCTTCTCCTGCTCTTCGAAAACTGAAATAAGCACTCATGACGTGTACACAGTCAGCAATTCCCACGGCAAATATCAGCATGATCGTTAGCGATATCATCATTGTTAGTGTTACACCAGCCCAAACCGGAATCCCCCATCCCCAGGCAACACTGAGCAGTATTGTCACTAATGGCCAGACTACTGCACTAAACGAGCGGAATAATATCCACAATAACAGCACGAAAATCAGCACCAGCAACACGCCGAGCAACTGCATCTCATCGAGAATTTCAATCATCATTTCCATGAGTGCAGGATTTCCTACCGGGAAAAACTCGAAATTTTCTTCATAGCGTTCATAGATGGCCTTGGTCATGACGTGAAACGCGGTGTAGGCCAGCATGTCCGTGGCTTCGAACTCGATTTCCTGCACTGCTGCCGATTCATCAAACTCCAGATCAAAGCTTTCAAAGTCATCGAAACTTGCAAAGCTGTCATCGAGAGCGACATCAGATGCATCTACTGCCGGAACGAATCCTGCAACCGGAGTAGTCCCGAAGTCAGTCTGGATAAGAATGGCGCCATACTCGGTATCTGCTGAATAAAAGGCGAGTACAAAATCAGTCTGCGCCAGGGCGTTGTCTCGAATCGCCACGAATTCATCGTTTGAATCCGGCAATTCACTGGGGACCAGGCGATTCGATAGCAGGCTGTCGCCGATACTCTCCTGGTAGCGGATACTGGTAATTGATTGAACGCGGCGGATGTGGTTCAGCTCATTCCAGTCCAGGTCATAGCCGTCCATGGTTTCGGGATAGCCACTGCGGTCGAGATTCTGCCAGTTCCGCAAGTCATCGGTGAGTTGTTGCGCGGCTGCCAGTGATTCTTTTGAGAAGGCATTGCCGTCTTTTGCCCGGTACACCAGAAATACCGAGTCGTCACTGCCGAACTGTTCGCGAAAGTCGTTAAGCGCTCCCAGGGCTGGGTCATCCGGCGACAGGAAGCTCTCCATAGTCATATCGAGAGAGGTGCGGGTAACAATGCCGAATACCATCACGGCAGTGACGACTGCCAGTCCAGTCAGGATAAAACTCTTGAACTTCAGAACCTTATAGGGGGCAAGGGCGAAGGCATCACTTAGAGTCAGCAGTAATCTTTCCATGGTCATTCCTGGATTTGGCTGGAAAAGCGCAGAGTGATCCGCAAAACGGTCTCATTATAGTGAAATTGAGGGATGTTTCGAATCTACCCATTTTGTCGACTATCAGGTCGTAATATCTACCACCCAGGTTCACTTATCTCCGTTTATTTGTACGCCGTCTTTTCCCTGATCGGAATTGAGGAATTTGAGGAAGGAATAAGCACAAGAGACCCTAACAGGAGGAGTGGCGGCGGAAACTGTAAAGACAGGGCTCAATAGCACAGATTTCGTGAGTAGCCGCATGATGCATATGATTCCTACCGACCTGCCAGGGAGCTGTTGAGTCGCTCGTCTGCAGCATCTACTGCTACCCTCCACAGTACCCTGAGGCTGCGCAAGTAGATGCTCAGCTGTTCGATACTAACGGAAATAGTCAAGTTCGCGAATTAGCGGGAAGGGCAGCTGTAGACTCCGAAACTTTGCTTTCCTGCATCAATTACCGATTCGGGAACAATTGTGTTGCCACCCATATCGCCGGCCTGGTTGCGGGCCAGATCCGCGAGTTCTGCCTGCAGGCGTTCGCCACCTCGTGAGATGATGAGCACCCTGCTCAGGGTCTGCGCCTGGGTACTACCGACGCGGCGGCAGTTGCGGATTTCACTGGTTTCAGCCAGTTGTACACTCTCACCTTCGGGAGTGACTTGCACCCAGGTACAGGCAGACAACGTGCAAGCGATTACAGCGACAGGTAAAAATTTGGACATGGCTTTCTCCGGTAGGATTCTTCAGTTGCGCACTTCGGTGTATGAGAGCACTCATCACTCATAATGTGAAATAGCAGGACGTCAGTCTAACAGCATTCGTTGCATCCGGTTACCGCATTCGTCGCCTGTCAGCGCCTGCTTACAGCGCGGAACTCAGGGTTTGAGTATGCTACCATCCCCTGCTTTGTGGAGTTTGTCCGAGATCATAAAATGCCCAGGAAAGACCTCCCCGCGTTAATTGAAGAGCTCAAGGCAATTGTTGGCCCCGCTGGATTCAGGGAAGGGGCCGACATTGAATCGAAACATTTCCAGGACATCATGGGAGCGCGCTCGGTTCCTCCCCTGATACTCCTGCGACCGGCAGACACGCAACAAGTTTCCCGGATTCTCAAGGCCTGTCATGCGGCAGGGCAGCCGGTGGCACCCCAGGGCGGAATGACCGGATTGGTTTCTGCTGCTGCCCCTCTGGAGGGGGAGATCTCCCTGAGCTTTGAACGCATGAAGAAGGTGGCGGAGATCGATCGCTTTACCTCCACGATGACGGTAGAAGCCGGCGTGGAATTACAGACGATCCAGGAACTGGCCGATGCTAATGATTTGCTTTTTCCACTGGATCTCGGTGCCAGGGGTAGTTGCACTATCGGGGGCAATCTCTCAACGAATGCCGGAGGTAACCGGGTCATTCGTTATGGTATGACCAGGGACCTGGTCATCGGGGTAGAAGCGGTGCTGGCAGACGGCACCATCATCGATGGGCTGCACAAGTTACGTAAGAACAACACCGGTTATGACCTGAAACAGCTATTTATTGGCAGCGAAGGTACGCTTGGCCTGATAACGCGGGCGGTATTAAAACTGTCCCCGAAACCCAGCAGCCAGACAGTGGCTCTCTGCGGCGTGCAGGACTTCGATAATGTTGCCAACCTGCTGGTGCATGTCCAGACCACGCTGGGTTCCAATCTCAGTGCCTTTGAAGTGTTATGGGCCAATACCTATGCGTTGATCGATGAGTACGTTCCTCACGTAAAGGTGCCGCTTGTTGACCAGTTTCAATTCTATGTGCTGGTAGAGAGCATGGGCTCGAATTCGGAAAGAGATTCGGAACTGTTTGTAGACGCTCTCGGCCAGGCCTCTGAAAAAGGTCTGGTAGAGGAAGTCATAATCGCCGATTCAGACACCAAGGTCAGAAATCTGTGGGCGGTACGCGACGCCGCCGCCGAGGTAATCGGTGTGGGCTTCGTGCATGCCTATGATGTCAGTCTGAACATTGATGACATGGGGTACTTTGGCGAGGAAGTCGAAAAACGCTTGCGTGCAGTCTGGCCTGATCTCGTCATGGGGCTGTTCGGACATATTGGCGATGGCAATGTGCATATCATTATTAATGTAGGACCGGATACACGAGACCTGCATTTACAGATAGACGAAATAATTTACGGCCTGATTCAGGAGCTGGGCGGTGCGGTTTCTGCAGAACACGGAATTGGTCTGATGAAGAAACAGTTTTTGTCTTACAGCAAGAGTGAGGCCGAGATCACCTTGATGAAGGCTTTGAAAAGGACGCTGGATCCTGAAGGCATCCTGAATCCAGGAAGAATTTTTTAGGGAGCAACCCATGACTACCAACAATCTGTCCGGCAAAAATGTCGTCATCATTGGCGGAACCGCGGGCATCGGACTGGCTGCCGCCCAGGCTGCTGCTGCACTGGGAGCCAATGTGTGGGCGGCAGGGCGCTCTGAGGCCCATATAAATAAGGCGAAGGAACTGAGCAAAGGCAGCTTCGAGGTCAGACAGGCAGACACCCATGATGCTGACTCTCTTGAGGCAATCTTCAATGAAGCAGGCACGATCGATCACCTGGTATCAGCAGCCATTGGTGGAGAGCGCACCCTGAAACCTTTCCTGGAACAAACCGAAGAGCAGTTCAAGGCCGCGTATGACAAGCTTTGGGGCTATGCCAAGGTGGTGCGCACAGCTGCGCCCTATCTGGCAGCGGATGGCTCGATTACCCTGGTCAGCGGGTCACCTGCACGCAAGATCAAGCCAGCACAATCACCACTGAGCTGTGTCGGCGCTTCGGTTGAGAATCTGGTGCGTTGCCTGGCGGTAGAGATGGCGCCGATTCGTGTGAATGTTGTGTCACCTGGCACGATTGATACGGCGATGTTCGATTACTTCGGTGCAGAGAAGCAGGAAAAGTTGCATCAATTAACAGCCAGTCATTTGATCAAGCGAGCAGGCACTGCTGAAGAAGTGGCGCAGGGGATAATTTTTGTGATGAATAACTCCTTCACCACAGGAACCACTCTCGACGTCGACGGAGGCCGCATTCTTAGTTAAATTTCGCTCACTGCGGCGCATTGAACAAAATTCTTGAGACTGAGAAGACTAAGAACGGTGGCACTCCCCAAGCAGGTTAGTGATGGTGCCGGGGCGCGAAAGTTTCGCGCGGCGAAATCCATCCCAATACCTCTTTAGATTAATATCGGTGACAGAACGCGAAGATACAATTTGAAAGGCAAACGAGTCGCAACGCAGCGACAGGAGATAGAGTAAGTAATGCAAGCAGCAGAATCAGCAGTAACAGACCCGGACATGAGTTTGATCGATGCGGTGCAGGCGCGGCGTTCAGTACGTGGTTTTCTGGATAAAGAAGTACCACAGGAAGTCTTGAATCGCATCTTCGAGATTGCGCAACAGGCACCATCGAATTGTAATGTGCAGCCATGGAAGGTGTATGTGGCATCCGGTGAGCTGAAAGAGCGCCTGAAGAAGCAGATGTCTGAGAATACCGCCAGCGGTGTTAAACCCAACCCTGATTATGACTATCGCGGAGATTTTGAGAATGAATACCGCATCAGACAAGTAGAATGTGCCGTGGCACTCTATTCCAAAATGGGCATAGAACGTGGTGACAAAGAAGGCAGAATGCGCGCGGTGCTGAGAAATTTTGAATTCTTCGATGCGCCTTACATAGCGTTTGTCGGCATGGATCCCAAGTTTGGTATTCCGGTGGCGCTCGATGTGGGCATGTGGGCCCAGACACTGATGTTGACGATGGTGGCCTTTGGCCTGCAAAGCTGCCCAATGGGCACCATGCGTAACTATCCCGACCTGGTACGCGAAGCCTTCGATATTGAAGATGGCACGAAGATATTATTCGGGATAAGCTTCGGCTACGAAGATTCCTCGGTGCCAGCCAACGAGACCCGGACGACCCGGGACGCTATAACAGCAAACGTTAAATTTCGGTCCAGCTGAAATTGCATAGAGCAGCCCAGATTAAATCATGAGCATGAAGCCAGTAATTCTACTATATGATCTCGACAATGAAATCGTGGATGAGTGTGCGACGCTGGTTGGACATACCGGGCTCTACACGACCATCAATACCTATAATGAAACGAATGCAGTAGAAGCGATGCAACAATATAACCGGGGATTCGGCTTGCTGACCAATAAACTTGCCTGTGTAATCACCGGCTGGAACAGCTACAAGAAACGGCGCGACCAGTTTTTGTTTCGCCTGCGCAGCGAAGAAGGTAGGAGCCCATTCCGTAACCCAACACCGGTCATTCTTATTACCGAGGACCATCGACGGGATTTGAAACAAATCGCCCTGGACCCAACCGATGGTAATGTAGCCGCTTATCTGCATGCTGACGAATTCCGGGAAGAGATCGTCGACTCTCTCCATAAGATTGTGTTTGGCAATCGAGCCCAGGAGATGAATTCGATTGCCTTCGCCCGGTTACAGCGCGAATTCAGCGACGACGAGTAGGCAGCAGGTAACTCTGCAACCCGGCCCGGTTGACCCTTTCCAGCAAGCAGCGTAGCATCGGCAGTCCATCTGTTTTTACCCATACAGATATTCAAGACTTCAGTGGGAGGTTAGGAATGAAGCGATTTACTACAATTATGGCGGCTGCGTCATTTGCATTTTCCAGCATGCTTGCTCTGGGACAGGAAATTGAAACATTTGTCCGCTATTCGCAGGGCGGTGGTGACATATCCTGGGGCATGGTGCACGGAGATGAGGTCTACCAACTTGCTGGAGCACCCTATGCAACTATGGAGCACACCGGAGCCAAGTTCAACAAGTCTGACGTAAGACTTGAGGCGCCAGTCGATCCTACCCTGGTGTTCATGACAGCATTTAATTTCCGCAGCCACATTACCGGTGAACCTGCCGAGTATCCCGGGTTGTTTATCGTACCGGCCAGCTCGATTGTCGGCCCGGAAGATGCAATTGTCCGTCCGGCAGAATCACAAAACCTGCATTACGAAGCTGAGATGGCGATCGTGATCGGCAAACGCGCCGAGAATGTTGCGGTTGAAGACGCACATGAGTACATCTTCGGTGTCACAGCGGGCAATGACGTGAGCGAGCGAGCCTGGCAAGGTGGCGACATCCAGTGGGTGCGCGCAAAAGGTTCGCGCGGATTCAATGCGGTCGGTCCCGCACTGGTTAGAGGGTTGGACTACAAGAACCTGCAGATTACCGGTCGTCACAACGGAGAAGTTGTGCAAGGGCAGAACAGCAATGACCTGATTTTCGGTATGGAAGAGATGGTGAGTTACATCTCCTCGTACTTTACGCTGGAGCCGGGTGACATGATCTGGTCTGGTACCATGGGTAGTACCCGCGCGATGGTTCCGGGTGATACCTATGAAGTGGAAATCGAAGGTGTTGGCGTATTGCGCAACGAAGTCGTGCAAGGTAAATAAGAAGAACACTGGTATTTGAATGAAACCCGGTCGCTGCAAGGTGGCCGGGTTTTTTGTAGCCTGACTCAACAAAGCTTGTCTAAATCGCTAACAATTAGTATTTTTCTAGCAATCTATTACCATCGCGTATAGCTAAGCTGTTGAAAGTATTGATATAAGCCGATGGTCCGATTCTTGCTGTATGAATGGTAGTCTCCTGAATACCGCGTGGTAGGCAGGTGTCTGCGCAAAAACCAGAGGAATGAACTATGAATGCAGCCATTCAGATATTTTCAATAATGATGGCCGTGATGCTTCCGGTCAGCCTGATCGTGTTTATCACGGAATATTTCAAGTACAAGCGTAATACCAATGCGCAACTGGGTGATCTGAAAAAAGAACTGGATCAGAACTCCACGGTTGAACTGAAGAGAGAGATCGCCGAGCTTAAAGAAAGGATCATAGTGTTGGAGAGTATCGTGACAGATCGCAGCTACGACCTGGAGCGCAAGATAGGAAGTCTCTAGTTTTACGAGTCGATGAAGGCAAAGGAGTGATTCGATCCAGCCAGACCATCGCCTGGTTGGACTAACATCGAATCACTCTTGATCCTTTACGTTTTGAGTTGTGATTAAGCTTGTTGGGTCACGCAAAATGCATTGAGTTTGTTACCATCCAGGTCACGAAAATAACCGGCATAAAAACCGGTATCACCACGAGGGCCAGCTGCGCCTTCATCAGTCGCTCCCAGTTCCAGCGCTTTGGCATGCAGGGCATTAACTTTTTCAGGGCTATCCATAGCCAACCCTACCATGACTCCATTGCCCACTGATGCGGCTTTCTTGTCAAATGGTTTGATAATAGAAAGGCCTGGCGCCGCTGGGTCTGTCGCCCAGACTATAAATGTCTCCTCTTGCATAATTCGTGTCGCACCAATGGTAGACAATAGTGCATCATAGAAAGCCGCTGCCTTCTCCATATCGTTCGTTCCCAGTGTTACATATCCAATCATGATTATTCCCCTCCAGGGTGGTTGAGTGCTTGTTGTTATTTCAGTTTTTCAATTCGCGGTAGCGAAAACAATTACCTGTATGGTCATTGACCAGGCCAGCAGCTTGCATAAACGCATAGCAGATGGTGCTGCCGACAAATTTGAAGCCTCGTTTCTTCAGGTCTTTTGACATCGCATCACTCTCAGTTGTCATGGCTGGCACCTGTTGGGCGTTATTGCGCTTGCCGTCGATGGTTGCATGGTTAACAAAAGACCAGATGTATTTATCAAAACTACCATGTTCTTTCTGTACAGCCTGGAAAGCATTCGCGTTGCTGCGAATCGAAAAGAGTTTCAGACGATTTCTGATTAACCCCGGATCCAGGAGCAGTTTTTCAAAGGTGGCGTCTTTCATTCGTGCCACACTAGCTACCTCAAAATTCTTGAAACACCTGCGGTAATGATCGCGTTTCTTCAGCACGGTAATCCAGCTCAGTCCGGCCTGTTGGCCTTCCAGGCAAAGAAATTCGAACAGCAAGCGCTCGTCACGAACCGGGACTCCCCATTCCTTATCATGATAGTCAATATAGACGGGATCATTCCCTGGCCACCAACAGCGTTCAGTCATGGTACTTTCTCAAATAAATGAGTCTAGCAATTTTTCTGGTCCAGCGGGCAAGCCGTGAGCTGAATCTCGCCCGGCCTTGCAGGCAAATTCTCCTGAAGACGCCAGGCCGAAATACTGTATATAAGTACAGTATAAATTTCAAGCAGGATTTGCGTATCACCCCTAAGCCCGGCTAACCCCGGATGCTCAGTATCTCATCCTGCGCACTGACCGCTTACAGTGTGCAGCCAGGGGTAGGGTTTAACTCGTTTGCCAATACCGCACGACCCCGTAAATAGTCAAACTGCGTTAAGTCATTGAAATTTATTGGCTTTGGAAGAGCCGCTCCGGCGAAGGTAATTTAGCACAAAGAGTTCAGGGGCATGAAGGATTCGAGGATAGAAGTCGCGTTCCTGATAGCAGCACCTGCAATTCTTTGCCAGTAACTCGCATTTAGTTTTCAGTCGATGAAATAGATTCACCCAATTCGGGTTCTTTTGTCCTTGTACATGATATGAATAGGGATCGGTATTACAGATCAGTTATGAACCGAACACGAAGAAATAGATCTATTGTGATGCCCCGTGCGCTGGTTCTGGTGTTCTGCAGCTACCTGTCTGTTGGGACTATTGGGCAGCGGCAGTCTGTAGCAAGCCTGTCCCCTGAACCGGATTGCCTGTCGGAGGATTCGATTCAGAAGCCAATGCCCGTTAGCGAGGGATTTATTGGCTGCAATCGATCTCTCACTCTCACTTGAACCAGGCTTCTGTAATTCAAGAGCCAAGAGGAACTGTTATGAAATATAGATTTATCGCACTAGCCATTTTTCTGGCTACGCTTACCGCCTGTATGTCAACCTCATCCCCTTTAGGGCCACCGGCCAGTGCATGGGATAACTATCTGTCCTGGTACAAAGTGACCCCGGAACCCGCCACGGGTGATCCCACCGGGTTTCTCGGCAGCGTGCATGACGGTGTAAGCGCCTATCGGCAAATTTATGTAAATTCCGTGGGTGAGGCAGTTAATCGAGGGACTCGGGGTTTTCCCTATCCCGCGGGAACGATCTTGCTGAAGGAGAGTTTTAATAACGCGGCGGCGTTACAGGCTCGTCGCAATCCTGATCTGACTATCATGATCAAACTCGCGCAGGGCCAGTCACCGGAGACTGGAGATTGGGAATATGTGCGGCCCGATGGCGCTCGCGGTACGGGCGATTCTGACCTTGGGGCTTTCTGTCGGGATTGCCATCTCTTCGCGGCAGCTACCGACTACAATTTTATCAATTCCAGGTTTTTCCAACGCAATAACTGATCGACTGATCGAGTGCCATTGTTCGATAGTGGAATCTTCAATGGCATTCGACTCTCGCCTACCTTCTTTTGTTATGAAGCTTTTGTTTTATTGTGATGGAATATGCGCAAGAATAGGACTCTCTCCCTAACAAGGAGCAACACGAGAAATCAGGAGAAGCCCGCTTATGAGCAAACTCAGAACTCTGCTATCAACTACTCTGGTATTCCTGTTGCTGATGTCGACGGCGGCACTGGCTCAGAACAGGACCTATATCAACCCCTCACATTCTTCCAATCCTGACGTTCTGCCTTTCAGTGGGGCGGTGCTGACTGACGACACGCTATACCTCTCTGGCATGCTGGGCCTGGTCAATGGTCAGGTACCTGCTACAGCCGAAGAAGAAGCTCGAGTGCTGATGGACTCAATCAAGGCAACGCTGGAAGCGGCTGATATGACAATGAATGATCTGGTGTATGTGCAGATCTTCAGTGCCGATGTGTCTGATTACAATGCATTCAACAGTGTGTATCGCGGCTATTTCAGCGAGGAGTTCCCAGCCCGGGCATTTGTCGGCGTTGGCACCCTGTTGTTTAACGCCCGCTTCGAGATCCAGTCGATTGCCGTAAAGCGTTAGAAAAATCTGCTCCACGAATGCTTAATCAGGCCCCCGTAACCTGACCTTAAGGTAGTGCGCTTAAGACTGCCTTCAGGCTGTGGTTTGGTGTAACAATCAGTCACACTTCTTTGCTTTATTAGACTGCCAGTCAGTTGCTAATGTTCATCGCTTCTACTAATGTACGCGGCTGATTGCCAGAGCAGCTATTTGCTTGCAAGCTGCAGATCAGGAGCAGTAGGACAAAAATGTTGAACTTGAAGAAGTTACCTGGCCTGATATTTATACTGACAGTAATGGCTCCGTCCTATGGCCAGGAGCTTCAATCCAGAGTAGTTAACCCTTCGACCACCGCGTTTCCCTTAAGTACCATTCCGGTCATCGACGGCGAGGTATTGGCGGATTCGGCCTGGACCCAGGTACCGCCCACCAGTGGCTTCTGGCAGGTACGGCCCGACGAGGGTCGGCCCGCCACCCAGCGTACCGAAGTGTTTGTAGGTTATTCCGACGTGGCGCTCTATATCGGGGTAGTTGCCTACGATGATAATCCGGCTGGCATTATCGTGGCCGACAGTCGTCGCGATTCCTCCCTCAATGATACGGACAGTTTTCAGGTAATAATTGATGGCATGGCGGACCGGCAGAATGGCTTCGTGTTTGGCACCAACCCAGCCGGGGTGGAATACGATGCCCAGGTTACCAACGAAGGCGCCGGTGGGTTCCGCGGTGGTGGCTCCGGATTCAACCTGAATTGGGACACGACCTGGACGGTGAATGCCAAGATCTCGGATATTGGTTGGAGCGCCGAGATGGAGATTCCCTTCCGCTCACTTCGCTTCGGTTCCGGTGAGGAACAGACCTGGGGCATTAATTTTCAGCGCAATATTCGCCGCAATAACGAGGTTGCCTACTGGGCACCGCTGGATCGTCAGTACAATTTAAATCGCGTGTCAGATGCCGGTTATGTTCAGGGCATACGTGTTCCAGCTCAGCGCAATCTGCTGATAACGCCTTATGCTTTAAGTTCTTCTGCTCGAGGAGGCAGGCTTACATCCGGAACCTATAACAACGAAGAATATGGTTTCGATGTCAAGTACTCGGTGACCCCTTCACTGACGCTGGATGCCACTTACAACACAGATTTTGCCCAGGTCGAAGTAGACGATCTGCAAGTCAATCTCGATCGCTTCAGCCTGTTCTTCCCTGAGAAGCGGCCATTCTTCCTGGAGAATGCCGGCCAGTTTGCCGTCGGAAATCCCCGCGAAACCGAACTCTTCTTCAGTCGCCGGATCGGTGTTGGTGCCGGAGGCACCCAGCTGCCAATCGACGGTGGAGCGCGACTCACTGGAAAGGTCGGCAACGACACCAATATCGGCTTGCTACGCATGCGTACGGAGAGTGTTACCGGGGTGGCTTCGGCTAATGATTTTTCGGTAGCGCGAGTCAGCCAGGAATTCGGTAATCGTTCGTCTATCGGCGCGATGTTCGTCGAAAGAGACGGTGAAGGTGGCGCGCTGACCAGTTCCGGGGATGACTATAATCGCACCTACGCCGTGGATGGACGGTGGGGAATAGGCAATAACACCCTGATTACCGGCTGGGCAGCCCGCACCGATACACCGGGGATCTCGGATCGGGAAACGGCCGTAGGCACAAGCTGGAATTATGATTCAGCCGATTGGACGCTTAACGCCGGGTATACCCAAATCGCTGAAAATTTTAATCCCGAAGTGGGCTTTCTCGCGCGGCGCGGCTACCGCAAATTCGAGGGTGGTATCCGGCGTGCTTTTCGACCTAACGATCTCTGGGGCCTGCATGAGCTACGTCCACACATCAACTATCGTGGCTATTGGGATTTCGACGGCAACCAGCAAACCGGATACCTGCATGTGGACAATCATTGGGAATTCGAAAGCGGCATGGAGATTCACACCGGGGTGAATTTCACCCAGGAAGGTGTGCAGGAGTCGTTTCAAATCGTCAATGGCGTCACCGTTCCTGTCGATGAATATGAACACGAAGAGGCACAGCTGGTGTTCATGAGCAACCAGGGTGCACCGCTCAGCCTGAATGTACGCAGCACAATCGGCGGCTTCTTCGGCGGTGACCGGGTTAACGTCGAACCCACCGTTCGCTATCGGGTCGGAGAGAAATTCAGCACCGAGTTAAGCTGGAGTCACAGCGATATCGACCTGCCGATTCCCGGCGGTGACTTCGAAGTAGACCTGGCACGATTGCGCTTGTCGTATTCCTTTACGCCAAGAATTTCCATACAGACCCTGGTGCAATACAACAAGCGTGATGACGTGTTCGCCACCAACCTGCGATTCGCCTGGTTGCAATCAGCAAATTCAGGTTTATACCTGGTCTATAACGAAGTGGATGACAGCGGCTTGGGTGCACCGCAGCACAATGCGCAGCAGTTCATTCTAAAATACAGCCGCATTATCGATATATTCAATTAGAAAAAAGGTGCCAGGCACCTTTTTAGTTGGCTTCTTCCAGAATCTCTGAAATGCCCTGGTTGATGTGCTGCGTAGCGGTACTGACTTCAACCAGGAACAGCACCAACCCCAGGATTATCAGGCACATCGATCCGACGAAGAGCACCGCGATCGTGGTTGACAGGTCCAGCCCGGCCAGTTCGCCGAAGAACAGGGCCACGATAACCAGGCTTATCAGCAGAGCGCTGGTCACAAACATACGGATGGACCAGTTCACCAACCTGATACGCTTCCACAAGCCGCGAGTCTCCGTCTGCAGTAACACAACATGATCGTCATGCGGCTCGCTCAACATACGCGCTTCGACTTTGCGAAAACGATCGACCACCCGACCGAGCCTGCTCGACAGCACGTTCAGCATGCCGGCGATGCCGGCGAGCAGGAACACCGGAGCCACCGCCAATTGAATGACTCCGGCGATGGTCTCGATGGCGGTAATCTGATCCATGCAGGTCCGCTAACTTAGGCTGTCGCCTTCGCGTCCAGATCCTTCCAGTGGCGAGCGCCGTTGCCGGGTGTGCGGGTCAGGGCGATCCACACCTCGCTGGCCGCCATATTGGTCACGGCTGCCATCCAGAATGTGGTGCCAAACAACACAGCGATATCGATACCGGTGGTTATCTGTAAGGCAGTGAGCATCAGCCGTTCGGTAGCGATTGCCAGCAGCAGGGCAAAAGAGCGAATCATCCATTCACGGTGCTGGCCGAACATCTTCCTGCGAATTCGTGAGTAGGCCATGCACAGGCAAAACAGGATATAGGCCGAGAAGAAGGCGGTGGCCATGGATTCGTTAAAACCCTGACCGCCCACGCCCATGAAGGGATCGAACACCCCGATAGTGATGCCGGAAAATGCGCCTATCACTGCACACAGCAGGAATACCCGACCGCTCCAACGGTGCAAGCCGAGATGTTTTTTGCGCACGCCGCGCATAAACTGAATTGGTCCAAGGGTCATCACCAGGAAACCGGGCCCCAGGTGCAGGAAAGTGGTGAGCGAGTTCGTGTAGTAGCGTATCTCGAATGGATTGAAAACCTCTTCCGGATTAGCAATTGGTTCAGACAAGGCCCCAATCATGAAACCGGTACGGCCGAAAATGGCAGTAAGCCCGGTGAGCACCAGCAGGCCAACGGCAAACCAGCCCAGCACTTCCAGAATCTTGCGAACGGTGGGCATCGGTGCCGCGGAAAATTCAGTGGCAGGATTGTGATCAGATGTCACGCTACCCGCAGTTACATCAGTCATGCTTTGCTCCCCCTTTAAAAGACAATGATCTGATCTTAGACGCCAGCATAACCGTGAGGGTTAACAATTACCACAACGTGGGCAGGCCCAGGCATTGATTGCCAAGAGCCGACTAATAGCGGCGGGAATCACTGATAGTTTTCTGGTAATAATCGCTCAGCGCAGAAGCGCCAAGGGTTTTATCCAGAAGACCGGGAATTACCTCCAGGCCATTTTCGGCATTGGCAAAAAACAGCAATGCCGAGGCACGCTCCGGATGTACCAGGGCGAAGCTCTTGAAGGGCCCGTTACTACCGGTATGCCAGATGCGTTGGCCCTGGCCGGCCTGTTCGATTCCCCACCCCAGACCCCATGACATCTGTCCGGACTCCCGGTAGTCCTGCGCGGTTACACGCGGTGCAATCATGCCTCGAATCACCGCATCACCCGCTTTATAGCGTTCGATGATATGACTGAGAAATCTCGCATAGTCGTTGACGTTGGTAAGCAGGCCACCTTCCGGAAATTCCGTTTCCAAATGCAGGATCTCGCGTTCGACCTCACCGGCTGCAGAATGTCCCCAGGCGGCATTGCTAGCAAATTCCGGTCTCCAGAGAAAGCTGGAGCTGTGCATTGCCAGCGGAGCAAAAATATACTCATCCAGTAGCGCGGTCAGGGACTGTCCGGTTAGCTTGTTAACGGCCGCGAGCAAGTAGCGGTAACCCGTACCCGAATAGGCAAAATCACTGCCCGGCTCGAAATGTATGCGGCCCGGGGTAGGGGTGCCATTGGGCAGCCCGGAAGTATGACTGAGCACCATGCGCGGTGTGATTTGCTGATAGGATTCACTCTCAAAAAATTCCGTACCAAAGGAACCGGATTGATCGACGTATTCGTGAACCGGTCTGTCCAGATCGAGTATGCCCCGATCGGCCAGCTCCAGAACCAGCAGCGCAAACACCGGTTTGCTGAGAGAAGCCGCCTCGAAGATGGTTTCATTGTTGACCAGCGCTTCACTGCCGTTCTTTCTTACGCCGTAACTACGAATACCGGTTTCCTGCCCGGAGATAACGGCGACTGACAGACCGGGAATATTTTCTCGGGCCATCTCACCGAGAATGTATTCGTCGAGCAGGGATAACTGTGCTGATACCGTGGCTGGTAGTAGTAAAAGCAGAACGATTACAGCATGGATTCGAAGCAGAGGTTTCATTTCTTCCAGTTAGGTGGAGGACGAGGGTTAGTATACAGTGACCCCATTGAGTAAAAACATATATAATCCGCAATCCACGCGCCCGTAGCTCAGCTGGATAGAGTAACTGGCTTCGAACCAGTTGGTCGGGAGTTCGAATCTCTCCGGGCGTGCCAATAACAAAACCCACCTTGAGTGGGTTTTGTTATTGGTAGGGATTGGAGAATTTGGTTCAAACTCCCAGTTCGAAAGCTGCGTCAGCAGCGCAAACAGCCGAAGGCTGCCCCGAACGGGATCGCCCTGGCTTACCACTGACTGCTCCTAACAATTGCAGGCATTGATCTACAAAATAGTGAGTTGGGGTTATTTTGCCTTAGCCAAAATGTGAATCAATCTCTCCTGAATCCCGCGACTTATTTAGTCCCTGCGTTTCCTAATTCTATGGGTCAATAATCGAAGCAAAGAGTAGATAATTTACTATCTTTTCAATGTCCACTGTTCCCGGGTTATTCCTCGTCCCGCCGCTTGTACACCACGAATTGAAACCCCATGCCAACCAGGGCCAGCACTAACATCAATCCATTCTGAAGCAGCGGATCAAGTGGCACCAATTGCGCCAATACAGCCGCCCCCGTAAATGACGACAGCACGATCAATGCCGGGTTGAACACCACCAGGCAGATCAGGGCTCCAAATACCCCGGGTACCAGTAACAGCCATTCGGGAAGCTGCGAAACATCAATCGCAGGTAACAGCGTCATAATCTGTAGAGCTACATAGGCCCCACCGACAAACCCCGCCAGTGCCATGGCCACATATTGCAGGGCTATGGCAAGCACAGCCATGATGACTCCGAGTATGATGGCAATGGTAAGCGACAGCCAATAAGGCATGTCTGGAAAGTAAGTCTGTGATAGTTCAAACCCAGCGAGTACCCCGACCAAGCCTATGTATAGCCAGAATAATCTTCGCCCAAAGAACAGTACGGCCAGGCCCCCGGCCAGGCTGATCAGAAAAATCGGTTCCAGAGCGTTCATTAGCGGAATTTCTGTTTATAGGTGATACAGCGAGTATGCCACATCGGAAATATATTGAGTCGGGGAATGATAGCAGTTGACTGTGAAAGTCAGTCGATATTTGCGCGTTCTACTACTGAAATAGATGATTAATTGAGTTGGTTTAGCTAACACTCGATAGACTCACTGCCTCGTCATTGAATAAATTCACTTTCACTACCAGATAATCCAATTAATTCAAGGTACAACAGTGTCGAAAAGCTGGTACTTTATAGATATTAAAAAATACATCATCACTGAAATAGAATGAGCAGATTCAATCTATGTTCAATTCACGAGACAAAGTATGCTTGATTTTGGTTCTAACTCTAGTGCCAGTCGGCTTGTTGTACGCCCAATCTCCCCAGAGTGCAGAAGTGTTGGGTAGTAGTCAGTCGAATGAGGCAGTTTCGGATTCACAAACGCCCCTGGCCGACAGCATGGCAACCGACTCAATGTTGCAAGACAATATAATAATTGCAGTGCGAACAGCGTTAGGGACAAGGGGACAAACCACCGTTAACCGCAGGGGCAGCTTCGCTGATGAGATCAGAATATATATTGAAACCTACCGGGGCATACGTGATTCATCAATTCTGGCGAATATTCAGAAACGTTATAGTGCCGCCCGAGCGGAATTGCTGGACGCAAGGCTCCCGGACACTATAGAAGAACTTGTAGCGCTTCTTGAAAAAGAAACGGAAACTAATAAGTAAACTAATGGGGGGTAGGGGATACTCATAACCTGGCAACTTAGATGTTTGCTGGGAACTGGGAAATAGATCCAAAAGGTCGTGCAGAGACGGAATCGAACTACCGCGGAGCATGCTCAGTCCAGTTCTGCACAACTACTGATGGAGATGACCGCAATTGGCTGGAAGGAGGCAAACTGATCAAAATTTAATCTCGCCCCTTTTACCGGCTTCTCGCTCGAAGCTAGACTGAGCGCAAGATCAGTAATCCGTAGACACAAGAAGTTAGAGCCTCAGTCGTATACCTAACCGCAATCCTTTAAAGCGGCTATCCTCGATATTATCGATAAACTGGTAGTCCAGGGTTAGTCCGATTTTTTCTGTAAGCCTGTATACCGTGCCAAGTGAAACACTTAGCGCCGCGCCGCGATTTGCTTCATTCTGGATTGGAGTGGCAAAAGAAGCAGGTAAGTAAAATGTGTCGACTTGTTCTGCGCGCACACCACCATGTAAGTTGTCATTGGGATTATAGGTCGCATTGGGTACAGAAACGAGTACTCCTTGAGCTACGGCAGACCTGCCACTTATCGTATTGAGTTTGTGATTGTAGACGAAAACCCCGACCTCGCCTCGCAGGGACCAGCGATTGGCTATTTTAAGCTCAGTAAAAACCCCAATGTTGAACCCATCTATGTTTATTTCCTGGTTGTTCAGTATTTCTCGAGGAAACTGGGGAATATCGATCAGTGTCAGGGTTTCAAAATTATCAATTTCGGACCAGGTGAGTCTCACGCCCCAATCAGGGGAGAAATAGTAACCAACACCCAGACCAGCCGCGTCATCACTTTCAAACCCATTGCTGTTAACGAATACCGGGGTAATACCAGTATCAAATACGCTGGATAAATTCCTATCTATCGGGTCATCAAGTTCTGATGCAACAAAAGCAACTTCCACAAACCACGGATTCTCGGCCGCGAGCACTTCACTCGTAAGGCCGAGAAATATAAGGGCCACAGCCCCGACCAATTTTCGAGATAGAGCAAGGCGTATGTGAATCATAGGTAGTTCTCCATTTTGTAAATGAAGACGGGGAGACTTGCAGTTCAGCGGTTGCTTTCAATTCAAAACTCTCGAATTACGCTCTAAAAAAATCATGAGCAAAGCGCTGTTGCATCGTCTACTTTTTGCCGTGAATGGAAGTTTAGATTTTCCAGGCGTCACGAATCAAGCAACCGTTTGACAACAGCAGACAATATTCTATAAAAAGAAATAGCATTAGCAGGCCGCATTCCTCAATCTTGGTTCGAAGTGTTACCACAGTGATTACAACGAATCTCTTCAAAGACTGTTGATGGGTCGGCCTCTTCTTTTACATAGTCCAGCACAACCCGAAGAGCCTTTCCTTCGTCATCAAGTGCATATTTTGCGGCCATCTCCTTCAACCAGTCTACATGGTCCTCGTTGAGTTCAAGCTTTTGTTCAGTCTTTATGCCCCCCATAATACACCTCCGTGATTATTGCTTTGATGCAGTAGATATAAATTGCCTCTGGTGGCCTAGTATGGCAATTGTGAACTGAAAAGTAATGATTATTGGTACAGATCGATTCTGATAGGTTACTTGCCTGGATTCGAACAATCTGAGTGTCCGCTATTGGCGTGCGCCGTGGTAAGGCGGCGTTTTCCCAGTGGGTGAAAGCCCCACCCGGCTACTGTTCCAGCCGGAAGCAACCGGAGCAATGGTGGAGGTAACGAAGCTGTTGAAGCCTCTGGTGACGCGTGCCGCATATAGGTGGCAGCGCAAGTGTGCAGGCCGTAACGTGAGTGAACGCAGAGCAATCCTCGAAAAGGACGTTGCACAGGCCGACCCGACCGCCATTTCGGGGAAGGCTGATACGGCTGGGTGAGTGAACAAGAGTGATCCCAGTCGCTGTGCCGGGGTAGTGGCGACAGCATGTACACAAGGGAAACGCAGGCAACACGGGAAACCCCTTGTTGTGATCGAAGGAGGATCAACCTGACGCCCGTGAGGGATGGTCTGGGCAACTTGGGGTGGCGGAGAGGTTCGTAGTACTGATGAAGCCGGGTAATGCTGGTGGAGGGAAGGGGCCTCAGTTCAAGATCAATGCATGAAGTAGGAAAGGACAGGGAGATTGGGTAACCTAATAACTCCAAGTAGTGTTCGGAAACTACGAAGGGCATTACACGTAAAAGCGAAGGCTGATCCTGACTTTCGTTTCTATGCTTTATACGACAAGCTGTATCGTGAGGATATCCTGTCCCATGCTTATGCCAAGTGCCGTGCTAATCGCGGCGCACCGGGTGTAGATGGTCAAGACTTTGCGGATGTTGAAGTGTACGGTCTAGAACGATGGCTAGGTGAACTGGCGTTAACACTCAGAGGAAAGACGTATCAACCGGATGCGATAAGACGCGTCTTCATACCAAAAGCCAACGGCAAACTGAGACCATTGGGTATCTCGACACTGAAGGATAGGGTCTGCATGACAGCAGCAATGCTGGTTCTGGAACCGATCTTTGAAGCCGATCTACCACCACAGATGTACGCCTACCGTCCGCAGCGTAATGCACAGCAGGCGGTGGTCGAGGTGGAAGAACAATTGTTCCATGGATACCCGGATGTCGTTGATGCGGATCTGTCCGACTACTTTGGCAGCATACCGCATGGGGAACTGCTCAAGTCACTGGCGCGTCGAGTTAGTGATCGACATGTATTGCGCTTGATTAAACTGTGGCTTGAATGCCCCGTTGAAGACGTTGATAAACGAGGTCGTAAGAGACGCACTACCGAAGCTAAGGACAATCGCTGCGGAATTCCGCAGGGTTCTCCCATCTCCCCACTACTGGCAAATCTGTATAGGCGCCGGTTTGTGTTGGCATGGCAGGAACTGGGATTGGATCGACGCTTAGGGAGTTGCCTCGTCATCTATGCGGATGACTTGGTGATACTGTGCCGTCGCGGCAAGGCTGAAGAAGCCTCAAAATGGATGCGCCGTATTATGACCAAGCTGAAGCTGACGGTGAATGAGGATAAGACACGGTTGTGTCGAATCCTGGAAGGGACGTTTGATTTTCTGGGGTACACGTTTGGACGGTTGCATTCGCCGAAGACGGGCAAAGCCTATCTCGGCATGCAGCCATCAAAGAAGGCGATTAAAAGCATGGTTGATAGAATTCATGCAATGACATCAATTTCGTTAACGTGGGTGGATACCACAAAGATGGTGCAGCAATTGAATCGCATGTTACGTGGCTGGGCGAACTACTTCAGTGTAGGGACCTATGGCCGGGCGTATCGTGCTATCGATAACTACACCGCGATGCGGTTACGCCGCTGGTTACGCAACAAGCACAAAGTCAGGCGACGTCGAGGTGGGGCTTATCCTTTGTCGCACCTCTACGAGTACTTCGGTCTCGTACGTCTGACACGGCTTGGGTGTAACGAGTCGTGGGTGAAAACGTGATATCTTGTCCGAGATCCGGATGCGGGAAATCTGCACGTCCGGTTCGATGAGGGGGATGTGGAAACGGAGTAACTGCTTGGCTTTGGCTAACAGCTATCACCGCGCCACATCTCTACTTTACCGGAAGAAGACAAACTGATCAAAATTTAATCCCTCCGTCCCTGAGGTATCCCCAGAAAATATCGAATTAACTCAGTGGATTAACTTGTTTTACGTTTCTGTTTGCGGATTGAAAGCAATCGAAGCCTATGAATTTCGACTTCAAGCCGAGGGCTGGGATGTTGTTTGCGAACAATCAGGGCCGAAGGTCCGTGAGCAAATAATATCCCAGCCCTCGGCCGTCGGCCCGTAGAAGTCGCCTCTTCGCCCGTGGTGACGGGGATATTCCAGTGATAGATGCAAAAAAGCTAGTCCAAGTATGGGCAAATATTTGTGGGGATATCTCAGCCTCCGTCCCCTTTTATACACAGAATACTGTCACCCTGACCACGGTTATTGATGATAGTAGCCTATGACCGACAATCCTCAACAGCAAAATCAGCCGCCGACAATCTGGGTGGACGCGGATGCCTGCCCCAACCTCATCAAGGCAATATTGTTTCGTGCCGCAGAACGCACTGGCATCGAATTGATTCTGATGGCCAATCAAACCCTGCAGACACCGCCGTTTCCCAATATCAAGTCAATACAGGTGAACCAGGGCTTCGATGTGGCCGACAATGAGATTGTGCGCAGGCTACGGGCCGGAGACCTGGTGATCACCGCCGACATTCCCTTGGCGGATGAAGTGTTAACGAAAGGAGGGCTCGCGCTCAATCCACGCGGTGAGATGTACTCAACCAGCACTATAAAAGCCAAGCTCAATATGCGCGACTTCATGGACACGATGCGCAGCAGCGGAATTCATTCAGGCGGTCCAGCGCAGCTTAGTGATGTCGATAAACGAAAGTTCGCCAATGCGCTGGACAGTTATTTGGCAAAGGCGTTGTAACGTCAGCTACCGGTTCAATAAATGGGAGATCGCAATGAGTCCCCACGAATTCCATTTCGTTCAGCCGGCAAGTTCTGATCGATTTGTTGAGCGAATTGAGCATACAATGAATCATAGGGTTTGAGGATATTAAAAATCAAATTGCTTAAGAAGGTAGCGCCACAATTCTCTTCAATCATGCCAGGAATTCTGGTCGCAGCAATATCTCTGCTGTTTTTAAGCTGCCGCAGCCTTACTTCAATTGATGATCATGCCCTGGTGCTTCCCAGTGCCAGAATAGAAACCCGGCAAGCCCCTGCAGCGGATGAACTGAGTTCCCCCACCCGAGTCGTTGTGCTGGGAACCGGTACGCCCATTCCAGATGCATTCCGGGCAGGACCGAGTATCGCCGTTATTCATAAAGGCGAGAGTTATCTATTCGATGCCGGGGCAGGCGCCGTTCGCCAGGCCACGATCGCCCGTTACAAGTACGACATTCCCTCACTGTACCCTTCAGAAATATGCTGTGTCTTTCTTTCCCATTTGCACAGCGATCACACACTCGACTTATCGGAACTCGCGCACACCTTGTGGTGGCGCCGCAGCGAAAGCTTGCAGGCCTGGGGTCCGGCAGGTATCGAGAGAATGGCGAATGCACTATTAGAGCTGATCGCTGCCGATGCGGATTTTCGCATTAACGGGCTACAGCCAGTTGCCAACCCCGATGGATATAAAATACAACATCACACTATCAGACCAGGAACGCTTCTTGAAAAAGACGATTTGCTTATTGAAGCGTTCGTTGTGAATCATGGGGACATCGAGCCTGCCTATGGGTTCAAGGTAACGACAGACGATCTCTCGCTGGTAATCAGTGGCGATACGGCCTATAGCGAAGTCATTGCCGAAAAGTCCCAGGGAGTAGATTTACTGTTCCATGAAGTTATCAGCCGCCAGGGGCTGGAAAGAAATTCCCCCGATTTCCAGCGCTACCACAACAGCGTCCATACTACCTCTGATGAACTGGCCCGCCTGGCAGTCATTGCCCGCCCTGGAAAACTCGTGCTCTATCACGGACTCTTTTATGGAAGCGAAGAATCGACGGTACTCGATGAGATAAGGGCAATCTACGACGGCGAGGTGATCCTGGCAGATGACCTGCAGAGCTTCTCAAGCGAGAGGCGTTGAGCTCAGGCTGTGTTCATTAATTCGAATTTGTGTCTGTCTTCAAGCGCTTCCTGCGACTGATCCAGGTTCGAAACCACGAACATGGTGAGGAACGCCGCCGTAACCGAATACAGTGCCGGATAGGCTTCAGGGAAAATGGCTGCCTCATTACCCAGCACGTCTACCCAAACAGCCGGACCCAACACCATTAGACCGATGGCGCCAATCAAACCCACAATTCCACCAGCCACGGCACCCCTGGTAGTCAAGCCTTTCCAGTACATGCTCAGGATCAGCAATGGAAAATTTGTGGAAGCGCCGATGGCGAGGGTAAGGCTCACCAGATAAGCGATGTTCTGTCTTTCGAACGCAATGCCAAGCAGCGCGACAATAACGCCTAACCCGACGGCGGCCCACTTGGAGAGGTTTATCTGCTTTTGCTGATTGATCTCACCTTTCATCAGCACGTTGGTATACAAGTCGTGAGTGAGTGCCGTGACGGACGCTAACATCAGGCCCGCCACAACCGCTAATATGGTAGCGAAGGCGATCGCGGCAATGATGCCGAAAAACACTTCACCACCGACGGCGTCGGCAAGATGTACCGAGACCATATTACTGCCACCGATAATAGCTCCCGCGCCATCGAGATAAGCAGGATTGCCCTTTACCAGCGCAACCGCACCAACCCCGATAACAAAAAAGATCAGCACATTGACATAGGCGATTGCAGCAAGCGCGACGCCGGCAGACATTCTGGCACTGGCCTGATCTTTCACGGTAAAAAATCGCATGAGTAAGTGTGGAGACCCTGCCAGTCCCAGGCATAAGCCGATTCCCAGGGACAGCGCCGACAGTGTGGACAAACCGAGCCCACCACCTTTAGTGAGCAAGCCGTCGCTGCCGTGATTCGCATGCGCTTGTGTATACATCGCCGAGAAATCAAAATCGAAACTGCCAAGGGTAAGCAAAGACAGCGCGGTCACACCGAGCAGTAACAATATTGCCTTGGTGATTTGTACCCAGGTGGTTGCCAGCATGCCACCCACTGCAACGTAAATGACCATTAGCGAAGTTACAATGACTACCGACCATAAATACGAAATACCAAACAGCACTTCAATCAGGGCGCCGGCGCCGACGATTTGTACCATCAGGTACATTAGCGAGAAACTTAATGTCGTTACGACGGCGAGGAGTCGAATCGGTTTGGGTTGTAGCCTGGTGCAGATGATGTCAGTAAAACTAAACTTGCCCAAGGCCTTGAGCTTGTCTGACATGAGAAAGATCAGAATCGAGAAGGCACCCAGTGGAGCCCCCAGGTAAATCACGGCATCATACCCGGCACCGAACAGGATAGCGGTTATACCCAGCAGGGTTGCTGCCGACATAAAGTCCCCGGCGATTGCAAAGCCATTGGAGACGCCGCCGATTTTTCCATCTGCCACAAAGAAGTCGGCGGCGCTCGAAGTCTTTTTCGAGGCGACATAGGTCAAGCCTATGGTGCCGATAATGATTACGAAGAATAAGAAAATGCCCATGTCTCGTTACTCTCCCTGCCGGTGTTTCAAGTAACGAAAGGCGAGCACGGGCGTCAACACATGCAAGGTTAAGAACAGCAACATGCCCAGATTCATAGGCCCAGCGATACTGGTTGCCAAAAACTCCGGGAAAAGCGGCACCCCCAGAACCAGAATGATAAACAGGAACAAAACTATTCCCGTGTAGATCCATTGCCTTTGCATAGCAGTCCTGTCTAAAAGTTGCTTAACGGATTGGTTTGATCACTCATGCGCATTGTTTCATGCAGTAATTTCAAATCGAGCCACAGTACAGCCCACCGCGAAAATGGGCAGTTCCGCCGAATAGAATTGCAATTCTCCAGGGCCCCTGGCTGCCGCGGCGGTCGCGATCAGGGTGCGAATTTCAAAGCCTCCCTGACCGGCCTGGCTGTATACCTCCTCGTCAACATACGCGAGGAGTTTGTGCATATCCTGATTCATCAGGCGCTGCAGAAATTCCCGATCCCAGTCTTCATTGATCTTTCCCGAATCTGGCGTGGCAGGCCAATGAGAAATGCCACCGGTTCCAACAATGGCGATTCTCTCGGTTTGTTCGTCACAGGCCTGCCGCAGGGCCTGGCCAAATTGCCAGACTCTCGACAGTGGCGTTAACGGCGGCCCCTGGCAATTGATATTGCAGGGAATCACCGGCAGATCATAGTTCGGTGTCAGAAAATGCAGCGGCACCATGATGCCATGGTCGCACTGCCACTCTTCAGAATAGGCAAGATCCACGGACTTCAGCATCGACTTGACAATCTTCAGTGCGACTTCCGGCGCGCCTGGAATTGTTGTTTTTTCTATTTTCAGCCAGTCACTGTCTTCAATAGGGCCAGTATGCTTCTCGCCGATCCCTAGGCAGTAGGCCGGCATATTATCCATGAAGAAATTCGCGAAGTGTTCCGCAGCGACGACAAGCAGCACTTCTGCTTCACTTGCCCGTATCTCAGCCGCTTGCTTGTGAAGACAAGCATAAAACGCGTCCCGAACGGCTGCATTGGGCGCGAGATGCGCTCTACCGGTAATGCCTGGTGCGTGGCTCAGAATGCCTGCGTACACCAGGCTCAACTTTCTTCACCTGTCTTGCCAGCCTCGGCGAATTGCTTGCCGCCACCGGTCATGGCATAGATTCCTGCCCGCACTGGTCCATGCTTGTCTATGCCGCCGCGCATTAGCTGCAGGTAATCGAACCACTCGATCTGCAGAAAGGCGGCATAGTGCATCAATATCTGACCATTGACGCCGAATACGTACAGCAGGCCGATATCTCCTGATGCCAGTGCTGTGAATTCATCGTCAGTTAACTCATAGGTGGCGAGCGTGGCGTGTTTATCCTCGCGAAACCTGGACTGCAGCTTTTCTTCGCGATTCAAGTTGTACAGAAATTTCTGAACCTGGTAGAGACTCATTGCCTATAGCCTGGCCAGGGTAGGAATCTTGTGTTCGTTGGTAGCGATACAGACATTCTTGGTTTCCATGTAAAAATCGAAACTGTAGTCACCACCGTCCCTGCCTATGCCACTGGCCTTCATGCCGCCGAAAGGGGATGGCAGATGGCGGTTATTTTCCGAATTTATCCATACCATGCCAACCTCCAAATCCCTGGCAAGTCTAATGCTTCTACCAGAATCACCGGTCCAGGCATAGGCCGCCAGTCCATAACGCACGCCATTGGCTATGGCGATGGCGTCTGCTTCATCCTCGAATTCGATGACAGAGAGTACCGGACCGAAGATTTCTTCCTGCGCGATACGCATGGTCGATGTAACATTGGTGAACAGGGTAGGTTCAACAAAACATCCGCGGCCATCAAGATCGGCGCATTTACCGCCAATGGCAATCGTCGCCCCTTCCTTTTCTGCTATCTCGAAATAAGAAGACACCTTTTCACGATGCTTGCTGTGAATAAGTGGCCCGACCTCGGTATCCGGGTCCAGGGGATGTCCAACCTTCAGCGCGGCTACTCTGTCCTTGAGTCGGGCAACAAACTCCTCCGCGATAGTGGATTGAATCAGGAGTCGACTCGAAGAAGTGCAGCGCTCTCCATTCAAACTGTAAATCATGAACACGACCGCATCCAAAGCCCGGTGCAGATCAGCATCGTCAAAGACGATAACAGGATTCTTGCCGCCGAGTTCAAAATGGACCCGCTTCAGAGTATCCGCCCCCTGTTTCATAATCGCGCTACCGGTGCTTGATTCGCCCACGAAAGCAATCGCTTTAATCGCCTCGTTTTCTGTCAAAGCCTTTCCGGCAATTTCGCCCAGACCATGGACCGTGTTAGCAACCCCCGCCGGTAGCCCGGCTTCATGCATGATTTCCACTAACAGCGCGGCGGTACAGGGTGACCACTCGGCCGGCTTGTGAACTACCGTGCAACCAGCCGCCAGCGCGGGCGCGATCTTCCAGGTTGACAGCATGAAGGGGGTATTCCATGGGGTGATTATGCCGACCGGACCGATGGGCTGCCTGCTGCTGTAATTCATATGTTGGGGCGCCGGGAGCGACAGTCCATCTCTGGCGGTGGGGGCCAAATCGGCGAAGAATCGAAAATTTTCGGCGCCGCGAATGGCCGCCTTGGCCATGAATCTCAGGGCCTGGCCGGTATCGTAACTTTCCACCAGGGCGATTTGTTCTGCGCTTGCCTCGATAGCATCGGCGATGGCATGGAGTAGGTCCCTGCGCTGCTTACCGGGCATCGCTGCCCAGTCATCGAAGGCGTTTTCTGCTGCCTTGCAGGCCTTCTCGACATCCTCCATCGTACCCGCGGCGACTTCACCGATTATGCTGTCGTCAATCGGGGAAAAATTTGCGAACGTCCCCTCATCTGTGGCGGCGAGGTGTTCGCCATTAATGAAATGCAGGGTTGGGCTTTTCGAGAACCTGTCGATGAGCGCACTCAATTTTTGAAGGTTTTCTTCAAGCACTACGGCGTTCATGAAGACTCCTGCTGGCCGACCATAAAGTCCGCTATTTTGTTTCTATTCCAACGAAAGTTTGGATTTATTTCCTGAATCTCGTAAGAGAGTGCCACCGGTGCTTCACCCAACGCACTGTCCACGAAATGGCAGAGGCATTGGAAAAGTGCTGCGCCGATCTGTTTCTTGATGGCATCGGTTCGTCCTTCGGCAATCCTCAGGTACACCGCTATAAAACCAAAGGCAGGGGACTGGTCTGCAATTAAATGCTCTGCGGCAATGTGCACGCGTGTGCGCAGCCCGCCTAGCGGCAGCGCTTCCTGCTCTGCAGCACACTCATGGAGCGCTTGAACCAGGCTTTTCAGGTCCAGCACTTCAGGCAGGTTTGGGGAGACTTCAATTATCTGGTGAGGCATAAGTTCGCTGGTTGAAACGCTGGCAATGAGTTTTAATATTACTTAATATATTAAATAATTCAACTCCCGCCATACCGCACCAGAAAAGAGGCGGATCAAAATTCAACGACCTGATTGACGATGAAATTTCTGAGTTTCGAACTGAATAATACGCGCTGTTTCGGTGGGCTAAACGCAGACGGTGTCGTAAACCTTTCAAATCGATTTGCTGATATCCCGGATCTCAGAGCGGCGTTGCGGTCGGATCGACTGGAGGAATTGGGAAGGATCCTGCACGCTGCCCCGGCTGATCTGGCCCTGGAAGATATCCGATTCAGCCCAACGATTCCGAATCCTGAGAAAATTATCTGCATCGGCGTGAATTACACGAACAGAAATACCGAATACCTTGATGGTACCGAACCGCCGAAATACCCAAGCGTCTTCATGCGCAGCAGAGAATCTCTGGTAGGACACCAGCGAGCGATTCTGAATCCGCCGGAATCTGACCAGTTAGACTACGAAGGCGAAATCGTTTTAGTCATTGGCAAAGCAGGCAGACGGATTCCTCAAGATAAAGCGCATGAGCACATAGCAGGCCTGACAATCATGAATGAAGGCTCGGTTCGAGATTATCTTCGCCACGCCAAGTTCAATGTAACGCAAGGGAAGAATTTTGAAGCCTCCGGAGCAGTGGGTCCCTGTCTGGTAACTCCAGATGAAGTCGATCCATTGGGCACGCTGCAAGTAATCACGCGGGTCAATGGTGAAGAAAGGCAGAATGATGTAACGGACAACCTGATGTTTAATTTTCGCTACCTGATCAGCTATTTATCCTCCTTCTACCGCCTACAAGCTGGTGACCTGATTGCGACCGGTACGCCCAATGGTGCTGGAGCACGCTTTGACCCGCCGAAGTATCTGCGTCAAGGTGATGTCGTGGAGGTGGAAGTTCCCGGAGTTGGCGTGCTCTCCAATTCCATAGTCGATGAATCCGAATAGTAAGTTCATTTATCTATGGCGCGCCTGAGAGACATAAACCGTAGTTTGCCAATGCAGCTATTGCTGGCCAGAGAATCAAGCATGTCTCTGTTTCGGCCCATGCTCAGAAGTTTTGGCCTTACCGATCAACAATGGCGAGTCATCCGGGTATTGGCCAGCCGTGACAAACTCGAGGCCTACGAACTGGCAACGCAGAGCATAATCCTGCCGCCGAGCCTTACCCGCATACTCAAGAACCTGGAAGAGGGTGGTTTGCTAAGCCGATCCTCAGATCCTTCCGACCAACGCAAAGTGCTCATATCCCTGACAAGAAAAGGCCGCAAAGTGTATCAGCAAGTTGTCCCGGAATCAGAGAAGATCTACCGGGCTCTTGAAGCAAAGATCGGCAGCGCAGAGCTTGACGATTTTCTCAGCAAGTTGGTGTCGCTGAATGACCGTTTGACCGGGTGAGGATTACTACCAGAAAACCGATGTATCCGAACACTACAGGACTGCACGAATGCACAAAGACATAAAAGGATCGATTCCTCCTCTGATTACGCCCATGCAGGACGGCAGCATCGACTTCGATTCTTTTGCGCGGCTGATTGAGTGGCACATTGAAGAAGGATCACACGGAATTCTGGTGAATGGCACGTCTGCCGAACCATCAACCCTTACCGTTGCTGAGAGAAATGCACTGGTCGATGTTGCAGTTGCTGCCACCAACGGAGCTATTCCAGTCGTCGCTGCCACCGGCTCACAGTCGCTGAGTGAAACCCAGGCATTGACTGATCATGCTGTCACCGCCGGAGTAGATGCGCTGCTTATTGTGACTCCTTATTACATCAAGCCACCGCAGCGCGGACTGATTGACTATTACCTTGAGGTCACTAAAGAGACAGATATTCCCTGGCTTGTTTATCACATCCCGGGGCGTGCGGCGGTCTCGATAACGATCGACACTGTCACTGAACTCAAGGCAGAGTCTCCCTATTTCGTAGGCATGAAGCATGCAGTAAATGATCTCGGCTTCGTGTCCGAATGCCTGGCCAGGTTTCCCGATTTCAAGGTCTTCGTTGGTCTGGAAGAATTGAGTTTTCCCGAGTTGGCCATCGGTGCTGTTGGGCTGATGAATGCCGTGGGCAACTTGCTGCCGGGAATACTTGCTGAAATGTGTGAGGCGGTATGGGCAAACGACTTGAACAAAGGCAGGGAACTGCACCATCGACTCTTCGAGTTAAACCAGTCGGTTTTCTTTGATACCAATCCTATTCCGATCAAGTACATGATGAAGCGAATGGGATTGATTCCGACCAATGAGCACAGACTGCCAATGGCACCGGCTTCGCCAGAACTGGAGAAAAGACTGAATGGTGTACTGCTCAGGGCTGGCTTGTTCAGAGGCCCCTAGACTCTTAGTCGAACTGCAGATGCCTGCGTGCCGTGACAGCATCGCACTCCACCTCAGTGAACGGATAGTCAGACACCAGCAGGAAGCTTCTGCCTAATTCAACTGTCTCGCTGAGATACTCCGGATCGGTAATTTCATAAACGAGCTCAAGTCCGTATCCGCCATCGCTTAGCCGATAGCGTTCCACCACCCGTTTCTGTTCGCTGGAACTCACGCCCCGTTCGCTACCCCAGGTTGTCGCGGCGAATCCGCGGGTGGTTACCACCAGTGTACCGTCCGCATCTATTTGGCCAACTGAGTAACCCACCTGATCCGGCACATGGCTCGGCGGCACTGACGCGCCCGGCAGCAGCGATACATTGCGCACCGAGGATGCCTGCTCATGGATTATCGTGATGTTGTCGCCAGAAACGGTCCAGCGCTGATTGTACGGCCAGCGTGTCAATCGTGGCATCGGATAGGGCACACAGTCGAGCCCGGGATCATCGTTCAGGTTGAAGCGATCGACTTCCGCCCGGCCTTTTTCGGTATACGGCCAGTCGGTCGGAGGCTCGAAGCCACCTACGAGTGCCTGTTGCGAATCAACGATTGGTCGCCAGATACCGCTGAAGTTTGTAGATGGCGCCACTGGTCGCCGCGGTGGTGGCGCTGACCCTTCGGGTCGACTGAATGCATAGAATGTTGTGCCGTCTGCACGGGTGATATGATTCAACAGGCCGAAGCGGCGGTCGGCGTTTCGATTGGGCCGAGCGGCCACGACCACGCGCTCGCCAATGTTGAACGTCTCTGGAGACCACCCGAGTCGTGTCAGGCCCGCTATCGAGTGCCCTTCAAAAGTCCAGCGCACCGCGTTGCCATTCTCATCGAAGCTGTCTACTACCAGGAAGGCGTGTGGGTTGCGCCATGACATCTCGCTAAGCGTGCCTTCTACTTCGATGGTTGAACTCAGATCGAATGCAGCGCGGGAGTGATGGGCATTCGCCGCGCCTGTTACCATCAGCGTCATGAGGAAGAGACATCTGGCAATCACAATCAATCCAGTTAGAATGTTTTGGGATCATTTAAGGTATCTGCATTCAGACAGCTTTGTCTAGTCTTTCACCGCACCGGGATCAACATCAATGATGATACAAAAACGACTGCTACTGGGTTTAACTCTCTTTTTAATTACAAGCTTTATTTCTACAACGGTCCACGCGCAAACTGCCAATGCACCACCTGCGCCCACCGACCGCGCCGTGGATATTTCATTTAGTGAAATCCTGGAAGCGGCGAGTCAGCTGCGCGGTAACGGTCTGGCCACCAAACGTTTACTGGAAGGAGGTATTTTTAGTGTCAATGTGCGTCACATCCAGGCCGCAGAGACTATCCTGCAACACGGGCGTATTACAGAAGTATGGGTAATACGCGAAGGCGTTGGCGTGGTTGTTACCGGTGGCACCCTGGTAGGCGCGCAAGCAGGGGCCGGGCCAGGGGATTTCCGCGGGGGTGTAATAGAAGGGGGGCATGAAAGAATCATCAGGGCAGGCGATCTCGTTTTCATCCCACCCGGTGTGCCCCATGGAATCAAGGAGACTGAATCCATTGTCTACCTGAATATCCGCTTTGAGTTACGGGAAAGTGACTAGAAACTGAGAAGAGAGGAAAAAGCTTATCTGTTCTTCTAAATCCATCCAGTAGGATTAATCTGGACCCGCCATCAAAATGATCGATGGAATTTTCTCGCAATCTTCGAGTGTGGGTCGCCTACACAGGCCTCAAGGCGTTGCAGACTTCAGCACCTGGTCGATAATCGCATCCGCCACACCGAGGTAATTCTCGGCTTGTTTCAAGCTTTCCCAATCAAGGGGTAGTTCAACCAGTTTGCGTAATTCATCGATCAGTTGCGTATCGTTTTGCGCGGCGATGCCGCAGGCCTTGGCTACTAATTCAGAGGCCGCCAGTCGATCCATAACCTGGCTCAATGCAAACACAGCGGCTTCGGCCATAATTGATCCGTTACCGGCCATCAGGTTTTTTCCCATGGCTTTTGTATTGATCTGCATAGTGTCTATACACTGGGAAGCAAGACGCACACTGGCGCCACTGGCACACACCAACGGTGCCAGAGCAATCCGCTCTAAAGACATGCCTACGCCATCACGCTCATGGGTCGCGAGCAAGGTCTGCTGCATCAAATCAGCTTGACTACGACAGAAATGGGCGAGGGCAAGCAGAGTTTCTGGCAAGACCGGGTTGGCTTTATTGGGCATGGTGGAGGATTTTCCCGCGCCACTGAACGCTATTTCGGCCACTTCATTCTGAGACATCAGAAGCAGGTCCTGGCCCATCTTGCCAATGACGCCGGCAGTCAAACTACACCAGTTAGCAAACTCTACGATGCCATCTCGCTGCGCATGCCACGGTACAGCAGTTGGATTTAGCTCCAGAGCTTCCGCCAATGCCTGATTTACCAGCAGCCCTTTGCTTCCCAGCGCCGCATTGGTGCCTACGGCGCCACCGAACTGAACAACCAGCAAACGGGGTAACAATTCTTGCAGGCGTATTTGCTGCCGTTGCAGCGGCATTAACCAATTTACGATTTTTAAACCGAACACAGTTGGTGCTGCGCTTTGATTGCGGGTGCGAGCTACCATAACGGTGGCTCTATGCTGCTGTGCTAACGCAGCCAACTGCTTACATAATTGCGATAAATTTTTGTTGATAACATCAGTGGCAGTCTTTAGCCTCAGAACGAGCGCCGTATCCATAATGTCCTGACTGGTAGCGCCCCAATGCAAATAATTCGCGGCAGTTCCAGGCAGGATTTCTCTGAGTTGCTTCAGTAGAGCCGGAATAGGAATGCCGTCTTTATTAAATCCCTCAGCCAGAGAAGCCGTATCCAGGGCAGGGCATTCCAGTGCGCAACTAATCTCTTCTCCTGCTCCTTGCGGGATAATGCCGAGGGATTCCTGAACTCGAGCCAGTGCTCGCTCCACTTTGATAAGTGCTTGAAGTTCGGCCTCGTCGCTGAACAAGTCCGCCAATTCTTTATCTGAAAAAGCGGAAGAACTGATTGACGAATCGAAGGCACTTACCATTTCCTGTTTCCTCTACACACTGAAGAACACTGTTTCCCTGTCACCCTGCATACGAATATCGAATTCATAGGAAAGCCCATCTGCTGCTTGCTGGCTTTTTGCCAATAGAGTGTTTCTTCTTGCTTCCGACAATTGACTCAGGACAATATCTTTAGAGTTCGCTTCAGCTTCGTCGGAAAAATACAATCGGGTATAAGCCTGGGTCAGTAGTCCACGCATGTACACAATTACTGATATATAGGGTGCTTCCAGATTGCTGGCAGCAGCCGGTTTGATCGTCTTGAATTGAAAACAATGATCAGGACCTGCGCCGGTTTCGCTGCGTGCGAAACCCATAAACTCGCAATTGGTAAAACTGCCCTTGCTGTCGGCTTGCCATATCTCAATCATCGCATCAGGCACCGGGTCCCCGTTGCCGTCCAGTACCCTGCCGCGGATTCGAATTTCCTCACCTTCTCCTGCTATTTCATTCGTCACTGGACTGGCCAATCCACCTGCAGCATCAGTCGAGCTTAACCCGATGGTGAAAAACGGACCGACTGTCTGGGACGGCGTTGGCGGGTATTTCTTATGATTCTGCATTAGTTGCCGTCCTGCTTTCTGCTGTTTTTTCTTCCTGCCCAGTTGCTCGGCAACCCGCGATGACGATGTCAAAGTGATAACCCAGGGCAAAGTCTGCTTCGGTAATGCCAAGATCCAGTGTTGCGATCAGTCGCTCCTGTGCCGAACCGGGTGTGGCATTGAAAATGGGATCGAAGCCCAGCAGCGGATCACCCGGAAAGTACATCTGCGTGACCAGTCGACTGTCGATAGACTGGCCGATGAGTGAGAAGTGAATGTGTTGCGGCCGCCAGGCATTGGGGTGATTTTTCCACGGATAAGCAGCGGGTTTGATTGTGTAAAAACGGTAGCTACCATCCCGGTCAGAAAGGCAACGGCCAACCCCTCTAAAATTGGGATCTAACGGTGCGTCATGTTGGTCTACCTTGTGCGCATAGCGGCCGCAAGAGTTTGCCTGCCATATTTCGATAAGCACTCCAGGAACCGGCTTACCCTGCTGGTTCAATACCCGGCCCGATACGACGATTCGTTCGCCAAGAGGGGCGCCCCCCTGTTGTGCATTGCGGATCAAATCGTGATCCGCCTCGCCCGGCACAAAGCGATCAGTTAGAGAGCCACTTAGCTCGCCCATGCGGATGGCAGACGCCTTTGCATAGAGCGCTCCAATGTCCAGCATCGACTGCGTCGGTCCCCGCAGAACGGAAGATTTGTAGTCTGGATAGATAAAAGGAGGATGTTGTGACCAGTCGATGCTTGTCATGACAGAAAGGTTTAGGCTATTTCCCGGATGTCAGGTTTAGGTAACTACTTCTAATCATTTCTTTGCAATGGTGGTTTGATCCATCTCATTGAAGACTTTCTTCGCAACTCTGAATGCACTGTTCGCTGCTGGAACTCCGGAATAGATAGCTACATGCAATAGTGCTTCCTTTATATCATCACGTGAAAGTCCAGTGTTGGCTGTGGCCCTCAAGTGTAGAGCGAGTTCTTCGTGATGACCAAGACTGGCCAACTGGGTAACCGTTATCAAACTTCTATCCCGCTTAGTTAACGTATCCCTTCCCCATACCAATCCCCAGGCCGATGCAGTAATGAGTCGCTGAAAGTCCTGGTCAAATTCTGTGCTGGCGGCCACAGCGGAATCCACATACCCGTCCCCTAACACCTCTCTCCTGATCTTCATGCCCAGCTCGAAGAGTTCACTATCTACCTTTTCTTCCGACACGTCTTACCTCGTTGCGTTATTCACTGTTGTCTATTGCCTAAAGCAGATACCTGCGGGTTTAGCACGCTGCTACATAAGCCGTCAGTAAACAACGATGCTGTTGAATTGTAAATGTAAAAAATGGTTCATTAATCGCCCTATTCGAGCTTTAATGCGATACGACAAAAATATTTGAGTGGGCATAGCTTGCTTAATTCCTGAACCTCATCAAGAACATAAAAAAATGCAGACACAAGTCGGCATAATCGGCGCCGGCCCCGCTGGCCTCCTGTTGTCCCACCTTCTATCACTGCGAGGGATCGAGTCTATTGTGCTTGAGAATCGCAGCCGCGACTACGTGGAAAATCGGGTTCGCGCCGGCGTACTCGAACAGGGAACAGTAAATCTGTTATCCGAAGTTGGTCTTGGCGAGCGCTTGAAAAGAGAAGGTATGCAGCATTTTGGCATTGAGATCCGCTTTAACAACCATGCGCATCGCATCGACTTTGCTGAGTTGACGAATGGTAAGGGAATTACGATTTACGGCCAGCAGGAAGTTGTTAAAGACTTGATCAGTGCACGCCTGGCCGCCAGTGGCAAGCTAGTTTTCGATGTGGTTGACGTTAGTATTCATGATCTGGATAGCACTCAGCCTTCTCTCGAATTTCTGCTAGACGGTGTACAACAAAAACTAAGCTGTGATTTTATTGCCGGTTGCGACGGTTTCCATGGGGTGAGTAGAAGATCTATTCCAGAAGACAAGCTTGTATGCTTCGATCGAGATTACCCCTTTGCGTGGTTAGGCATTTTAGTAGAAGCTCCCCCTTCGTCAACGGAACTGGTCTACGCCAATAGCCCGACCGGTTTTGCACTGCATAGTATGCGTTCACCAGGTGTGACCCGAAATTATTTGCAGTGCCCGCCAGACGATTCACTCGATAATTGGTCTGATGACAGAATCTGGCAGGAATTGCATGCTCGCCTCGAAACCATTCCGGACTGGACTCTCAAGGAAGGAAATATTCTCGAGAAAGGGATTACCCCGATGCGCAGCTTTGTCTGCGAAACCATGCGCTATAACCGATTACTGCTCGCTGGTGATGCCGCCCATATCGTGCCGCCAACAGGTGCCAAAGGCATGAACCTGGCGGTTGCTGATGTGGCTATTCTTGATAAGGCGATTGCCGCCTGGTACCAGAGGGGTACTGAGCAGCTGCTGGAGACGTATTCCCTTGAATGTTTGCGCCGCATCTGGCTGGGAGAAAATTTTTCCTGGTACATGACATTCTTACTGCACAAGTTTCCCGACGCCGATCCTTTTCAGCAGCGCTTACAGGCAGCGGAATTCGATTTTCTAAGCCAATCCTCAGCGGCATCCAAAGCGCTGGCAGAACGTTATGTTGGGTTAACTTGAAGGAAGTCGGCGGCGGCCTGCGCCAGAGAATTCTGCTTACGCGCTTTTGCCTACTCTTAGCCCTGTTCTTGGCCCCGCTCTTAGCCCCACTCTACATACAATTCCCGCGGCCCGCGGAAGGTAATGTTGGGTGCAAATTGCAAGCTCTGGTTTTCGACAAGACGTAAATCGGGGATTCGCTTCGTTAATGCCTCAATGGCGATCTGACCTTCCGTCCTGGCCAGCCGTGCACCCAGGCAAAAATGAATGCCATGGCCAAAGGAGATATGCCTGGATGCATTGCGTCGATAGATATCAAAATCAGCAGGCTCAGAAAATAAGTCTTCTTCATGGTTCGCTGCACCCAGGCTCAGAAAGATCTGGGTACCGGCAGGTATATCGATACCACCAATACGGGTGTCCCGGGTAGCAATTCTTCGCCAGCTGGTTTGCGGAGAATCACAGCGCAATACTTCTTCCAGGGCATTTGGAATCAGACTCGCATCCTGACACAGTGCACGCCACTGCTCTCTATTCGGCAGGACATTGAGCAGGGTCAGGGCAATAAAATTACTGACGATTTCGTGCCCGGCAAAAGAGATGCCATAGATTATTGACTCTACTTCCCGGTAGCTGAGCTCCTCTGGATTCGCCTTGTGCGCCGCCAGCAGTTCCGAAGTGAGATCATCTTCCGGCTGGGCGTTACGGCTGGCAACGAAATCCCTGCAGTACCGCCAATACCTCAGCATATTCCCGGCGATAGCTACTTGCTCATGTTCTGCAGGCTTACCCCAGGTAAAGGCCAGACGGTTTCCTGTCCAACCGACTAATTCATCGTAGTCGTGCTGTGGAAATCCGATAAACCGAAAAATGACCTGGCCCGGTAAGGGATGGCCGAATGAGCCTACGAATTCCGCCGGGCTGCCGTTTTTAAGCATTTGGTCCAGAAGTTCATCACTGCACTCGCGAATATAGGGCTCGAGCATTTTCATGCGCCGGGAAGAAAACCCTTCCCGGGTAAATTTGCGAATTCGAGTGTGGTCGGGTTGTTGTCGGTTAGACATGACGGCGACAGGATTATAGTCATCGACCGCCAAAATTTCGGCCGCTTTCGGGCACACTGGAAAAACCGGATCCTGAACATTTTCAGAGGAAAACACTGCAGAGTTCTTGAACACTTCCAGAATGTCCTGGTGGCGGGTCAGTACCAGGTAACCCAGCTGTTCCGAATAAAAAATCGGTTGCTCCTGACTAAATCTTTCCAGTTGAGGATAAGGATTCTCCAGGTAGTCGGCATTAAACGGAGTAAAATCATGATCGATCGGGCAGCTACTCGGCTTGCTTGCTGGAGCCAGGTGGATCTTGTGGTATGCGTCCTGTTTTGCTCCGCTCATGGCCTCTCTCGTCGATTCGGTCCTGTCATTCAACAGCAGCAACCTTCCTTTATAGCTCTGATCGACCCGCCGCACCACAGAAGGATTATCGATAGGCATAAAAAAAACCCTCGCCCGCCGGGCTGAGGGTTTTTGTTCGAACGCCTGATTTGTGTGTCAGGAAATATTATTTAGTTTTCCATAAACTCAACATGGATTTCTAATTCGATCTCATCACCTACACCGAAACTGGTGAAGCGTGCCATACCGAATTCTGAGCGCAGAAAAGTAGCATTAGCCGAGAAACCCAGGGTATTGCTTCGCGTCAGAAAATTGCGGCCACCGCCGTGAAAATTGACATTGATATTCACCGGAGCCGTGGTACCCAGTAAGGTCAGGTCCCCTGCAAACACAAATGAATTTTCGCCGGTTGATTCTACGAACGAAGTTGTTCGATAGACTGCCTGTGGGAAGTTCTCCACATCGAACCAATTGTCTCCGCGCAGTTCCTCTTCGAATTCAGGATTATTGATATCCAGTCCAGCCGTATTGATAACAACTTCGAGGCTGGAGTTTTCAATATTTTCCGGATCGAAATCCAGGGAAGCAGCGATATCATTAAATCGGCCAATAAACGTAGAAAAGCCCAAATGATTCAGCTTCCACAACACCGTCGCATGATCTGGATCCAGCGTGTACTGCCCGGCCTTGACCTCGGTTATTTCAGTTTCGAAATCAGGTGTCAGTATGCGGTCACAAGAAACCAGTAAGGCTGAACAGACCAGCATTAGTGTGAACCGATGGTATTTAGAGAATAAATTTGGATACATTGAATTTACCTTGGGACAACCCTTTCACTACTGCTGGAGCGCGTAGACGTCTACTTTTACAACCACTTCGTTTGGAACCTCTGCCGTGTTCGCCCAATAGCCCTGGCCAACGCCGAAATCCAGGCGGTTAATGGTCACTTCACTGGACAGATGAAAACAGACCTGTCCGTCACAGGTTTCGATATCCAGCTCAAACGGAAAAGTCATGGGCTTGGTCTGATCGCGGATGGTCAGGGTGCCGTCAGAGTCAAACGAAGTAACGCCTGTTAAGCGACATTTCTCCGCCTTAAAGCTGGCAGTTGGCCACGTGTCCACGTCGAACAACTCATAATCGAGTAAGTAATCCAGGACTTCGGGAGAATCCACATCGATATTTTCGATATGGATGGTTACGTCGAAACTACAGCTACCCGGGCGCATCGGGTCAATATCAAATTTAGCGGCAACATTCGAAAATCGACCCTCGTAGGGATCGGTTCCGTAGGAATACTGGAAAATGACCTGGGACAGTCCCGGATCAAGTACCCACATAGCGGCATTCGCCGGCAGACCGATGATTAACAGCGCTATCCCTGATAGAGCTCGATTCAAAAAAGTTCGCATGATTGAAATTACTCCTTATAAAAATTACGGCAGGGCATAGGCCACCAGCTCAGCGGGTTGGCCACCGCCAGCGACGAACATGGCCACGTATTGTTTACCGTCGTGCTCGTAGGTGAACGGTAACCCGGATTGATTATTTGGCAAATCAATCTCGGCGATGATTTCACCGGTTTGTTTATCGACGGCTCGAAAAACGGGACTGGCTCCGGGGCCACCGGTACCCTCAGCAACGAATAGCAGGGTCTTGGTCAGTACAATTCCTGCCCGGGTTGGTACGCCAGTACGGGGAAGATCGACACCTTCAAGAAGGCGATTATTGGCAATATTGTCCGGTGTGTCGGCGTTGGCGATCATCCAGAGGTGCTCGCCAGAGTTCATATCGATCGCCGTTATCCGGCCATAGGGCGGCTTAACAATCTCCAGGCCCTGCACTCGCGGTACGCGCACGCCGAAGGACGCACTGTAAGCGAGGTCTGAATTTTCATCAGTATCCAATGTCATAACTGCCAGGGCGGTCCGCGAAGGGACGTAGAGAATCCCGGTCTCCGGGTCGATGGCAGCGCCCTCCCAGTTGGCACCGCCGGTGGCTGAGGGCAAACTCAGAGTACCTCGTGTACCATCTGCAGCATCCGCCAGTGATGGGGGGGAATACACGCTTGGGGCGAGACGAAAGCCTTCGATGGCCTCCAATGCTAACGCGCGAATTTCCGGCGTCCAGTCGATCAAATCAGCTTCGGTGAAACCCTGTCGATCAAAAGGCGCAGGGCGGGTAGGAATTGGTTGTGTGGGTGCGTACCACTCACCTGGTACATCGCCGGCAGGAACGGGCTGCTCTTCGATAGGCCAGATCGGCTCGCCGGTTTCTCTGTCGAAGGTATAGACCCAGGACTGCTTGGTCACTGACATAAGAATCTTGCGGCCGTTGGGCAAATCAGTCAGAACCGACGCGGCAGGAATATCCCAGTCCCAGATGTCGTGGTGGGTTAACTGGTAGTGCCACTGGCGCTCGCCGGTGCGAATATCCAGTGCGACGATGGAGTCTGAAAACAGGTTGTCACCGGGCCGATCACCTCCATAGCGATCACCGGTTGCCGATTCTACCGGCAGATAGACATGGCCCAGTTGCGGATCGCCTGACAGGGGCGCCCAGACTCCAGAATTACCGGTGAATTCAATTCCACTATCGAGCCAGGATTCAAAGCCCACTTCACCCCGTTCAGGAATTGTGTGAAAGGTCCACAGAAGTTCACCGGTGCGCACATCAAAACCGCGGATGTCGCCCTTGACATTAGCCTTGGAGCGCGGCCGCATACCTACCCTGTGTGCGGCTCCTACGACAATGACGTCATTCATGACGAAGGGCGCTGCAGAAATTCCGATATCCGGGTAGGGAAATCTGGGATCATCGGCATTTCTGAGACCTACGAATAAATCCACGATGCCATTGTTGCCGAAATTCGGATCTGGTATGCCGGTCTTGGCGTCCAGTGAAACCAGGTGGTAGCCGGGGGTGACGTCTATAACCCGTGCCGTGTCACCATCACGCCAGAAGGCTACTCCACGGCCAGCACCCTTGCGCGGCGCCTCATCAAATCTTTCGCCTTCCTGTGGCCGCCACAGCCACAAAATCTGGCCGTTGGTAGCATCCAGTGCCACCACGTTGCGAGTGCTGGCTATATTCGCGTATAACACGCCGTCCACCTCAATTGGTGTCGACGGGTTATTGAAATCAGTAGTGGGCCCAAAGTTAGCACTGGAAAAACGCCAGGCTAGCTCGAGTGAGCCAACATTCTCTGCATTAATCTGGTCGAGTGGTGAATAGCGCTGAGCAAACATATCGCCGTGATAATCCGGCCAATCGCCCTCGTATACACTGGTGCCGGACTGGCTCCACGCCATTGAGGCACAGCCAAGGGTGCCGATACTCACGATGAATGACGAAATCAATCGCTTGCTTAATACCATCTTCGACTCTCCAGATATGACGTCCCTAATTCGTGCGCACTCGGTAGTCGAGTCGAACGCACCATCCGGCCTCCGAGGCCACACCAGGTGGACATCTAGAAGGTGTAAAAGTTGCCTGGGATCGGGAAGGAGAGGATAAGCAATCTCTTTCCCACAAGCAAGTCCGAGGCTTTAACTTATCCAGAAAACCCATTGTAATATCAACTGCTTAACGTAGGATGAACGGGCAGATTTGTAATTCTTTGTAACTGGAAAAGTCACTAACAGTGATTCATCGAAAAAAGCTTTCGCCAGAACTGATTCAGGAATTATTTACTGTGCCCAATGGTTTAATCCGGACCGTGCACTAGAAGCACCCATCAGGGATGAAATCAACTGCATCTAATTCTGCCGCAAGCGGCTATTTATTCGCTGTGTACTTAGATAGACTCGATAAATCTGTCCCTGATTGGAAATGAGAGAGGAAAAACTATGATTCGCTATTTGTTAAAGCTCGCCGCTATCAGCTTGCTGGTGACCACCGCATTTACTGCCAGTGCACAGTCCGATGTCCGATCATCAGCCAACCATGATTATCGGGTAGTGACGGTTGTTGATGGCCTGGTACATCCCTGGTCTATGGCCTGGCTGCCGGGTGGCGATATGCTGATTACGGAAAAGCCTGGGCGCTTGAGAATCGTGCGCAATGGACAGCTTCTGCCAGAAGCAGTTCCGGGCGTTCCAGAGGTATTTTATGAGGGTCAAGGTGGGCTGTTTGATGTGGTGCCACATCCGAATTTCAGCGCTAACCGCTGGGTATACTTGAGCTTTTCCAAGCCAATTGGGGGCAGCTCAAACACTTCCGTAGTCAGGGGGCAGCTTGAAAACGACCGGCTTACCAATGTAGTGGAGATCTTCTCTGCTCAGGCCACCGGTTTCGGACACTACGGTGGCAAGATTGTGTTCGATAATGACGGTTATATGTTCCTTACCCTTGGTGACCGCATGGCGCCTCCTGTTGGAGATGCGGCCGCCCTGGCCGCCCATCCGGCGCAAGATCTGAGCAATCACCAGGGAGTCACTATCCGCCTGCATGATGATGGCCGGGTACCCAGCGACAATCCGTTCGTCGGCCGCAGCGGTGTACTTCCGGAAATCTGGAGTTATGGACACCGTAGCCCGCAAGGTCTGGCGATTCATCCAGAAACGGGCGATCTTTGGGAGTCTGAGCACGGCCCCCAGGGTGGTGATGAGATTAACCGGATCGAACCGGGCAATAATTATGGCTGGCCTGTAGTTGGCCGTGGCGCGAATTATGGGGCATTCGGCAGACCAATCCATGTGGGTATCAGTGAGGAAGGCATGACGCAACCCACGCATTTCTGGGTACCGTCAATTGCCGCGTCGGGCTTGATGGTCTATACGGGTGACAAGTTCCCCATGTGGTATGGCGACATATTTTCAGGGGCACTGGCCGGAGAGCAACTCGCGCGTCTGGACCTGGACGAGGATTACCGTAGCGTGATTGTAGAAGAAACCCTGGCTTATGGCATGGGTCGCATTCGCGATGTGCGACAGGGACCAGATGGTTATATTTACCTGGCCATTTCAGATCGCCAGGGTGCTGAGACTGCAGTTGTTCGGTTGGAGCCGGCTGACTGAAGTGAAGAGTCGAGGTTCAACATTAAAAGGGACTCTTGAGTCCCTTTTTTTGTTTCGTTGTTGAATTTTATCTATCGGATCAAACGAGTCAGAGTCTGAGATATCCCCATAAAATGTCGAATTAACTTATTGGGTTAGCTTGTTCTGAGCGATTTCTGCAGGCTTGGAAGGTGTTGGAACCGCTGAATTTCAACTACTCGAGCCCGGGGGTGGGGTGTTGTTTGCGAACAATCAGGACCGCAGGTCCGTGAGCAAATAATACCGCAGCCCCTGGCGGCTGGCCTGGACAAGTCGCCTCATCGCCCACAGCAACAGGGATATTCCTTACTCACGGGCCCTTGGCCGAGATTGCTCGCTGGAACGCCCCGTTACCGTGTGCTTCCTATGAGTTGAATTCAAGACAAAACAAATCTAGCAGTGGTAAAAATTTTTGGGGATATCTCAAGGTCAGAGTAATTTGATTTGCTCTGCCTGGGCAACTGCGACTAGATTCTAGAATAAATTACTCTGACCCCTTTGATCCAAAGGTCTGTAGAATGAGCGACCTTAAGATTTGGAAGTTTTTCGCCCATTGTGTGAACCTGCATTAGAACTAGAGAGGAAAAAAACCATGTTTCGTAATTTGTTAAAACTTGTTGCTGCCAGTGTCCTGGTGACTGCCGCCGTTACGGCCAGTGCGCAGTCCGATATTTATTACGCCGCTCACCATGATTATCGAGTGGTAACGGTTACCGAGGGGTTGATGCAACCCTGGTCCATGGCCTGGTTACCGAATGGTGACATGCTGGTTACGGAAAAGCCTGGCCGCTTGAGAATCGTTCGAGACGGGCGACTTCTTCCGGAAGCAGTCCCGGGTGTACCCGAGGTTTTGTACCAGGGACAGGGTGGGCTATTTGAAGTATTGCCGCATCCGAATTTCAGCGAGAACCGCTGGGTTTACCTGAGCTTTGCCAAGCCTGTCGGGAACAGTTCATCCACGGCGATAGTCCGTGGCCGTTTCGAAAATGACCAACTAACCAATGTAGTGGAAATTTTCACTGCCCAGGCACTCGGTTTCGGACACTACGGTGGCAAGATGGTCTTCGATGCCGACGGCTACCTGTTCCTGACAGCCGGGGATCGCCAGGCACCTTCGGTTGGAGATCTGACAATTCATCCGGCTCAGGATCTGACTAATCACCAGGGAGTTGTTATTCGCCTGAATGATGATGGCAGCGTTCCCGGTGATAATCCCTTCGTCGGTCGAAGTGACGTGCTTCCGGAAATCTGGAGCTATGGGCATCGCAGCCCACAAGGTCTGGCAATACATCCGGAAACCGGTGATCTATGGGAGTCCGAACACGGACCCCAGGGTGGCGACGAGATTAACCGTATCGAGCCAGGGAAAAATTATGGCTGGCCAGTAATTGGCCGCGGCGTTAACTATGGTTCGACCGGCAGCCCCATTCACGCCGGCATCGGCCATGAAGGCATGACCCAACCCACCCATTTCTGGGTACCGTCAATTGCCACTTCCGGCCTGATGGTCTATACCGGCGATAAGTTCCCGATGTGGTATGGCAGCATCATTTCCGGTGCCCTGGTCGGGGAGCAACTCGCCCGCCTGCATATGAGCGACGATTACCGTAGCGTGATCGTGGAAGAAACCCTGGCCTATGGCATGGGTCGGCTTCGTGATGTGCGGCAGGGCCCGGATGGGTATATTTACATCGCTGTTTCAGATGGCAACGGTGGCGGAAGAGGCAATTTCGAGACTACGGCTATCGTACGGCTGGAGCCAATTGACTGATTTATTGATTGACAGTTAAAAACAAAAAGGGGCTCGGCGGAGCCCCTTTTTGTTGCCTTGCTAAGGCTTTATTAAAGAATATAATTTCTCTGACCCTTTTGATCTAACCCCTTAGATTTTTGTTACTTCTTGGGTGACTCCTGGGAACAAGTTTTGCTTCCCTTTCTCTTGATTTCACAAGCTGCGAGCCAGACAATGCCGATGAGACAATGGATACCCAATACATTCTTATCGAGGTGAATTAGCCATGGAAATTGTAGTAGTAATCGGCTTAGTTCTGGTGGTTTTAGTTTTGGTGGCAAACAGAAAAGGGAGTGATGTCATAGTAACGCCGACATCGGTTGATCTGACATTAAACCCTGCTACTACTGCTACTGTTTCAGCACATTTGATGTATACGCCATTTCCAAGATGGGTGAGAGATGCAAAACGCAGCCAGGGCAATATTACAGTCGTTAATGCTGGAAGTTTAGTTCTGGTAACGCCGGCCAGTGCTGGCACATCTCACACTGCTGCAGCAGTGTTTACTGTAAGCCCGGCATTGGAAGGCCGAGGAACTCTGGTTTTTGATGGCACTTCAAGGCATGGAAGTCATGACTCTGCCTTAGTTACCTATACAGTTACCTGATATAAGTAGGCGAGGGAACAAGAGACTGAGAGATTATGTTAATCCTTGGGTCCCACTTTGTTTTGCGCTCGAATAAAAGACGGCTCTAATCATACGGCTGTGGGCATTCCTCCAGAAAACGATTAAGTTCACCGGCCTTGTCCATAGTGACGAAGCGATCGGTATTAGCCTCGATGTACGCACGAATGGTTTTCGCCGCAGCTTCAGCACCGCCCATGGCCTTCAATGCGGCTGCTTCGTAGTCGGCTGCTATTTCGAGTATGACTGCACTCATTTCGGGCCCGCGTTCAGGGTCAGCTTGTCTGCTTTTCCAATTCCCAACATAGCCTGCGGCGCAATCGGCAAAAACCTGCCAACTAACGTCGAGATTCTCTGCAGCCATGGTCGTGCTGCTTAAGAACAGAAACAGGATTGTCAAAAATGCTTTTTTCATGGGAGTCTCCGCATAAGGTGCTGATCAGATAGGCAGCACCGATGGGTTTGCTTTCCCGGCTTGACAATTAAAGCCATAGTCCAGATTCTTGTCATGTAGATTGCAACAGTCTCGACCTTGTGAGTGTATAGAAACTGGAAACTACTCTACAACAAAAGATTAGTCTGTCACTTTGCTCGCCAGACTCAACCGCAGCAGTAATCAGGATTCGAGTGAGAAGCAGGTACCCACAATGAGGACAGTGCAGCTGACATTTGTTTGCCTTCTGCTGTTGCTACTACGCCTGGCCGAGGCAGCCGACGACGCCTTGCGCACCCAGGCTAATGCGCTGTTTGGCGTATTGGCACCGGTCACAGAGGCGGAAATCAACGACCCGGTCGTGGCATTAGGCCGGGTGCTGTTTTGGGACACGGATCTGTCCTCAAGTGGCGAAGTTGCCTGCGCCAGTTGTCACCTGGTTGCCAATATGGGCGCCGACTCCAGACGCGTATCCCGGGATGCGCGAGGCCGACCAACCAGGCGTCATTCACAAACCGTATTCAATGCCCAGGCAGCGACTGCCGGCTTGCGTTGGCTGGGGGACAGGGCATCAGGTACCGCACAGGCGCTGGGTTCGATCACTGGCTCGATGGGCTTCAGCAACCGGGAAGATATTTTCCCGCTGTTGATGACATCGCCTTATCCGCAATTGTTCCGGCAGGCATTTCCTGCTGCTGAAGAACCGGTCACTGCCGAAAACTATAGCCTTGCACTTGAGACTAACCAGCGTAGCCTGCGTACTCCGGCTGCATTCGATCAATGGTTGGATGGTGTGGAAACGGCACTGGGTGAAGATGCAAAAATAGGGCTACAACACTTTATCCGGTTTGGCTGCGCCGCTTGTCACAACGGACCATTGTTGGGTGGTAACAGCCTGCAGCGCTTTGGTGTACTGGAAGACTTCCGCGTGCTTACTGGCTCGAACCCAGAAGATGTTGGCTTGATGACCCTGTCAGGCAATCCGGAAGATCGCGATGTGTTTAGGGTACAACCGCTGCGCATTGTGGCAAACACTGCACGCAGTTTTCATGATGGTTCGGTAAGCCGCCTCGGCACGCAGTGGGTGTTATGGCGACTGTGTAGCCTGGTCGAAACTTGCAGGTCCAGGAACTGGCAGAACTGCTCAGTTTCTTAAAAAGTCTCAGTGGTGCAGTACCGAGAAATTTCTCTGCCCCCTGAACCTAGCCGCTTTCTGTTTTGTCAATCTCTCTCTGTTTTTGATGCATCTACTGATTCTCGCGCTGCCCTCAGAAACAGCATGGCCGGGCCGAGAAACAGTGCGACAAAGAATCCATTCAGGCCCAGGATCTCGGTCACGGAACTGACCTCGACGTGTTGTTTTCCGATGATCAGCGCCATCACAGCGACCAGAGCCTGAGCAGTTGCCATCGAGAACAGCGCTATGGCCATACCACGAGGTCGGAAGCGCGTGATGATGGCAGCAACGATGCCGATCGCGACCACCCCGAAATAGACTAGGTCGAAGCGGTCGCCCTCAACCCCGATAACGCCAACGGCACCGATCAGTACGAGCAGGAAGATTGAGGATGCCAACGCTAGTGCGAGGGAGTATCGGTAGGTAGTATTTCCCTTCTGCATTGAATTGTCTGATTTACTATGTGCGTTCATACACTAATCTCCTTACTGTGCTTTCAGTTGTATTCGCCTGTTAAATTGGAGACCTGACCCCATTATTCAAACAGCAGCGGTATCCCCACCATCACAAACGCGGCCCACACACCATAGGCGGGTAACATTCGAGTTACCGCTCTGGTTAAGTCCTCGGATTCGGCTCTGCCCCGGAGTAACTTCAGATAGCTGAAGGAGATCCAGATCAGGTGCGTGAAGATCAACAGATTAGCTCCGGTGACGACCACCCGGTTGGGCGACAACCCCCATTCGGACAGGCGGTACACGATGGCACTGAGTGCCACCAGGTTCACAATCAAGGTGACACCGATTAGTCCGAGATTTACTGCATCGGCAAGCATTGATGGTCTGTCTGAGTTTCTTCCACAAATGGAGAAAATTGTCATGGCCAGTACCAGCAACAACAGGCCGTTGAAGAGAATCAGGAAATTTCTGTCGGTATACGGACTGCTCTGGGCGATCGCCATGGCAAGCAAGTAGAGGACTACCATCACCAGGAATAGCGGGGTAAATACATTGGCAATAAGTGTGGCTAGTCGGCTGTTACGCCCCAGCACTCTATCGAACAGGAAGGTGGCGACGATGGGCGCCGAGATGAACCCGGCCAGCCCGATGTTGCGCATATACCATTCCTCGATAGACAGGTTGAGCAGCTCAAACAAACCCATAGTAAGCAGTGACAACACCAGTCCACCTGCGAGTATCAGCATCGTGTAAATGAATAGCTCACCGTTGTAGCGCAGGAAGGTAAGACGATTGTCATTACAGCGCCAATCTTCGGCGCAGAATGCCAGACCGAGTGCGCACCACATCACCAGTGGTGCATGCAGGAGTGCCATTACAATCGATGACGAGTTCAAATTATCCGGTAGCAGTAATACTGTAGTCGTTGTAACAATGACAATTCCGAGAATGGCTTTCGTGATCTGCAAGGGCAGAGTGTCTCGCAAGGCAAAATAGACAATCAGCGCACTACCGATAACCAGTGGTAGCACGCGCGGGTAGTACCATTCTTCCGAGACTGGCAACAACGCAGGCAGCCTCACAGCCAGGCTGGCAGTGAGGCACAGCAGCAACAACTGCAAGAGCTGCGATACAGTGAAGCCGGCTTTCGAGAAGGACTTGCTTTGAAACTCCACTCGAGCCCGCCAAAATTTCAGGATCTGTGAATGCGGATGATTCTCAAGCGCTTCGTATAACTGCGCGACGAATGTAGCCGGGTCGCGGTGGTAGAGGGATTCGAGTTTGACGGGGTCTGCCAGGGACGTTGTTACAACATTACTTGTCATGTCTAGCTCCTCGTGGTTGTCAAAATGACGGAATGGCTTGAAGTCCAGGTCATTGCAAAGAACAGCAAAGCAGCGACTTTATTCAGAGCGAAATCTAAGCAGATGTAGTCGATTAGTATACCTGTGAGCCTGATTATACTTTGCAATACAAAGTAGATTGGCCAATGTTTTCTAATCGATGATGGCGATGTCATAGGATCCCTACTTCAGGGAGTTAACCAGTTTTTCCATATGGTTAAGGTAGGCTTCCAGCGATCTTCTGCCAGAGGCTGTGATTGTGTATTCGGTGCGTGGCTGGTGTTGCCCGGTAATTTTTTTGCAGCGAATGAGACCAGCTTCTTCCAGTTTGCGTGCATGCATGGCCAGGTTGCCATCACTGGTGTCCAGCATGGATTTCAATTCGCTGAAGCTTACCGAGTCTTCTACGGCGAGGATGCTGATCAGCGACAAACGCACACGCTCATAGATGAGACGATTCACTCCCTCGCGTTGGTCATTGCCATTGATGCTCTTGATGGCTGATAGGGCAGCATTGACTTTTCGCTGGCTCGCCGCTTTAGTCATCATTCGCTCTGGTAATTAACACGCCGAACAAAAGATGTAGGCCGCCGAAGCCCAGTGCCATGTCGAGGTTTTGCGATGGGAAGAATACCGAGACGGTACCCAGGAGCAGAAACGCCGCACCCATCCAGCGTACAAGAGGAATCGAATGGCTGCCGGCGGCGCTGACGGCCACGCCATAGAGTAACAGCCACAGTGCAGAGAGAAACTCGGGGTGGTCGAGAGCGATCAGCAGGCCGCTCAACAACGCGGCGCTGAAAAATCCCGGCAACAAATTCAGCCAGAAGCGATTATAGCTGCCTACATAGATCGATTTGCCGGATTGGTGGATATGCCAGTTGGAAATGAGCAGGGCAACCGATACCGCGACTATCGCAGCAATACCCCAGGCGGCGATCCAGTCTATCGATTGCAGATTGCGTGTGAAGTAGGCGGTGATCAGGCCGATCAGGCCGATGGCAAAGATGCCCCAGCCCGGCATTGGCACCACTTTTACCCGGCGTTGCATCATTGAGCGGATCAGCTGGAGATCCACCTCGGCGCGCTCGTTCAAGCGGTGCAGATTGTCTGTTTGAGGCATGAGGGCGAGTCTACTTTGTATTACAAAGTAGGTCAACAGGGCCTGCGACGGCGAAGTGTGTTATCTGATTGATTTACCTGACAAGCAGGCTCTGATCGCGATTCATTCGCATATCCACCCAGGGATAGTCACCTTTGTCATAACCGGCTTGCCGATATCTGATATCGGCCTTGTCATCACTGGTTGCACAAGTCTCTATGGCAGTCTCACCAGATCTGGATAACTGGACCCGGAAATAGGTGCGCCTGCATACCTTGTCATAGACCACCAGGGTTAGACTACCCCCGGAGTTGTTAATGAATGACCAATCGACCATGCCGTATTCAGGAGGTATGCTGGAACTGCAACCAAGCAGCGTCAGGAAAAGTAATGGTGTTATGCGCTTAATTTTTTTCATCTTCTGCTTTTCACTTTCTCTCGCCAGGATTGCTCAATGAAAACACCAAATCGGTTTTCAACTATTACGACTCGCGTTCACCGAGTCTATCTGTTCTCGAACAAATCTCTCGAACTGCTCATCAATCAGTCGGAATTTCTCGAATCTCCCCCAAACTTCCTGAACCCCTGGGCTTCTGAGCTCGCCGCGAATTCCTGATTTGACTCGATGAAACTGTGTCTCGTCAGTAACCCCGCAATGGGATTGATACCATTGTTCGTGCCAGTTGCCAAATGCATCATACATAATCAGTTGAAAATTCGTGGCATCTTGCTCAGACAAGGTTGAATACGAAGCTTTGCCTCTCGCCCACACATCGAATACCTCTTGATTGGTATACAGCGCCTTCATAAAGTCTGAGTATTTTTTATAGATAGCTTGGTTGCTTAGTACAAGGCTTGCAACATTGCTTTGCCGTACTTGTGACGCCAGATAAATCAGAGTGAGAATTACTGCAATGGATCCAATCAATTCGCCTAATGAGCCCAACTCGTCAATGGTCATCTGTTTTCAGTCCTCAGTCCCTTTCTTTATTGAATTGGTGAATCGGTTTTGATAAGGCCGTTACTCTAGCGCTACAAAAATCGACAGCCTGTCTTCGTCTCCCAGTGCCCTGGATATATGTCCCTGGCCCTCAGTGTCTTCGGCCAGCAAAATATGCCCGGGATACAGGCGCACTTTGGTGCCATCACCGAATTCTACCTCGCTCTCGCCGCTTAAGGTAATCACGTACTGGCGACGCGGCGCGTTGTGAAAGGGCAGGTAATACTCAGATGAGGTGCGTCGAAACTGAATGCTTTCCGCGGCCTGGATCGCCGAGAGATCGGTGGTTGATCCTGCCTGCGCAGGAGCCAGCGGAACTTCGTATTCTTTGACATGGGTCTGCCCATCGGCGCCGGTATAGATGCGCGAGACCATGATCGGTTTGCGTGCCGCCGCCGCATTGACCGTTTCAGTCTGCACAAACAGATAACCCGTAACTGCCAGGGTAGGCACCCAGCCTAAAAGCAATAACCATTTACTCATCTTGTTCATGCTTCTCTTTATAGTGTTCATGACTTATCCTCCAGACCTCAACCAGGCTACTCTATGATGTGTACAATTACATTGTCGGGTCTGTGCCAAACTCACCAAAAAACTCGAGCAGGCTTGCGGCCGACGGCGCCTTCAGTAATTTACTAGTCCAGCCACACTGGCTGCGTAAACGCCCCGTTGCGAGCAATATCCCACACCTCGATGCGCACCCATTTTCGATCGCGGAGATTGCTCGTGAAGCTCAGAGCCTTTGCGCCGAACTCCCGGGTGTCCGCCAGGTCGATGCGCTGCCGGTAAATTGTTAAACCATCGCCGGAAACGATTTCCATATAGGCCAGGGGATAGGTCCATTCCAGAGTCGTATCCAGGTTGATAGCACGCCGGTCCATTGAAGCGGGCAGGGTCTCACCACTCTGCCGACCGCCGACCTGGAAATTGCTAATCAGCACCTCGCCGGTTGTGACGAAGAATTGCCCGTTGCTCAAGCGGTCGAGAACGGGTTGCCAGCCGTCTGTATAGCGAGGTATTGCATCCATCTTCAGGTAGTTGACATTCATGGTGCCGTAGAGTTCATAATCCGCGTAGATCTTGAAGATGTCGACTTCACCCAATAGGTATTTTCGATTACCCCAGTTAGCCATGTCGTCTTCCAGATCCAGCACGCGCCATCCCAGCATGTCACGGGAGTAATCCGCTGGCATTGCCTTCCAGGCACCGCCGAGAAAGCGATCGCTGACAAAGAACGGAGTATCCCGGTAATTATCGGGAAAGCCGGTCGAGCCTTTCACTCGCGGGTGGGCAGTCCAGGCCAGTCCGCCTTCTTTTTCAAGCAATGCCAGCACATCAGCCGCACTGCCAACATGATAGACCGTGCCAAAACCGTCGATCTTCTGTTCAAAGGGCTGGTCGTTATTGCGGTTTAACACCCAGTTAACAGGTTTCGGAAACAGGCTTAACCAGTGGCTGCCGAAATGTACGTTTGGCTCCTCACCAGGTATCAGCAGGAAGTCATCACTGGACAGGCGTGCGAACTCCTGGTGCATGATATCCAGTTGTGCCAACCGCTCCGCGGTATCCAGTGAAGGAGTGGCGCCGAAATGAAACTCGGCCATATGTACCATGTCCACGCCCATGCGCTTGAAGAATTTTACAAAGTCCGGATCTTCCAGCCCGGCTGGAATTCCAGAAGTATTCTGCTGGAGTTTCCGGGTTATAAAGTCCATAGAATGTTCGTGATGATAGTGACTGCTCAGCGTCTTATAACCCGGCAGTGGTTTAAATGTATCGCTGCGCGTATAGCGCTTCACAATTTCGAGATTCTCCAGGCCGGATTGCCTGGAGACGAAGAGCAGGACGCCCAGCTTCTGTAAGCTGCCAGGTTGGGCATTGACCCAGGGCACGTAGCGACGATCGCCCATTGGCGGTTGTCTTACGCCCCAGGCGAAGCCATCGATCATGTCCAGGTATTCGTTGCCGGCCCAGTTGTAGCCAAAGTTGTCGGCGAAATCCAGGGGGTACAGATACTGGTGCGGGAAGGGCGAGATCACCAGTGAACCGTTATCTGAAGCCAGCGCCATGCTGCGGTAACGGGTCTGATAGACGTTCGCAGTTTCTGCCCTGGCCTCAATCGAGTGGGAATTTTCCAGGGAATCGATCCACTCCAGGCGATGATCAGTGATATCGGGCTTGGCCAGGCCTACGTGATAGAGGAACGCCGTCGCCGGACGCTCGGTGGATACCCGCGCTTCCATATGCACGAACGGGCTGTCGTGATACAGAATGAAGGCGAGTGAGCCTGAGAAATGGGTGCTGTTCAGACCCTCAATTTCAATGGTGGCGCGCCCGCCGTCTGTTGAGACATTTACGGTGCCCGGTATCAGGTAGCCTTTCTCGACCGAGTAAGGCCGGGTTGGCACCCGATCGAAGAAGATTTCCCAACCGCCGCGTAGTTCCAGGTCCCGCTCTCCCACCCAGAACAGATAATTGGGATCGACCCCGCTCAGGGCGGCCACGCCGTCGAGTCCAATCTCACGTATCAGGGGAGCAGAGGGGTTGTTGCCACGCCGCGCAATGAATTGCAGGTCCAGGTAGGCTTTTCCTTCGGGCGCGTTCCAGCTTAGTGCCAGACCATCGTCGCGGGTAATTAATTCGAAACCATCTGCAGCATCGTAGTCGGCGGAACTGATTTCAGCGGCAAGCAGTGGTGTGGTCACCAGACCAAGAGCAAGCAGGAATAACAGGATTTTTTTCATCACCAGGGTTCCTGATTTACTACCAGTGGAGGGCATACCCAGCTTGATCAGTCTTGCAACTCCCAAACGAACCGGTACCTGACATCATCTACTCTAACCGGCGCGTTGAAAACAATCCTGGGTTCGTAACGGAGTCTCGAGGCGGCCGCTATGGCGGCTTCATTAAATACGCCCGGCGGTTCACTTTCTTGAATGCGGATGTTTTCAACGGCGCCAGTAGTGGTTACCGTAAAGCTGACCTCCACGTGCCCTTCGATTCTTAACTCAAGAGCGACCTCGGGATAGTTGGGAGTGATATAACGCATGGAAATCAATTCACGGTATTCGATCTCTTCAGAAGGCGGATCAACCAGAATCGAGTTTTCCTCTTGCAGTTCGTAGCGAAACACGTAACGGACATCTTCTATCGGCTCACCCTGCGTGTTCTCAAAGGTCATGCGGCGCGCGGCATTGATTGCAGAGAGTTCGAAATATCCTTCGGGTTCTTCGTCTATCGTTTCAATGGTGTTACCTACAACATTGCCATCTTCATTCACCGTAAAAGTCAGCATAACCCAGCCTTCGATGCCAACGTTTCTGGCGCGCAGTGGATAGAGTGGCACCGGTGTGCGCTGAGGGATGAGACCGCGGGTGAAGCTCTCGGGTGGTTCCGGGTCAAGGTCAGAGCCGCTGTTGACAGCCGGGCCTGTGGCAATAGCAGTACAGGAGGAGAATACCAATAGACTCAGGGCGGTCAGGCAGGGAGATAACTGCACTCTGAAAAAATTCAGGACCTGCCACTCTTTGTCGTTCAAATTGACCATGAATACTCTTATTTAAAATGTAGTTCTGACCCTGAAGGCCAGTTCCATTCCGTTGCCGTTACAGTAGTCCTCTATTTCTTCGACGATGCCGGCCGCCGTTGCGCCAACGAAGCGGGTACGCGATCGGCAAAACTCACTCTCGGTAATATTGCGAGACTCTAACCTGAACGTGAAGTTGCCGAAAGCTTTTTTCTCCAGGAACGCGGACAGGAAGGACTGTTCCTTGCGCTCTTCGATATCGATAATATCGATTTCCTTTCTGCCGGTGCTACCGTTGGAGCTATTGGAATAGTTAAGCCCATAAGTCAGCGCAAGACGGGTTATGTCATGGCGAAAACCCATGTTTGCCTGCCAGCGACCGTTATTGTGTTGCCGGCGTTTGATACCGAGAAAAGGATCGGTAAATTCCGAATCCCGCAGCCTGATTCCGGTAGTCAGCAGGGCATTAGGCAATCCCACCATGCCCAGCCTGGTACTGATGTCGAGATTGAGACCATAACGTTTGCCATCACCGATATTACCCCGCGCCGAACGCAGGTCATCCGGGCTGGTTGAGACATCGACTTTGTCGATGTGATCCTCCACATCCCGATACCAGAATTGGGCATTTACCACACCGATGTCGTTAGGCAGTCGTTGCTCCAGGTTTAATTCGTAACGCCAGGATTGCTCCTGCACAATTTCCGGGTTACCTGCCTGGGTATTCTGGTCTTCGTCACTACCGTCAACCGATGCACTGAAATCAGAGAAGCTGAGTTGAGAGACGTCTTTCTCGATTCCGGCACGAAGTTGCAGGGTTGGCGTGATGTCGAACCGGTAATCAAGCTTTGGTCTTACGAATTCAAAATCCCGGCTATTGCTGACATCACCGGACTGTTCGATCGTGGAAGTTTCTACGATTACCGAACTCTCCAGAGTCATGCGCGTATTTATCTGCCAGTTGTGGACCGCAAACGTTTCATAGCGCAGTTCCTCAACAGTTGAGCCACTGTTATCAATCGCCACCGGTACCAGGTTTCCATACGCAGGGGACGGTGTGCCAGTAATGTCCAGTCCCATGCGCAGGTCAGAATCCCGGATGGATTGAGCGCCCTCAATGCCGAGTTCCACCCCCTGGCTGTCATTCAGATTCCAGGTATAGGAAGTGCGCGCGATTCGCTCCCGGTCGCGACCGGTGTTGGAAAGAAACAGGTTCTGGTCTTCGACGCCATTCTCCACATCGAAACGATTGCGGGTGAACTGAAACTTGCGATCGTTCACGATAAAAAGAAAGCGATACTTGCCTCCGCCATTGAATGCGTATTCGTAGTCACCGCCGATTTCCCAGTTGGTGCGTTCACTGTTGTTGTCTTCAGTCTGAATACGCAGCAGATCGTCTTGAACGTCATAAATTTCGCGGTAGGTATCCGATGGTGTGTCACCCCGGGTTTCATAGAGGGCATTCAGCTGAACGACACTCTTTTCAAGGGAGTAACCCAGGTTCGTGCTGACCCGGTATTCCGTTTCATCGCGGGTGCTTTTCTCGCGCCGCAACTCCTGCAGCGTGTTATCCGGGTCATAGCTGAACTCTCGACTCTCACTCGCCCGGTAGCGGGGATCGGCTTCGACATTGAACAGGTAATTAAAATCGCCAGTCTGTCCACTTAGCGACGCCTGGCCACCCATGTCTGTGGTGCCATCGCTTTCGTGATTGGCACGCAGCTCAACGCTAGTACTGGACCGGGAGGGAGTATCCAGCAGGACTACATTAACTACCTGACCGCCACCACGAATATCGAGCGCTTCCGAAGTACCCCGGATAATCTCGATATAGTCCACCTGGTCGGCAGAGATGCGATTCAGCTGATTGCGTCCCTCGTTACTCTTGCCGGTGAAGCGTTGGCCATTGATCAGAACTTCGCCCTCACCAGAGCCCAGTCCTCGACCTCCGTTGCCACCACGTAGTGCCAGGCCTATGCCAGGTATGCGGCTGAGCATGTCGTTGGCTGACACCGGCAGGAATTCAGCAAAGAAGTCTGCTGGATAGACAACGGTTGACTGGTCGGTGGGATCTTCGGTCGCAGTGAGCTGTGCTTGCAGTATTTGAAAAGGCAGCAGGCTTAGTGCCAGAACTGCCACCATTGCGAAAATTCGATAACGAGTACACATTGTGCGATGAACAGGATCCCGGAGTTTTAAAAAGCAACGGCAATTTTTATCACGGTCACGGAGCTGGAATTGTACCGTTTTACGCGCAGGGAGTCTTTACTAAATGGGAGAAATAGCTAAAGAATTCCGTGAGTTGCGATATATTCCAGCCCGTTCTCCAGATTGCTGCAAGATTCTGTGCAAAGTTTCCAGCGCAAGCTCCGGTTCAGGTTATTTTCTTCACTAGGATCCTGTAACTATTACCGGCAAACTACGTGCTTAGCTATAGACAGCAGCAGGGGTTTTTTAACGAAGGATTGCTACACTGACTTTTGTCCATTCTCCGCGTGAGATTCACTCTACAAGCGTACTCTGGTGGGTAGGCGGCGCTTTGGCTGTGCCACCAGCATAAGGAAACAGCATGTTAACTATCAGAGATCTAAGCAAGACTTACAGTAACGGTGTGCAGGCGCTGGATGGGGTCAGTCTGGATATCGCCGAGGGCATGTTCGGCCTGTTGGGACCGAACGGTGCCGGGAAGTCTACCCTGATGCGCACGCTGGCGACGCTGCAGGATGCCGATTCCGGCAGCGCCTTTCTCAATGGGATTGATATTCTCAATGAAAAAGAACAGCTTCGCCAGATATTGGGCTACCTTCCCCAGGAGTTTGGAACCTATCCGCGCATTTCCGCGCTGCGCATGCTGGATCATTTCGCGGTACTGAAAGGCATCGTCAATAAGAATGAACGCAAAGCACTGGTCGATCACCTGCTTAATGAAGTCAACCTCTGGGATGCACGCAAGACGGCGGTGAGCACCTATTCCGGTGGTATGAAGCAACGCTTCGGCATTGCCCAGGCGCTGATCGGCGATCCGCAGCTGGTAATCGTTGACGAGCCCACCGCCGGACTCGACCCGGAAGAGCGGCGCCGATTCCATAATCTGCTGGCTGATATCGGTTCTGATACCGTGGTGATTCTCTCCACCCACATCGTGGATGATGTCAGCGATCTGTGCTCTGACATGGCTATCATGGGGGGAGGCAAGATCCTGATGAAGGGACAGCCGGATGAAGTCATCGCCCGCCTGGAGGGGTCGATCTACAGCAAGATAATCGAGCGCGCAGAACTTGCAAACTATGAATCGGAATACCAGGTACTGTTCTCGACGCTGGTCGGTGGCAAGACCAAGGTTCATATCGTAAGTGATAAAGATCCCAGCAATGGATTCGCGGCAAGCAGCGCAAGCCTGGAGGATGTGTATTTCTCCACGCTACATGATCACAAGATCAGCGTAGCGGCCTAGAACCGCTGCCCCTCATTCTGGAGATTGATCGCTAATGTTTGCCCAAATCCTGCGCTTCGAGTTGAACTACCATGCCCGGCAACCGCTGCTCTACGTGGTGTCGTCGGTGTTGTTTTTTCTGACTTTTATCGCCACGATTTCAGACAACGTAACAATCGGCGGCACGATTACCAACGTAAATATCAATTCGCCATTCAATGTCATTGTGGTTCTCGCCAGCATCAGTTTCATTACCTCACTGATTGCCGGAGTCGTCTACGCTTCCAGCCCGATCCTGCGGGATTTCGATCACCATGTCGCCGAGCTGTTCCTCACCACGCGAGTCACCAAGTTTGATTACCTGTTCGGGCGCTTCTGCGGAGCGATGGTGTTCTGTTTCATCGTCTACTTCATTGCCCTGGCGGGAGTTCTCCTGGGTGAATTTATGCCGTGGCTGGATGTGGAACGCATCGGGCCGCTGCGTCTCGACGCCTACTGGTTCGCCACCTGGGCGCTAGCGATACCAAATATCCTGATGGTGGGCACGCTGGCATTTCTGATAGCGACCCTCACCCGCAGCCTGATGGCGAGCTATGTCGTGTTGCTGGTGGTCGTAGTAATAAGTTCGGTTATCACATCGCTGGTGGATCCGGATGATATTCAACTGCTCAGTCTGCTGGATCCCTTCGGTCAGGTTGCATTGGCAGACATCACGCGTTACTGGACCCCGTTCGAGATGAACCAGCAGGTCATGCTTTTAGAGGGCAACCTGCTTTACAACCGCCTGATTGTCATGATGTTGATGGCCGTGTTTGTTGGCTCGGCCTACTACCTCTTTCCGTTCTCGCTGGAATTCGTAGCCAGCAAGCGAAACTGGTTGGGCTGGTTTAAACGGCTTGTCAGAAAGCAGGCTAAAGCAGATCCAGTCCCGGTCAGTGCGGGTCACACCCTGGCAAGCAGTGCCCGGCGCTTTGATTTTCCGGCTCAGTTAACCCAGTTCACTTCCATGGTCCGTATCGAGTTTCACAACATCATCATCGGCAAGGCCTTTCTGGTGATGGCGTTGGTTGGCATGCTCCAGGTTTTTGCGACGGCCTATTTCGGCCTGGCCGGGTTTTTCGGCACCGACATTTATCCGACGACTGCCGCGCTGGTTACAATTATCAACGGGGCTTATACGATTCCGCTGGTGGTAGTGCTGATCTTTTATTCGTCAGAGTTGCTGAGCAGGGACAGGAGTGTCGGTGTTGCGGAGATGCTCGATTCCATGCCCTACCCAAACTGGGTAGTCATCGCTGCCAAGCTGGTGGGCTTGATGGCAGTGATGGCGTTTATGCTACTGGCGGCCATGCTGGCAGCGGTGTTGGTGCAGATATTGAAAGGCTACTACGATTTTGAGTTATTGCAGTACTTCTTCGGGCTGTTCTCGTTCTTCCAGATTCCCATCTGGTTTACCTGTGTGCTGGCGGTGTTTGCCCAGGTCATTACCGGCAACAAATACCTCGGCATGTTTGTCCTGGTGGTCTATTTTGCCGGTAGTCTATTCCTGCCCCAGCAGGGATTCGATCATAACCTGTACCTGTTCTCAACACCGGGGATTCCCTATTCCGTGTTTACCGGTTTCGGGCCCAATCTTGCTGCCTATGTGTGGTTCTCATTTTATTGGGCCATGTTCTGTGGACTGCTGCTGGTTGCTATGCACCTGCTGTGGCAACGCGGCAGCGAAGTGCGGGGGCGATTTCGCTGGAAGAACATCAAACCTCGGTTTACAACCCCGGTAGCCACAACTGCGGCAGTCTGCCTGTTGGCCTTTGCCGGTAGCGGTCGCTTCATCTACTACAACACCAATATCCTCAACGTAAAACGCAGTAATCTGGATGTTGAGGAGGGTTTTGCCAATTACGAGAAAGCCTATAAGCAGTATGAAGATCTGCTGTTTCCCGATATCGTTTCGCTGTATACAGAGGTAGACCTGTTTCCGGAAGAACGGGAAGCCCATATCGAAGGCCGCTATACGCTGCAGAATAATTATCCGGACCCCATTTCAGAACTGCATTTTACGGTAGTGCCTTATCTGACAATCGATGAGTTTAACGTACCTGGCTCGCAGCTGACCCATGCCGATGACGAGCTTGGCTACTATATCTACCAACTCGATCGACCAATGCGCCCTGGTGAGTCATTCGATGTCAATTTTGTCATTGACTGGCTCACGCCCGGCTTTGTCAACAATGGACCCACCACACGCTTGCTGAGTAACGGCACATTCTTTAACAATACCGAGGCTTTTCCGACGCCGGGTTATGCCAAGGGTTCTGAGTTGTTGGACAACGCCCGCCGTCGCCGCTATGACTTGCCACCCGTGGAGCGCATGGCTAAGATCGATGACGTGAGTCAGCATGATGTGGGACTGGGCACACGAATGCGGGCCAACTATGAAGCCATTGTCAGTACATCCAGTGATCAGATAGCCGTGACGCCGGGCTACCTGGAGCGGGAATGGGAAGAGAATGGTCGACGCTATTTCCACTACAAGATGGATGAGCCGATCTGGCCATTCGTTTCTTTCCTTTCTGCCGATTACCAGATGAAGAGTGACAAGTGGAACGATGTCGACCTGGAAGTCTACTACAAACATGAAGTTAACGTAGAGCGCATGTTAGAGGCATCGAAGAAATCGCTGGATTATTTCACTGAGAATTTCAGCCCCTATCAATATCGACAGTACCGAATCTTCGAGTTTCCACGGCAGCGCGGGACGTTCGCCCAGTCATTCCCGAATACCATCCCATTTTCAGAAGCCATCGGCTTCGTTGCTGACATTCGCGACCCGGAATCCATCGACTATGTGTTCTACGTGACGGCTCACGAGTTGGCCCATCAATGGTGGGGACACCAGGTGGTCGGTGCCAATGTGCAGGGCGGCGCCGTGCTTACGGAAACGCTTTCCCAGTATTCAGCACTGATGGTGATGGAGAAAGAGTATGGACTGGCCCATATGCAACGCTTCCTGAAATACGAACTCGACCGCTATCTGAGCAGCCGTGGAGCGGAAGTATTGGAAGAAATGCCCCTGATGCTGGTGGAGAGCCAGGGATACATTCACTACCGCAAGGGCAGCCTGGTCCTGTATGCACTAAAAGATTACCTGGGGGAGGACACGGTCAACCAAATTCTCAGAGAATTTATTGCCGAATGGGGTTTCAAGGGGCCGCCCTATCCAACCACGCGACATCTGCTGGCCAAGATCCGCGAACATGCAGCGCCGCAATATCAGGCGATGATTAGCGATCTGTTCGAGAAAATTGTTATCTATGATCTGCGTGCGGAAGACAGCCATTACACCGAGCTGGCGGACGGGCGGTTCGAGGTAACCATTAACACGGCGGCGTCCAAATTCGAGGCCGATGGCCAGGGTGAAGAAACCCGTGTGGATATGGATGCACTGATCGACATCGCGGTTTTGGGCGAAGGGGATGAAGAGACCAAGGTGCCAGAGATTATTCATATCGAGAAGCAACGGGTTAACACAGAAGCACAGACCTTTGTATTCACCGTTGCGACCCGACCTGTTTCTGTAGGTATCGACCCATTGAACAAGCTGATAGATCGCAATCCAGAAGACAATGTCACCCGCATCGATATCCTGGAAGAATAAGCAAAAGTTAGCGTTTTCTGTTCACCTGTAATCGTTGCTTGACCGGCTACACGCAAAGCAACTAGCATTGCTTGCATAAATTGGTCGCCAACCGATTAACCCGAATAGAGCCTTCGCCCGGATGCAGTTTTCCACAGCGAGGGCTTTTTATTTTGTCTCGAACTCAATTCAACCAGGAGACAAACATGACCGAGCAACAACCCCCTGCAAATCCAGCTTTTACCAGTGAAGTGGTCTACAGCCTTCCCTATCGCGGCGAAATCCGCGAAGACATCGTGTACGGCGAAGAATTCGAATCCCTGGATATTTTTTACCCTGACTCAGGTACAGGCCCGTTTCCTGCTGTGGTCTTTGTCATCGGCTTCCCGGATCCCGGATTTGAAGCGATGACGGGCAAGAAACTGAAAGACCTTACTCCTTGCCAGTCCTGGGCAAGACTGATAGCCGCCAGCAGGATGGCGGCGGTGCTGTATGCAACTGTAGATCCCGCACGTTCTTCAGTAACTTGCCTGGAATACCTTCGCAGCCAGGCTGACGCGCTTGCTATTGATGCAGACAGAATCGGGCTGTGGGCCTGCTCCGGCAATGTACCTGTGGCAATACACCTGCTGAACTCTGTGCCGGGAATTTGCTGTGCGAACCTGAATTACGGTTACATGCTTGACCTGAATGATTCGACAACGGTGCAGGATGCATCCGCCCAGTTCCGCTTCGCCAATCCTAACCATGGCAGGGACAGTTTTCCGGAGAATGTTGATCTGCTCGTTGTTAAAGCAGGCAAGGATGAATTTCCGGGGATCAACGATGGAATCGATGCATTCGTGGTGGAAGGCCGGGCGCGCAAGGTGAAGATGGAACTGATCGAATATTCCCAGGGTGTGCATGCCTTCGATGTACTGGACTCATCTGCACAGTCAATCGAAATCGTGCAGCAGATGCTGGAATTTTTTACTACCCGCCTGGCTGCCTGAAGACAGGAAAATAAAAAAGGCGTCGGAGTGATGGCTCCGACGCCCTGGATATTCAGAAGGACCTACCAGTTAGTTTGTTTCGTAGGTCGAGAACTGTTCTTCACCCTCGCCATTAATAAAATTTCCGTAACGCTGATTATCGGTGAAATGCAGTTTCAGGAAGGCATATACATAGGTGCCAAGCGTCCCCAGATCTTTCCCGCTATTTGAAGGCAGCATGTGATCTCCAGTGGCAAATTCCAGGTACACCTTGGAGGTGGCATCATTAATGGAATCGTAGAGCAGGCGGGCATGAGTGGCTGGTGGGGCGATGGTGTCTTCGGCGCTGGCCACGATCAGTGTTGGCACATCGACACCACTGAGATTACCTGCGAAGGATTGGCCCAGTTCACAACAGTAAGGCGTCAATGGAATAACCGCCTTGATCTGCGCGCCGAGCGTTTCTGCCGCTCGCAGTGAGGCGCCACCACCCAGGGAGTGGCCCATGATGCCGATGTTGCTGGTATCGAGTTTGCCTCGAATCGGGCTGTCAGGATTAGCGTTCTCTGCCTTGAGGAATGCGACGCCGGCGATCAAGGCATTCTTGCGTGCCTCCAGGGAATCTTCCAGGGTATTGGTCTCGATAATCATGGTGATTACACCGACCGAAGCCAGCATCGGGCCCCACCAGTCATAAACCGGTGGAGTGCCGCGATATCCCGGCACCATCACCACGCCACCGTTCGGCAGGTCAAAGCTCAGGGTCAGGGGATAAAAAATTGTCGCACCGGCAAATTCAGCCACACCAGTGCCAGTCTCGTAAGTTCTGGCCTCATATAATCGGTCATCGAACAGGTTAGCCGTGGCGGTCGCGAAGGTTCTTCCCTCCGGACGGTATCTGCCATCGCTGTTATCCTGGGCCAGAGCGGCGGAGAAGGTGCAGGTTCCGGCAAGAAGAACCAGTCCCATCAGGGCATTAGACAGGGCGTTGATTCTCAGTAATGTCATCTCGGTTAACCTCTGTTGTTATCAGTTTTAGCGGTAAACATAGCGGGAGTCTGTGCTGTACAGCCCTTAAATATAGCAGAGTGTTTCTAGCATAGAAATACGTGGACTGCGCGTATTTCGCGGATTCACTGGCCGATGTGGTGAGATGTGCGTACGTTGGTGAATTGGTGATGAATTGGTGATGAATTGGTGATGAATTGGTGATAGATAGACCTTATCAGTTTTTCCGATTATTCTCAGACCTCCTCAAACTCAAAGAAGATGCCGTATTCTATGAAGTATTTACGAGTTATTAGCCAAGCACTGAGGGCGATGGGCTGCCTGGGAATGCTCCTGATCCTGATAAGTCCTGGCGCTGGGCTGGCCCAGGAACTCGGTGACCACCAATATACCAGCCAGGCGATTCAGGCAGGATTGCGCATCTATAGCCGTGAATGCGCGCTCTGCCACGGACCTCAGGGAGACCTGGTCGGTGGTGTAAACCTTCGGCTCGGCCAATTCAAGACGGCTCAGTCTGACGAAGACTTGCGCAGCATCGTCACCAGCGGTGCCGGCGCCGGGCAGATGCCGGCTTTCAATTTCAATGAGGCGGATTTAAATGGCGTGATCGCCTACATCAGGGCTGGCTTCAACCCGGAAGGCGTGGCCATCTTCATTGGTGATCCTGCGCGGGGAGAGGCGCTTTTTCAGGGCAAGGGCGAATGTGCAAATTGCCACCGCGTCAATGGTGTCGGACCCAGAACAGCGCCGGATCTTTCCGAAATTGGCGCGATACGCTCGCCGGCCTCCTTGCAGCGCAACCTGTTAGACCCGGCTACGGCAATCCTGCCGATAAACCGGCCCGTGCGCATCGTTACACGGAATGAAGAGACCATAATCGGCAGAAGACTCAATGAGGACACCTATACCGTTCAGGTCATAGACTCCCAGGAGAGGTTGCGTTCCTTGCAGAAGTCCGACCTGGTCAGCTATGAGATCAGCATGGCGCCCAGCAAACCACCCACCACGCTTTCCAGCGCCGAGGTCGCCGACGTGGTCGGTTACCTGCTTAGCTTACGAGGTCTGCAATGAAACCAATGAGAATACCGCCGTACATTTTTTGCATCGCCTCACTGCTAGCCGTGATGCCTGCTTCAGGGCAGTTGCCCTACGAGAGAATTCTCAATGCCCATGACGAGCCGCAGAACTGGTTGACCTACAACGGTGGTTACATGAGTCAGCGTCATAGCCTGCTGGATCAGCTTACCCCGGACAATGTCAGTGGGCTGAAGCTGCAGTGGGTGTTACAGAACCAGGTATTCGGGGCCTGGCAATCGAATCCACTGATTGTCGACGGCATCATGTATGTCACCGAGCGGCCTAATAGTGTCATGGCCGTAGACGCCGTAACCGGCCGGGTGTTCTGGAAATATCGTCACGTACCGGTAGAGGGTGCCCGTATTTGTTGCGGTGCCAATAACCGCGGTGTCGCGCTCCTGGATGACAAGGTTTACATGGGTACTCTTGATGGGCGGCTTATCGCGCTGGACCGGGTTAATGGTCAGCCACTGTGGAATGTGGAGGTCGGTGATGTCAACCTGTCCTACTCGGTAACCATGGCGCCGCTGGCGGTGAAAGACAAGATCATGGTGGGAGTCGGCGGCGGTGAATTTGGTATTCGTGGCTACGTGGTCGCCTACGAAGCCGACACTGGTGATCAAGCCTGGAAGACTTACACGATTCCTGGTCCCGGTGAGCCGAATCATGATTCCTGGGAAGGGGATGACTGGGAACACGGCGGCGCTCCTGTGTGGATTACCGGTTCCTTCGATCCGGATTTGAACCTGACTTACTGGGGCGTGGGCAATCCAGGGCCTGACTGGAACGCTGGACAGCGACCGGGAGATAACCTCTATTCAGATTCGGTGATTGCACTGGATGCTGATTCCGGCGAGCTCAGCTGGCACTTTCAGTTCACTCCCAACGATCCCTATGACTATGACTCGACCCAGGTGCCGGTGTTGGCGGACATGGTCTGGCGGGGCGAGCCAAAGAAAATCATGATGTGGGCCAATCGTAATGGTTACTTCTATGTACTGGATCGGGTCACCGGTGAGTTCCTGGAGGGCAAGCCCTATGTCAAGGTGAACTGGTCGAGTGGCCTGGATGCGAACGGGCGGCCCATTGCCACTCCACAACCGGAAGGCATGCCCACTTACCCGGGCAACCAGGGCGGGACGAACTGGTATCCACCCTCATTCAGCCCCAGTACTGGCCTGTTCTATTTCAGTGCCTGGGAAAACTACGCCACGATTTATCGATCCGAGGAAGCGGAATACATTCCGGGGCGTGCGTTCCTCGGTGGGGGCTTCTCGGTGTTGGCACCCGCGCCCGAAGCGCCCACGATCGGTATCGGGCGTACCAATCCCATCAACAACTGGACCAACGAAATGGGTTACTCCTCACTCAAGGCCATGGACCCGCAAACCGGCGAGGCAAGATGGTCGTACAACCAGTTCGATGTCAGCGACAGTGGCATGCTGACAACAGGATCGGATCTGTTATTCACCGGGGGCAGGGAAGGTTACTTCCATGCCATCGATGCCCGCAGTGGTGAATTGATCTGGAATGTCAATCTTGGTAGCCAGATTGTGATGGCGCCGGTAACTTACATGGTGGACGGTGTGCAATATGTGTCGGTTATTTCCGGTAACAGCCTCTCTACGTTTGCACTGGAAGATTAATGATTGGTAATTTATGAATAGTAAGGTGCCAGGACGCACTGAAAGATCTCTAACAACCGATCCCACAAAGAGGATAGCTAAATGTCCAGACTATTGATGTTGCTTGCTTTACTGCCAGGCTTGAGTTACGCGCAATTGAATTGCGATATAGACTCACTGCCACTATTGGCCGAAGTGCGTTTTACTTCAGTGGAGTCAGTTGCTCGTCCTGTGCCCCACTGCAAAGCCTCGGGAATCATTGGCACAGAAATCCGCTTCGAATTGCTGCTCCCTGAAAACTGGAACGGTAAATTCGTCATGGGTGGAGGCGGTGGTTTTGTCGGCAGCGTGCAGAATTCCTCGCTGGCCTTCGGTTCACTCGCTGCTGGCTACGCAACAGTCGGCACTGACACCGGGCACCAGAATCAGGGTATCGATGCAAGTTGGGCATTGCATAACCTGGAGCGTATCGTTAACTTCGGGCATCAGGCAGTACACCGCACGGCGGTCAATGCCAAGTCGCTGATTAGCGGCTACTACGGTGCTGAGATCGAGCGAAATTATTTCGTTGGCTGTTCTCGAGGAGGCGGTCAGGCCCTGATTGAAGCGCAACGCTATCCCGATGATTTCGACGGTATCGTTGCAGGAGCACCTGCCTATAGCTGGTCTGGAATAGCGGCCCAGGGAATTCAGATTCAGCAAGCGATGTTTCCAGATCCAACCAATCTGAGTGCAGCAATTATTTCATCGGCAGAGCAGGCAATGCTGGAAGGCATGATTTTGTCCAAATGCGATGCCCAGGATGGAATCGAAGATGGAATACTGAATAATCCACACCAGTGTGATTTCAGTGTCGCTGAACTTCCTTCCTGTTCGGCCGGCGATACAGATGAGTGTTTCACTCAAGCAGAAAGGTCGGCAATCAGCAAAATCTATGATGGCCCGGTCGATGTAATGGGAAAGCCCATCTTCTATGGCTATCCCCTTGGAGGAGAGAGCGATAATGGCGGCTGGTCTGCCTGGCTGAGCGGTGGTACGCAGTCATCGAGTCGCAATAACGGCGTGCAGCCGATCCCCAACGCCCATTTTGGGTTCAGCACCGGCATCATGAAGTACATGGTGTTCCACGACCCGGACTGGAATTATGCCACTTACCAGTTCGACAATTTTCAAAATGAAGCGGCCAATCTTGCGGCCACGCTAAATGCGACAAACCCGGATCTATCGGCATTCCGGGATCATGGCGGCAAGCTTTTGATCTACCAGGGTTGGTCTGACTCGGCAATTAGCGGCGATGCAACTATCGGATACTATGAACAGGTTTTGGCCAACGATCCCACGGCAAATGCCGATGTCCAGCTTTACATGATGCCGGGTGTCTTACATTGTGCCGGAGGTAAAGGCCCGTCCATAGTAAATTTCCTGGATGTAATCGATCAGTGGGTAGTAAGTGGTAATGCGCCTGAAGAGATTATTGCCAGTTACCCGCCAGGGTCGCAACGAACCGGAACCAGGCCTCTTTGTGTCTACCCTCAGGTTGCAGAATACGATGGCAGCGGTGATGAGTTCGATGCCAGCAATTTTGCCTGCGTGAATCCGGACTAACTCGGGACGTTACTGTTTATGACACCGGCTGTTATCCGGAAAATCATGCACTACACCACTGCTTTGTTGGCAGTGCTGTCGGTGCCGGGTGTAGCCCAGGTAGACGATGCCCGCTTCACTCCCAGCGATAACTATTCACTCGATCAGGCATTCTTCAAGTTACCCGCCGGTCGAACAATCGGTTCAACCGCGGGTTATGCCATTCACCCCGATGAAACCAGTATCTGGGTCTTCGATCGCTGTGGTGCCAATGACTGTGTCGGTTCAGACCTGGCACCTATCATGCAATTCGACATGGACGGCCATCACCTGACCAGCTTCGGCGCCAATCTGTTCGTGCGTCCGCACGGTCTGCATGTCGATAGTGACGGCAACGTGTGGGTCAGCGACGGAGAAGGTCCCGATGGGGAGGATCCGCGTCGCGATGGCAAGGGCCATCAGGTGTTCAAGTTCAGTCCGGAAGGCCAGCTGTTAATGGCGTTGGGAAAACCCGGGATCGCCGGTGCTGGGCCCGATGAATTCAATCAACCTTCGGCGGTGTATGTAGCAGCGAATGGCGACATCTTCGTCGGGGATGGCCACGGCGGTCAATCCAATGCCCGCATCGTCAAGTTCGACGCGCAAGGCAGGTTCATCACGAGCTGGGGATCGAAGGGCGAAGGACAGGGTCAGTTCGAGACACCCCATGCACTGGCCATGGATTCCCAAGGACTGCTGTATGTGGGGGATCGTGGCAATGCCCTGGTGCAGGTCTTTGATCAGGAGGGCAACTTCATCAGGCAGTCGTTTCAGTTTGGTCGTCCCAGCGGCATCTATATCGATGCCAATGATATTCTCTATGTAACGGATTCTTCTTCCAGCCCTCGCAACAACCCGGGCTACGAAAGAGGCATCCGCATTGCCAGCGTGCGGGACGGGCGGGTGACAACGTTTATCGACGATCCGGACGCAACCGGTACCCAGGAAGGGGTGTTTGCCGACTCGGGTGGCAATGTGTATGGCTCGCTAACCGGAGGCATGGCGCTGCGGAAGTACCGCTTCATCAACAACTAATCCGCTGGGATGCGGGTGTGCATAGAAGGGCCCTGGATCGAAACAATCTCTAAGGCCAGGTGTGGCACGCATTCGTGAGAGGCTGGTTTCCTGAAAATCATCCAGGTCTGTCCCTAACTGCTTGAACGTCCTACAATTTGTTACAATTTGGCGTGTGTTGCTATGCAATACTTCTACGGCGAACAACACTCTATTCATGCCAAATAATTCTGAGTTTCTGAAAAAGGTCTTGGGGGATGGATTTTAAAGTAGTGATTGGCCTCGAAGCACAACGGTCCTATCCGTTTTGTGCGCCGTTCTGTGCGCTTGTTTTTCTGTTATTTCTGACTATTAGTTCGATTTCCTTCGCCCAGGAAAACGTGGGAGATGAATCCACGGTCAGATATCCTGCCGCATATTTTTCCGATTGGTCACCGGTAACCGCCCAGGACATGCTGGATCGCATTCCCGGCATGAGTAGTGGTGGATTCGGAGGTCCACCGGGAGGATTCAGTGGTGGTGGATTCGGTGGGCCGCCGGGAGGATTCGGTGGTGGCCCCCCAGGAGGAGGCTTCAGCCGGGGTGGGGGCGGTGGTGGTGGCCGCGGATTCGGTGGCGGCAACCGTGGCAGTGAGATCCTGATCAATGGCAAACGCACCGCCGGCAAGAATAACAGCACCGGTGGCCAGTTGACCCGGATCACGGCGGATCAGGTGGACTATATCGAAATTATTCGCGGCACTTCCGGTGAACTGGATGTTCGCGGCAGTGGCCAGGTAGTCAATGTGGTGTTGTTTCAAACCTTCACCACCTCCACTTTTCAATACCAGGCCACCATTCAGCAAGCGGATGATAATACGGTCACTCCTTCGGGTAGCCTGTCCTATAGCGGGCAACGCGGTGGCTTGAATTTTCAGTTGAGCGCCCGGGCATCCGATGTCTATTTCAATAACCTGAGCAAGGAATATTCTGTGCTCGGTGATTTTTCACCGAATGATCGTATCCGTGAAAGGAGAATAACCGAAGGCAGTAACTCCACCCTCAGTACCAACCTAGATTACGAAATAAATTCCAACAGCAGTGCGCGTTTTAATGCCCAGCTCACTGACGGTGATAATCCAACAGACTTGTTTCGCAGTACCACCAACCTGCGAGTAACGCCAAACCTGGTGAGCCTGCAGCGCGAAGAGAATCCAACCGAGCAGGATAACTGGGAAATTGGTGGCGATTACGAATACAACCTCAACCGTGGAGATCGCTTCAAGATTCTGTTTATCAGCAACTCCAATACGATCGATAGCATCAGGGAGCGCTGGGATCTGCCAGGTGATGGCACTGAGACCAAGAATCTGTTTCTGGATTCTGGCAGCAATACCCGGGAACGCATCGTGCGCAGCTCCTATACCTTGCAGATGTTTGGCGGAGCGCAGGATATCGAGATCGGTGCCGAGAGGGCGCAGACGATTCTCGATTCCAAGCTGGCCCTGGGAGTGGCTGACCCTTTCGGTATTCCCTCGGCAGCCCATGGCGGCCTGGTTCCCGTTAGCGTTGCCAATGCCAATTCCACAGTCGAGGAAATACGGAATGAACCCTTCGCGATTCATAACTGGATAATCAGCCCGAGAATGTCATTGGAAACATCGGTGTTGTATGAAGATTCCGAGATTACCCAGCGAGGGGATGTCTCTAAACAGCGAGACTTCAGCTTTGTGAAACCTAAGGTTGATTTCAGATATGACCTGACCCCAGCTCTACAACTACGTGGAACCATCGAAAAAATAGTGCAGCAGTTGACGTTTAATGATTTCGTTGCCGCTACTGACGCCGAGGATGAAGACTCGGCTGTACAGGCCGGTAATGCCAATTTGCGCCAGGAATGGTATTGGAATTATGAAGTGAACGCCGAGTACCGCTTACCCAATGACATCGGTGTGGTGAGCGGCCGCGTCTATTATGAAGACTGGCATGACAAGATCGAACGTCTGGATGTCACGGTATTCGAAGACAATTTATTGAGCGCGAATGGAAATATCGGTGATGGCGAGAGATTCGGTGCAGATCTGAACTCCAGTATCCGCATGCGCATGATCGATATGCCAAACCTGTTAGTAACCGCAAGTTTTCAGGTGGAAGATTCGAAGATCACCGATCCGTTCCTGGGCATTGACCGGCGCTTCCTGTTCAGCTTCCGCGGTCACACTAACCTGGGTTTTCGCCATGACATTCCACGCTGGAATCTGAATTATGGGATGAACTGGAGCAATCGCTGGGATGGCAATCGCAAACGCTACGATATCGATGACATCGAATTATCCGCAGGCGATCCCTTCTGGTTTGGATTCGTGGAATGGGTGGGATTTAATAACATCACGTTTCGGCTCGACCTGAGACAAATTATTAACAACTCTGAATTTTGCCGTGAGCGGCAACGCTTTGTGGGTCGTATTTCGAGTGGCGTGCTGGAAGAAATCGAAGACCAGTGTTCCTCTTCCGGGCCCAGCGCTTCCCTGCGTGTGAACGGTACCTTCTAGACGAAGCCAGTTCATCGAATCCTGATCGGAATTGCTTCCCCGCGCCTTCCTGATCCTGCTGAAAGGTGCCTGGCACCGGTGCCTGGCACCAAAACACGGCTCTAAAGTTTGTTACAATTCGCCCTGAACTGCTATGCAATATTGCTAGCCATAACAACGCTCAATTCAGGCCACTAAATTCTAGGTTTCTGATACAGGTCTCAAGCGATGGAATTGAACATGGAGATTAACCCCGGAGCACGACGGATCAATCCGATTTATGCTCCTGTTTTCCTGCTTTTTCTGAACTTGGGGTCGAGTTCCTTTGCCCAGGATAATGTGGGCGAAGAGTCCACGGTCCGCTACTCCGCCTCTTATTTCTCCGAATGGTCACCCGTAACCGCCCAGGACATGCTGGACCGCATCCCCGGCATGAGTAGTGGAGGTGGTTTTGGCGGCGGTGGCGGTGGCGGCGGCGGTGGTTTTGGCGGTCCACCGGGAGGTGGCGGTGGTGGCGTCAGCGGTTTACCTGCTGGATTCGGCTTTGGTGGTGGTGGTGGCGGTGGTCGCGGATTCGGCAGCGGCAACAGTGGCACCGAGATTCTCATTAATGGCAAGCGTACGGCGGGCAAGAACAACAGCACCGGTGGTCAGCTCACACGCATAACTTCCGACCAGGTCGATTATATTGAAATTATCAGGGGCACCTCTGGTGAATTGGACGTACGCGGCAGTGGCCAGGTTGTGAATGTGGTGCTGTTTGACACCTTCAGTGCCTACACCACGCAATACGAATTACGGGCTGAACAGGCTGATGACAACACGGTTTCTCCTTCCGGGAGTCTGTCCTACAGCGGTCAACGGGGCGGGTTAAATTTTCAGCTCAGTGCCAGAGCGTCCGATAGTTATTTCAAAAACCTGAGCAAGGAAAACTCTATACTGGGCGATTTCTCGCCTAACGATACTGTACGCGAGACTCGAACCACCGAAGGCTCTAATTTGACGTTCAGCACGAATCTGGATTACCAAATTAATGCCAACAGCAGTGCGCGCTTTAATGGCCTGTTCTCTGATGGTGACAGCCCCACCGAAACATTTCGTAGTACCGTCGATCTGCAAGTTTCTCCGCATGTTGAGAGTTTGCAGCGAGAGGATAGTCCTTCTGAGTCCGATAACTGGGAGATTGGTGGGGACTACGAATACAACACGTCCCGCGGTGACCGATTTAAGGTGTTGTTTATCAGCAATTCCAACACCAGAACGACCACCAGAGAGCGCTGGGACATCTCAAGTGACAGTAGTGAAAGCAAAAATCTGTTTCTCGACTCAGGCTCTACTACCAGGGAACGCATCGTGCGTAGTTCCTATACCTTTGACATATTCGGCGATGGTCAGGATCTCGAATTAGGCGCTGAACGTGCACAGACCATTCTCGATTCCAATCTGGCTCTGGGCCTGGCCAGCGACACCGGAGTGCCTTCGACTTCCCATGGTGGACTGATACCCCAGTTGGTAAGCAATGCTAATTCCACGGTCGAAGAAATACGCTATGAACCGTTCGCAATTCACAACTGGATCATCAGCCCGAGAATGTCACTGGAAACATCCGTCTTGTATGAGGATTCCGAAATTAGCCAGAGTGGAGATGTATCCAAGAAGCGGGACTTCGATTTTGTTAAACCAAAAATAGATTTCAGGTATGACCTGACCCCTACTATACAGCTGCGTGGCACTGTCGAAAAAATTGTGCAGCAGTTAACGTTTAACGATTTTGTGGCGGCGACTGATGCCGAGGATGAGGACTCCGATGTGCAGGCGGGTAACGCCAATTTGCGACAGGAGTGGTATTGGAATTACGAAGTAAACGCTGAATATCGATTGCCCAACGATATTGGTGTGGTCAGCAGCCGGCTCTATTATGAGGACTGGCACGACAAGATTGAACGATTGGATGTTTCCGTTTCCGAGGACGATCTGAGAAGCGCCAACGGTAATGTTGGTGATGGCAAGAAGTATGGCCTGGATATAAACAGCAGTATCCGCATGCGCATGTTCGATATGCCAAATTTGCTGGCTACAGCCAGTTTGTCATTGGAAGATTCGGAGATTACTGATCCTTTCCTGGGGATAGACCGGCGTTTCCTGTTCAGCTTTCGCGGGAGAACCAATATCGGCTTTCGCCATGACATTCCTCGTTGGAACCTGAACTACGGTGGCAATTGGAGCAACTTCTTCGACGGCGGTCGCCTTCGCTACGATATCGATGATATTGAACTCTCATCAGGCGATCCTTTCTGGAGTGTATTTGTCGAGTGGGTAGGCTTTAACAATATGACATTCCGTCTCGATGCCCTGCGCATCATCAACAACGGTGAAAACTGCCGGGAGAGACTACGCTACGCCGGTCGCATTTCCAGTGGCATCCTGGAAGAGATTGAAGATCAGTGCAGCACTTCAGGTCCCACTGTTTCCCTGCGTGTGAACGGCACTTATTAGCCAATCCTGACAGGATTCGCTGCCCCGATTAACCCTGAGCTGTAACACGGCACAGACCCTGCAAATCAACAGTTGGTAACTCCGCGTATTCTTGCATTAAAGGGTGCCAGGCACTTTTGCACGGCTACCCGGTCGAAAGTTTAAGGCTTTAGATTTTTCCTGATTGAGCATTCCAGTAATTTGTGTCCAACCGCGCTCGAATCGACTCATCGGGCCAGGTAATTTCACTAAGTCCTCGAGTGGGCATTCTCCAAATTTTGTGGATTTATTAAGACAATCATGTCTTGGCAATAGCAGTGGGGGCAATTGTCACAACACTTTACAGTTTTCCTGAATTGGCAAACGGATCGTCGCTAAAGGGTTGATCGCTATACAATTTGTAACAAATAATTCACAAGAGCTATGCAATACTACGGCCCCATTAAAGTGCTTCATACATCGAGAAGCAATTAACGATCAAACAAGCCGGTTTTGTGAGCCTGAATTGATCCTAGAGGAAGGCCGAATGGCTCGTCATATTATCCTGTCAACCCTGCTATCGCTGGGCTTCATCCCGCTTTCATTCGCTCAAGAAAATGTAGGTGATGACTCTACAGTCAGATACCCTGCTGCCTATTTTTCTGAATGGTCTCCCGTTACCGCTCAGGACATGATGGACAGGATTCCAGGTCTAAGCAGTGGTGGTGGGCTTGGTGGCGGTCCCGGTGGAGGTGGTTTTCGTGGCCCACCCGGTAGTGGTTCCGGCGGCAGCGGTGGTCCTCCGGGAGGATTCAGTGGTGGAGGTAGCGGTGGCCGCGGATTTGGCGGCGGCAGCAGTGGTACAGAGATCCTCATCAACGGCAAACGAACAGCCGGTAAAAACAATAGCACGGGTGGCCAACTCTCACGAATTACTGCGGACCAGGTGGACTACTTTGAAATCATTCGCGGCACCTCGGGCGAGCTTGACGTACGCGGCAGTGGACAGGTTATCAACGTGGTGTTGTTCGAGACGTTGAGCTCATCAAGCATTCAATACGAGATGCGGGCTGAGCAGACCGATGACAATACTGTCTCTCCAGGGGGTAGTGTCTCCTACAGTGGTCAGCAAGGTAGCTTGAACTATCAACTTAGTGCCAGGGCTTCAGACGTTTATTTTCAGAACACCAGCAAAGAGAATTCCGTACTGGGAGATTTTTCTCCGAATGACCGCATACGTGAAGTCAATTCTACAGATGGAGATAATCGAACCGTCAGCACAAATCTGGACTACGCGATTAATACCAGGAGCAGTGGGCGATTTAATGCGCAGTACACCGAGGGTAAGGGTGAATCGACCTTAAATCGCATGACCACCGATCTTAAAGTTGTTCCAAACGTCACTGCACTGCAGCGTGAATCAAGTCCCAGTTCGATCGAAAACTGGGAAATAGGTGGCGACTATGAATACAACACAGATCGCGGTGACCGATTCAAGTTATTGTATATAAGTAACTCATTTACTCGAGCAAGTACCAGGGAACGTTGGGATGTGCTCGGTGATGGCACTGAAGACAAAAATCTGTTCCTGGATTCGGGCAGTACCAGCAGAGAACGCATCGCTCGTGGCTCTTACACATTTGACATCTTCCAGGGCCAGGACATTGAGTTAGGGGCGGAACGTGCGCAGACAATCCTCGATCAAACCTGGCACTGGGAGTTGCCAGTAGTTCTGGTACTCCATCGTTAGCCCATGGCGGACTGGTTCCGGTTTCTATATCCAACGCGAATTCAGTCGTGGAAGAGATGCGCTACGAACCCTTTGCTATTCACAACTGGATCATCAGCTCGAGAATGTCGCTGGAAACCTCTGTTTTGTATGAGACCTCGGAAATTACCCAAAGCGGTGATGTATCTAAAAAACGAGACTTCAACTTCGTAAAGCCAAAAATTGATTTCCGCTATGACCTGACTCCTGCCTTACAGGTGCGTGGCACAATCGAAAAAGTTGTACAGCAGTTGAGTTTCAGCGATTTCGTCGCGGCGACTGATAATCAGGACGAGGACTCAAACGTGCAGGTGGGAAATGAAAATCTGCGTCAGGAATGGTACTGGAACTATGAATTGAATAGTGAGTATCGCCTACCCAATGACATCGGTGTTGTCAGTGGCAGACTCTACTATGAAGACTGGCACGACAGAATCGAAAGGTTGGATGTCTCTATCTCTGAAACGAATCTGCAGAGCGCTAATGGCAATATCGGCGATGGTGAGAAGTATGGCCTGGATCTGAACAGCAGTATCCGACTGCGTATGTTCGATATGCCGAACATGTTAGTAACCGCCAGCGTGTCTCTGGAAGATTCCAAAATCATCGATCCATTTCTGGGCATAGAGCGTCGCATGCTCTTCAGCTATCGGGGACGCACTTCCATGGGATTTCGGCATGACCTGCCAAATTTGAACCTGAACTATGGCTTGAACTGGATGAATATGTTTGATGGTGGTCGCGAGCGTTATGACATCGATGATATCGAGCTGTCAGGCGGAGATCCTTTCTGGTCAGTGTTTGTAGAATGGGTAGGATTCAGCAATTTGACGTTTCGCCTCGATGCGAACCGAATTGTTAGCGCCGGAGAATTTTGTCGCGAACGGCAACGCTTCGTCGGGCGCATTTCCGCTGGCATTCTGGAAGAGATAGAAGATCAGTGCAGCAGTTCTGGCCCTACAGTGTCACTCAGAGTATCTGGAACCTTCTAGGGTTCCAGCAATTGGAATCCAGTTTCCGTTTCCAGGTTTTTGCCTGCAATTAATTGCTTCTCGCTCCGGTGGTTTGACTCACTTGTGATGCACCGCCCAGGGACCGGTTACTAATCTGTCTCCTGTTTTTAGCGAAGCGCCCTCCTGACAGTGTGTATTTACATCGACTGAATTTTGTACACTTTTGCCTTCGCCGAGGGTACTCGTCCCGGTAATACCATCGCTTGCCTCAAAACCAGGCGCTTCGAGTGACGATAACTGATTGAAGGCTATACAATTTGTAGTGATCAAGATTCGACTCAATGCGACAGTTTTTGGTAGATATACGCATTCTTACTGAGTACCATACGGCGTCGCTCGATTGCCGACGGCATTCAAACAATAACCGGGGGCCGCTCGATGGCCAATCGATGTAATGCGCTGAAAGGCACACTATTCCTGCTTCTGGCCATACCTGTTCAGCTTGCCTTAGCCCAGCAAAATGTCGGTGACGAATCCACCGTCGTCTATCCTGCTGCTTATTTCACCGAATACGCACCCGTAACCGCCCAGGACATGCTGGATCGAATTCCCGGTGCCGGTTCCAGTGGTGGTGGCAGAGATCGAGGGGGCTTCAGTGGCGGCGGCGGCTTCGGTGGCAGTTCATCGGGCGGCTTCAGTCGTGGTGGTGGTGGCGGTGGTGGCCGGGGATTCGGCAGCAGCAGTAGTGAAAACGAGATTCTAATCAATGGCAAGCGCACGGCTGGCAAGAATAATAGCACCGGCGGCCAACTCGACCGCATTACGGCGGATCAGGTCGATTATATCCAGATCATTCGCGGCACTTCGGGTGAACTGGATGTCCGGGGTAGCGGGCAGGTCATCAATGTAGTGCTGTTCGAACAACTCAGCAGCAGCAGTGTTTCCTATGAAGCCAGTCTGAACCTTACTCGAGACCATACGCTTAAACCCGGTGGCAATTTCTCCTACAGCGGCCAGCAGGGCGGGCTGAATTATCTGCTTACTGCAAATGCGGAAGAGCCCTACAGCCCTTTCATCAGCAAGGAAAACAGTGTGCTGGGGGATTTCTCACCGAACGACCTGGTGCGGGAGGATCGCACTACCGATGGTTCTACGATGACCCTGAGTACTAACCTTGACTACCAGATCAATCCAAACAACAGTGTCCGGCTCAACGCACTGGTTAGAGAAGGTGACGGACCGACTGACTTGATTCGAAGGACTACTGACTTGAAGGTAGATCCCAATACGGTGTTGATACAGCGGGAAGAGAGCCCAACCGAGACTGACAATTGGGAGATCGGCGGAGACTATGAGTACAACACTACCAATGGGGCTCGCTTCAAGGTGTTGTTTATCAGTAATAAGGCGACCTTTGACACCACGCGTCAGCGCTGGGATCTGGCAGACGATGGTGCCGAGACCAAGAACCTCTTTCTCGGTAACGGCAGCACCACTCGTGAACGTATTGTCAGGGGTTCCTATACGTTCGATATTTTCGAGGGTCAGGATATCGAGTTGGGTGGTGAACGCGCCCAGACAATACTGGATTCCAATCTGGCGTTGGGAGTCGCTGGTACCGGCACTCCATCGGCTGTTGTAGGAGGGCTGATCCCGGTTGCCGTTGCCAATGCCAATTCCTCAGTCGAAGAGATTCGTTATGAGCCTTTTGCGATTCACAACTGGATAATAAATCCCCGAATGTCATTGGAAACTTCATTGTTGTATGAGCAGTCCGAGATTAAGCAGAGCGGTGATGTCTCCAACGCCCGGGACTTCAGTTTCGTAAAACCCAAGATTGATTTTCGCTATGATCTGACGCCCACGATACAACTACGCGGATCGATCGAGAAAATTGTCGAGCAATTGAGCTTCAATGATTTTGTCGCGGCCACTGACAACCGGGATGAGGATTCGAATGTCCAGGCGGGTAACGAAAATCTACGTCAGGAGTGGTACTGGAAGTACGATTTCAATGCCGATTATCGACTACCCAATGATATTGGTGTGGTTTCTGGTAATGTGTTTTTTGAAGACTGGCAGGACAGGATCGAGCGCATCGATGTGTCACCGTCGGAGGATGACCTGCAGTCTGCCAACGGCAATATCGGAGATGGCCAGGCCTGGGGTATGAACCTCAGAGCGAGTATCCGCATGCGCATGATCGACATGCCAAATCTGCTCATTACTTCGAGCCTGAATCTGGAAGATTCGAAGATAACTGACCCCTTTCTCGGAATTGAAAGGCGCATGCGCTTCAAGGATAGGGGCAGATGGTCGCTCGGATTCAGACACGATATCAGCCGTTGGAATATGAATTACGGCCTGAACTGGAGCGCTGAATTCAAGGGTAACTCCAAGCGCTATGATATTGATGACATCGAGCTACAAACCAGAGATCCTTTCACCAATGCCTTCGTAGAGATTGTTGCCTTCGGTGGCACCACCTTTCGACTCGAAGCATCCAGTTTTAACAATTCGAAATTCTGTCGGGAACGCCAGCGGTTCGTCGGTCGAATTTCCGATGGCATTCTCGAGGAAATCGAGGACCAGTGTGGTAATACAGGCAGACGCATTTCTCTCAGAGTCAATGGCACGTTTTAGGGGCTATCTCGCGACACCTTCCCTCTTTATCCGTATAATTTCTCCGGTACCGGATTTCCCGGGGTCGGGAGTCAGAGGCCACGCTTCTTTCAGCTTGAGTAGGGCAATTATCCTTGGATAAGAAAGCATTATTGAATGAACTGAAGATCGACCGCGGAGATAACCAGGTCGATAGCGCTCGCCCCATCAAATGGCTCCTGGCAATCGCCATCCTCGGTGGCCTGGGGTTCGTGGGTTGGTATGTCGATTTTCCGCTACAACCGGCGGCAGCGCTCGAAGTAAGAACCATCCTGGCCCAGACGCCAACCCGGACCAGCAGTGAGAACAGCGTGCTGGACGCGACCGGCTACGTGATTGCCCGGCGCATGGCGACAGTGAGCTCAAAAGTCACCGGTAAAGTCATGGATGTATTAATAGAAGAAGGAATGGTGGTGGAAGAGGGGCAAATCCTGGCCAGGCTCGATGACAGCATAAACCGTGCACAGCTGGCCCTGGCTGAGTCGCAGGTAGCCTCCGCCAATGCGGCCATTGCTGAGCTGGAAGTACAGATTCGCCAGGCCGAACTCAATCTCACCCGCAGCCGTGATCTTGCTGTGCGCAATCTTGTCAGCCAGGCCGACCTGGATTCCGATCGCTTAAGCGTCGAGGCACTTGTTGCTCGCCTGAACAAATTCAGGCGCGACATTGAAGTGGCAGAACGCACGACAGCGATTCAACAGCAATTTCTGGAAGACATGTTGATACGGGCGCCGTTTGCCGGCGTCGTTATCGCCAAGGCAGCACAACCCGGCGAGATGATTTCACCCGTCGCCGCTGGCGGCGGTTTCACCGCTACCGGTATCTGCACGATTGTGGATATGGAATCGCTGGAAGTGGAAGTCGATGTCAACGAGGCCTATATCAATCGTGTGTATTCGTCACAGCCGGCGACGATTACCCTGAATGCCTATCCGGATGACCCCTATGCGGCGGAAGTCATCGCCATAATACCTGCTGCGAATCGGAACCAGGCGACCGTGCGGGTACGCATTGGTTTTCTGGAGCGCGATGAACGGGTATTGCCAGAGATGGGCGTGAAAGTGTCTTTCATGGAAGCAGGTGTGGCCAATGAGCCGGCGATAGAAGTACCGGTTGGTGTGCTAATTCCCGAGAGCGCTATAGCGAGCGAGGATGGCAGTCTCTTCGTCTGGGTAGTGCAGGGTCAACAGGTGAGCCGGCGTGCGGTCGAAGTGAGCGATAAGATCGGTTCCCGGGTATTAATTGTCGCCGGATTAAGAAATGGCGAGCGCGTCGTGTCGAACCTGAATGAAGAATTGCTGCTAAGCCTGGCAGACGGCTTGCCGGTAAATATTCTGAATTAAGTATTCAGCGGCTGTAATGAGTAGTGAGGTTTTTTAGTGGCCATTGTAAGTCTCAGTAATGTCGAGAAACGTTTTACCAAGGGCAGGGAAGTCGTCGAAGTACTTCACGGTATCGATCTGGAAATTGCTGAAGGCGATTTCATCGCGCTGATGGGTCCATCTGGTAGCGGCAAGACAACCCTGTTGAATCTGATCGGCGGCATCGATCAACCGACAGCCGGCAGCGTTGTCGTGGCTGGACAGGAACTGGTTGGGCTTTCCAGTAAAAAATTGGCGCAGTGGCGAGCAGAGAATATCGGCTTTATTTTTCAGTTCTATAACTTGTTACCTGTGCTCACGGCCCAGCGTAATGTTGAATTGCCTCTCCTGCTCACCCGCTTGTCAGGAAAACAGCGCAAGCGCAATGCCGACGTCGCCCTGCAGATCGTTGGTCTTGAGGATCGTGCCAGGCACAAGCCTGGTGAATTGTCCGGTGGACAACAACAGCGGGTAGCGATTGCCCGCGCCCTGGTTGCCGATCCCAAAGTGCTGGTCTGCGACGAGCCAACCGGAGACCTGGACCGCGACACGGCGGATGAAATTCTCGGTCTGCTGGAAATTCTCAATAAAGAGCATGGCAAGACCATTATCATGGTGACCCATGACCCGAAGGCAGCAAGCCATGCGCGCCATACCCTGCATCTGGATAAGGGCTTGCTGGTAGAGGCTGTGACATGAACAAGTTTTCCCTGGTGTGGTCCAACCTGTTCCGCCGCAAGGTCAGAACTTTTCTCACCCTGTTTTCCGTGCTGGTGGCGTTTCTGTTGTTCGCCTTGTTGCGCACGGTGGTGGTCGCCTTCGAGGGTGGCGTTGAACTGGCGGGAGTGGACCGGCTGAATGTATCGCCCAAGTATTCCATTATTGATCCTCTGCCGGTATCCCATAGAAATGAAATTCTCAATGTGGAGGGTGTGACTGCCATCTCTCAGCAGTCGTGGTTCGGTGGCAGCTACCAGAGTCCGACCAATTTTTTCCCGAAGTTTCCGGTGCGACCGCGTGAGTACTTCCAGATGTATTCGGAACTCATTATCGATCCAGCCCAACTCGAGGCATTCGAAAATAATCGCATCGGAGCGGTAGTGCCGGCAGCAATGGCGGAGCAATTTGAATGGCGGTTAGGCGACCGGATTCCCATCGAGGGCGACATCTACATAAAAAGAGATGGCAATAAGCTCTGGGAGTTCGAGCTGGTTGGCACCTATGAAACACCTGATAGTGCGTTTCTGTCCTCGGCCTTCCTGTTTAATTATGACTATTTCAACGAGGCGATTCCGGAGCAAATGCAGGGAATAGTGAGCTGGTTCACTATCAGAGTAGAAAATCCGGATGAAGCGGCGGAAGTCGCCGCCCGCATTGATGCCGTGTTTGAAAATTCTCGAAATCCAACTCGTTCAGCCACTGAAGCAGAATTCACCCGGCAGTTTGCCTCACAGCTCGGTGACATCGGGCTGATGATGAACGGCATACTCAGCGCGGTTTTCTTCACAATCCTGTTGCTCACGGCGAATACCATGTCCCAGGCATTCCGCGAACGTATCCCGGAGCTCGCCGTGTTAAAAACCTTTGGCTTCACCGACTTCTCAGTCTCGGCGCTGGTGTTGGCGGAATCGATCATGCTCTGCGCCCTCGGCGGCGCCCTCGGCATTGGGCTGGCGGCGCTGGTCAGTGGCGCCATTGCACCGGTGGTTGAATCATTGCTGGGATCATTTCAACTCACGGTGACCACCATGGCGTCGGGGATGGCGATTGCCGTGCTGCTGGGTGTGGTGGTGGGCCTGGTGCCAGCCATCAGTGCCAATCGTTTGCAGATCGTGGATGCCCTACGGAAATAGACAATTGCCAAGTAGTAAATGATATGTTCAAACAAGTCTTAGAAATTACCATAATGAATCTCAAGAACCTGCCTTCACGACTGGGCAGCTCTTCAGTAATCATTGTGGGTATTGCCGGAGTTGTTGGTGTGCTGATCGCGATCCTGTCGATGGCCGTTGGTTTCAGCGCAACACTGGATCGCGGCGGCGAGGAAGACCGCGGTATTGTGCTGCGTGGTGGCACCGCCCAGGGTGAGCTAACCAGCAATATCGATACCCAGCGCATGCAGTATGTCAGCACGCTGGAAGGCATCGAACTTTCCAGCGCCGAAGTCTACATGGTGGCAGACATTCCCAAGCGTACCAATCTGTCGCCGTCGAATGTGGTTATTCGCGGCGTGGAGCAGGCTGCCTTCGCTATCCGGCCGGAAATAAACATTATCCAGGGTCGTAACTTCGAGACTGGCCGCAACGAACTCATCGTCGGTCGCAGTGCGGTGCAGCAGTTTTTGGGTATCGACCTGGGCGCCGTGGTTAATCTACGAAATTCAAACTGGACCATAGTAGGCGTCTTCGCCGCCGATGGCTCGGCCTATGAGTCCGAACTGTGGGCCGATATGCCAACCACGCAGTCCGCCTTTCAGCGCCAGGGAGCCGTCAGCTCCATGCGGGTAAAGGTGTCCGATCCGGCACAGATTGCTGCCGTGCAGGCAGTTTTTGACAGCAATCCAGCGGCCGACCTGGAGATCACCAGCGAAGCCGAGTTCTTCAGCAGCCAATCCGAACAGCTATCGACGCTGATCACCAGCTTCGGTTATGCCGTGGCCACGATAATGGCCATCGGTGCTGTGTTTGCCGCGCTCAATACCATGTATTCAGCCGTGACCACCCGTACCGTGGAAATTGCGACGTTAAGGGCCCTGGGTTTTGGCGCCACGCCGGTGGTGATTTCGGTGATGATCGAGGCCATCGTACTGTCGGTTCTCGGCGGTGTGTTGGGGGCTGTCATCGCTTACCTGGGATTTAATGGCTATACCGTTTCTACCCTGAACCAGGGTTCTTTCTCACAGGTCGCCTTCGATTTCGCGGTGACACCGGATCTGATTCGCAGCGGCATCTACTGGGCACTGGTGCTGGGCATTATCGGTGGCCTGTTTCCGGCAGTGCGCGCAGCGCGGCTGCCGATTACGGTGGCGCTGCGTGGGGAATAGGGCCCGAATAGCCGGGCATTCGTCGATTTAGCGACAATTTGAAACATTTTGGATTCACCCTAAAGGCCCTAATTGTGGCAGGATACACGGTTCAGATTTACCTGAATTGTGCTCTGGAAGCATGGTAATAAGTAACGCGTTAAAGACTTGATGATGCTACGGGCCTCTTAGATGTTAAGCGGACCAAACTTACGAGGTAGGAGAGGATACTTTGAATATTCGAACACTAAGAAGCGTTGTACTGGCACTGGGAGCGAGCTTGCTGGCTCTACCAACCCTGGTATTGGCGCAAGATTCCATTGAATGGTTCACACTTGGCAATGATTTTGCCCACACCCGCTACACGCCGGCTGCTGAAATTACTGAAGATAACTTCGGCGATCTCGAAGTGGCCTGGGAATGGGATGGTGCCAGCTTTGGCGCCGTGAGTGGGCGGTCTACTCCCTCATATATTGACGGAATGCTCTATACCGTGGCCGGCTATAACCGTCACGTGATTGCGATCGACCCGAAATCTGGTGAAACGATCTGGTCATACCGCGAACCCAATACGCCCCGGGCTGCTTATTCCATGCGTGCCGATTACGGTAAAGGCGTAGCCTATGCCGAGATCGACGGTCGCGGAGTCATCCTGATAATTTCACCGGCATTCTTCCTGACGGCGCTGGATGCCAAGACTGGCATTCCCCTGGAAGACTGGGGTAAGCCCGTACCTATTGAAGGATTTCCAAGATCCGGTGTGGTCGATCTGATCGCCGATCTGGGTCATCCCTTCGACCCCTACGAGGGTATCCCGCTGGAAGTCGGCTATATCACTTCATCCTCTCCACCCATCGTGGTGAATGACACGATCGTAATCGGTAACTCAGCCGAACAGGGCTACCACCAGGCGCGCATCGAAAACGTGCCCGGCGACATTCTCGGTTACGACCTCAGAACTGGCGATCTTAAGTGGAAGTTCAATGTGATTCCCAAGCCCGGTGAATACGGTCATGAAACCTGGGAGAACGATGCCTGGGAATGGACTGGAGACGTATCCTCCTGGGCGCCGCTGTCGGCAGACCCTGAGAACAACCTGGTCTTCATCCCAACCAACAGCGCCACCATCGATTACTACGGGGGATTCCGGCCCGGAGACAATCTCTATGGAGCGGCTCTCATTGCGCTGGATACCAGAACCGGAGAAAGGGTCTGGCACTTCCAGTTTGTCCATCATGAGATCTGGAACTTCGATACACCAACGGCGCCGGTGCTGATGGATCTCACGGTCGATGGCCGTGACATTCCGGCAGTTCTGCAGGCCACCAAGCAGGGCTGGGTATATGCCTTCAATCGCCTGACGGGTGAACCGATCTGGCCCATTGTTGAGCGCGAAGTGCCTGCCTCTATCGTGCCGGGTGAAGTGCTGTCACCGACCCAGCCCCACGTAACCTGGCCAGAAGCCTATGCGATGCAGGGCATCGGCGAAGATGATCTGGTTGATTTCACACCTGAGTTAAAGGCCCAGGCACTGGAAGCGATGGAAGAGTATGTGATGGGTGGTTTGTTCAACCCGCCAATTCATGCTGACAACGAGATGGGAAAATATGCGGCGATGAACTGTCCTGGCGGTTCCGGTGGTGTGAATATCACTTCTCCGCCGGTGGCAGATCCTAACAAAGGGTTCTTCTATGTGAATTCCCATACCGCCTGTTTCGCACTGCGCCTGATTCCGGGTGAAGAGGCCGATCTGCTGTTCCCGAATTCGACCGGTTCGACTACGGCTCGCTATGCCAACGGTGTGGCTGGTGCAACTGCACGACCACCGCGCCATCCGGCAGGTATTCCTATTTGGAAGCCACCCTATAGCTCGATTACTGCCTACGACATGAATACTGGCGAGAAAGCCTTTGTTATTCCAACCGGTGAAACCCCCCAGCGCTACAAGGATATCTTCGAACGCGCAGGTGCGGACATGGATGAGGTCGGTAACACCGGTACTGGTGCCCTGGTACCCATGGTAGTCACCGCCAACATGCTGATCTACACAGATCAGGCCAGCGACGGCACGCCAATGCTGTGGGGTATCGATAAAGATACTGGTGAGATTATCGCCGCGATTGAAGCGCCGGCTCGCAGCAGCTATGGCATGAGTTCCTGGGTGCACGATGGACATCAGTACATCATGCTGCAGACCAGTTCCAAGTTGACCGCCATGGCGCTCCCCGCCGCGCAAGCCGCGTCAGCCGCCCACTAAGGCTACCAAAAAGGTGCCAGGCACCAGTGCCTGGCACCTTTTTTTACTAATCCTGGCTAGGGCTGCCGTAAATCCACCAGCCGCGCAATGATGTCGGCATTGTCTACCTGGCTGTCTTTGGAAATCGAGTCCACGTAGATTATCTCGCTGGTGTTCTCGCCGCAGGCATGCCAACGACGGATGAAGCGTACGTTGTTAGTGCCGGCAAACACGGTATAGGTTTTCACTTCTTCGGCGGCGGCGATGTGCTGGCAGGCGGAATCGTAGCCGATGAATTCATCGCTGCAGGCAATTAGTGCGGCGATCTCACCCACACTACATTCGATTCCTAATAGTTGACTGGCAGCCGATGCGCTATCGAGTTCATCGAATTTCAATGCTTGTGTAGTGATGCCTTGTAGCTGAGCCAACTCGAGAATTCTCCCACTACGCTGCAGTTCCTCCTCCCCGATCCCCCTGTCTACAATCACCTTTGTGTCGGATTCCTTGAGCAGAGCGAGAACCAGTTCCATTTCGAAATCTCCTTCTACGCGCTTGCGCGAGTTACCACCAACACCGAAATTCAAGGTGACTAATTTCGACTGCCTGTCCGGGTCGAGTACTGTTCTCAACTGTTGAGCCTTTTCCAGGCAGTCTTTCTGTGGCCAAACTGCTGGATAACAGAACTCATGGCCTCCGAGAATATTGTCCAGCCATTGGTTGGTCAACTCGGAGACAGACGCTTTCGCCGAGTAATCTTTATTGCCCCGGGAATTGAAGAAGCGGTAGTTCTGTAACGGCACCAGGGGCAACACACCGAGCTGAGTGAGTCGAGAATCGGGATCCAGCAACAAAAATTCTGCTGGGGAAAGACCGTCAATTTCGGCACGGACCTCATTGAGAAGTTCCAGCCAGATCTGGAAGCGTTCGAGTAAACTGCCGCGCCGGGTATAGTTTAGTTGGTGAATTTCGATGCCGGATTCAGAGCCAAACACCTGTTGCAATTTTGCATCGCCGAACACAATGATCCTGGCATTGGGATAATGTTTCGCCAATCGCTGGCAGATGACGCTGGTTATTGCCACGTCGGCACCGATGGTCACTCTGGAAAGCACCAGAATTTTTTTTGGTTTGACGATTGCAGGAATCTGACGATCGGGACTCAGGCGAATTGATTCGATGCGTTTGTACAGCAGTTTTTCGGTGCGTAGATGAAAGCCATACAATTCAGATTCGATCTCCTGACCCTGCGCATGTTTACACAGGAAATTCACCACCTGGCAGATCAGCCGGTTGTAAGTCTCGGTCTGAAGTTCTTCGAAGTCGTCGCAGAGGCGTTCGATAACAATACCGAATAGTGCGCGTGCCGCCGCCAGGTTCAGTGCTGGTTCCGAAAAATGCGTAGCCATCTCGCACAACAGATGAACATATTCGCGGTTGTATTCATCACTGTAGTAATAACGATCCACAAAACTGGCAGCGATGCGCTGCGCTAAAGACTCAACAGCAGTTTCCGTGGGTGATTCTTTAACGAGTTGCCACAGTTCCTGGTAGTAGGAGGCTCTCATGTCGCCGCCCCCAGGGATCTTTGCGCGGCCTCGAATACCATGCGTGGTGTAATTTCCCTCATGCAGGCATGGTGTCCCAGTGGACAGGTTTTTTTATGGCAGGGGACACAGGGCAGGTTCCGTTGCAGTACGGTTGATTGCTGTAGATTGCTCGCTGTGTAAATCGCATTGGTTGGGCCCATGAGCACGATGTGGGGAACATCGAATGCCACGGCATAATGGCGCGGCCCGGTATCATTGGTAATCAATAGATCACAGCGCTGGATTAACGGTTTGAGTTCGGCAAGATCAATCTTGTCAGCGGCGGTATTGATTATAGCGGCTTTGCTCTGACTGACGATGCTGGCCGCGATCGCTTCTTCTCCCGGGCCAACCAGCAATAGCAGCTTGCAGCGAAAATTCGCCTGTAGCTGTTCGGCGAGCCGCGCGAAATTTTGGGTCGGCCAGCATTTCGATGAGCCGAAACTGGCGCCGGGATTCAGCCCGATAACCCGGTCATCGGATGCAATGCCATAGGATTCCAGCTGCGCCGTTCCCTTCCTGGCCAGTTCATTGGAGATATACAGGGTTGCCTTCGGCTTCTCTGGTAATTCCAGGCCCAGGTAACGGCATAGCTCCAGGTAGTATTCCTGCATCGGCAGCGGCTTTATCTTGTTACCTTCCCTGACCGGATCGGGCCCACCGGTAAGAAACGCTTTACGCAGGTTTCTTCGGTATCCGTAGGTTTTGGCAACACCAGCGAACCTGAAGGTGAGCCAGGAATGGGTGGTATTGGTAAGCAGCAAACCGAATTGTGGCTGCAAACGAGAGAACTCGTTGCGTATCGCCTTCAAGCCCTGCCACTTTTTATCTCCACAATCCACGATGTGATCAAACCAGGGCGCATCTTCGAGTATGCCTCTGGCGTAGGGCCTGATGAGTGCGGTAATTGTCGCTGCGGGGAAGTTGGCGCGTAAACATTCGAAGACTGGTGTCGCCATCACGATGTCTCCAACCCAGTTGGGGCACCTGACTACCAGGCTGTCGACTGATTGGAGGGCTGGGAGCATAGCGGAAAATCAGCCAGTGGGAGGCTAACTCTGGTCGAGGGTATAGGCGACTGCCTCTGTTTTCTCACCCGCCGCCAATTGTGCTCTCTCGTGCTTGATATAGTCTGAGCGGACTCCCATTACATTGGAATAACGAATCGTATAGTGAATCTTGTCTTCCGCCATGAGCTGCTCAGATAAATCACGGTCATAGGCCACCAGGTCCTCATATTCACGGAGCCAGGTTTCCTTATCCATGGCTTCGACCTTTTCAACCAGGCCGCGATAAATCGGCGCACATTCCCAATCGGTTTCTGCATTCACATACCAGTTGCAGAGCTTGGCCAATTTGTCGAGAAACAGGTCGTGCTCTTCACCAAAATTCAGGCAGGACCCATCGAAGTAATTGCCTTTGCCTGCCATCTTTGACTCATCGATTAACGGTTTGGCGATTTCATATCCGGCGGTACCCTTGAAGGGGAAGAACAAGGCCCAGCGAAAGCGGCCCATCTTCACCTTAGCGCAGAGCCGGATCGTCTCCATGATTTCCTCACGGTTCTCATACGGAAGACCAAACATGATGAATGCAGAGCTGTGTAGATCATAGACATGTGCCGAGGCGAAGGAATGTTCGATCTGCTCGTTCTTCATGTAACGCTTGAGCACTTCGCGGCGTACCCGGGCTGACCCGCTTTCCAGGCCAAACTTGACTATGATACAACCCGCTTCCTGTAGTGCCTTTGCCGCGGGCTCGTCGAAACAATTAACATGGCCATTGACAACAAAGGGGATATTTACCTTGTGTTTCTTATACGCCTCACAAAATTCAATAACGTAGGCGGTATTGAGCGTGAATAAATCGTCATCAAAGATGAAAGTATTGATCTCGGGATTTTCACGCACCAGTTTCTTCAGGTCTTCCATCATTACATCTACCGGAAAGTGACGGAGGAAGTCTTTTACGTTCTTCGCCGCACCGTCTGAGATGTATTGATCGACAATCTCGATGTTGAAGCAATAGGTACACTTATAGGGGCAACCTCTGGAAGTGAGGATTCCCATCCAGCCCCGGGTTTCTTTCATGACTGCTTTCATGTCGAACACGTCATAGTCAAGCGGAGGCAATTTGTTCAGGTCAGGGAAGGGCGCGACCGGATTCGACACAGGCACCGAGCCCATCCAGGATCTGAAATTGGCAAGCGTATGCGGGCGTTCGTCTTTTGCCAGCGAGTCCATGAGTTCTAAAAGCGCCCAATCTCCTTCTCCGACACAGACATAGTCAAATAGTTTGGATTTGTGGACCTCATCGGGAACCATCGTGCAATGCACGCCACCAATGGTTTGTACCAGTTCAGGCATGACGGCGCGGATAGCCTTGCTTTGCTCCACGACCCAGTCATATTGCTGCGACATCACCGAAAATCCCACCACTCCGGGCTTGGTATCACGAATATACTGGATGATTTCTGCGCTGCTGGGTACCGGCCGGTATTTCTCCGAAACGTGCATCAGATCGAGTTTATGGCCATTGGCGTGCAAGACGCCTGCCAGTGAGGCAATGCCGTGATTGGTGCCCAGGGGAGCATCGATCTGGGGATAGATCATCAAGATTTTCATGAGATGCCTATTCTTCTCTTGGGGATGATCAGGATTCTATCTGTATATTCGGCCTACGATAATAGCTTGTGAGGAAATTGGCCAGATATTACTGGTGTTTCTGCATCTCTTAATTGGAGGGGTTCTCGGGAATATAGCGGATTTCCGCAGTCAATCGGCCTGATTTCAACGAGTTCCAATCATTCTAGTGTTCGTCTACTATTGCGCCTGCAGCTTTCTGACAGGATGAAATTGGATTTATATGGCGACGATTACATTTTTTGGAGCAGCTCTGGAAGTCACCGGATCCTGCCATCTCCTGGAATCATCATCGACTGGGCGGGTAATACTCGATTGCGGCATGCATCAGGGTGGAGACGCCGTCAAACGCATCAGCAAGGATAAATTCGAATTCGAAGCAAGTTCACTGGATGCAGTAATACTGTCCCATGCCCATCTCGATCACAGCGGCTTGTTGCCGAAACTGGTCAGTCAGGGATTCGACGGGCCGATATACTGTACGGCGGCTACTGCTGATCTGCTGCGCATTATGCTTAATGATGCATTTGGATTATACGAACGCGATATGGAGCGGAAAAACTTGCGTCTGCAGCGCAAAGGCAAGCGCACTGTTAAACTTGAATATTCCCAGAAAGACGTTGATAAGGTAATGAGTCTTTGTGTCGGTGTGAGATATCGATCTCCCAGGGAATTTCGAACAGGGGCAAGTGTTACATTCCATGATGCCGGACACATTCTTGGTTCTGCGATAGTCGAGGTAGTATTTGAAGATGAGGGTAGGCAGAAGCACCTGGTGTATTCGGGTGATCTGGGTAATGCGGATTCGACCTTAATGAATGACCCGGCGAAACTGCAACAGGCCGACCTGGTACTCATGGAGAGCACTTACGGAAACAGGGATCATCGCGATATGGACCAGACGCTTGATCAGTTGCGAGACATTCTTGCGGATACCTGGAATAGAGGTGGCAGCGTGCTGATTCCATCTTTTGCAGTGGGTCGTACGCAAGAGATTCTATTTCATCTGGGTTGCCTGCAACATGATGGCTTGCTGGATGGCTGGAAGGTTTACCTTGATAGTCCGATGGCCATAGAGGTTACCAGCGTCTACGATAAATGGTTGCGACTTCTGGATGACGAAGACGTACGTAAACTTACCGAAGTGCAGCACAAATCCCTGGTGGAGTTCCTGCCGACCCTGAGTATTTGTATTACACCTGAGGAGTCGATGGCCATCAACGATCACCACAAGGGTGTGATAGTGATCGCCGGCAGTGGCATGTGTACGGGCGGAAGAATTCGTCATCACATGAAACACCGCATTTGGCGAGCAGAAACCACCATGCTGTTTATCGGTTTTCAGGCTCAGGGGACACTCGGTCGTAATTTGGTCGATGGCGCCGAGAAGATCCGCATGTTCGGTGATGAATTTGCAGTCAAGGCGACAATTGAAACCCTCGGTGGATTCTCAGCCCACGCCGGACAGGCAGCACTTATCGAATGGGCGGCCAGTTTTCAGAATTCCCCCCAGTTTGCCCTCGTACACGGAGAACCCCAGGCGATGCAGGTGCTTGCAGGTAAACTATCCCAGGAGAAACAGATTCAGTGTCAGCTGCCCGCTCGCGGCGAACAGATCAGTTTCTAAGCAAGTTTTGGCAAGCACGGTCAACGGGGCTGGTTTGACGGTGGCTTTGCCAATACACTTGGGAAGGGGTAATTGGTAGTTCTGCAGCGATGACTATGCCAGGAAACACGAACAAGAATACAGTAGGGGGCGGCCAGATACCGATTACGTGGCCGTTTACACTCCTGGTAGTTTGTCTATCAATCTTCTGGTCGGCGCTTGCTACGGAAATGCCAACTACAGCCAGCCTTCTGGCTAACTCAAAGGCAGCGGCCGCTACCGGCAAGAGCTACTACCTGATCAATTGCCAGCAGTGTCACGACGCCGATGGCCGGGCGTTGGCGAGTATCGATTTCATCGCTGCCGACCTGACAGCGCCAGACACCTGGTTTTATGGCACTGAGCCCCTGCATATCTTTCGCAGCATCAAATTTGGCGCCGGGCTGGAAATGCCACCCTTCGAAGAGTCGCTGGATGATCAAACCATCTGGCAAATAGTGGCCCACGTGCTTAATATCGGACCCAGGGAATTCAGACCCACAGCAGAATAAGACTCGAGGTAAACCTGATGACAACGCATCGCGATCAGCAAGCAACAGAGACGGAAGAAAAAACGGCAGCAAAAGAAAAAGGCGTGTCCCGGCGCAATTTTATCAAGGGCACGGCCCTGGCCGGCGCCGGCGCCGCCGCCCTGTTGCAGGCGGAACAGAGCAAGGCGCATGAAGCAGATGCCACCGACATTCGTATACCCGATGAAATTCCACGAACCCTGGCCGAGGCCGCCAAGCCCGCTAATTTTCCGATGACCGGAGCGGAGGTATTTGCCAAGTTTTGCCTTGATGAAGGGGTCGCCGGATTTTTCTGTTGTCCTGGCAACTACAACATGATCAATGCTATCGCCGCCGAGGGCATTCCGAGCTACGGCGGACGCTGTGAGGGCAATATGACCTCGGCGGCCGATGGGTTTATCCGGGTTACCGGGGAGATCGCCGCCACCTCGGGTACTGAAGGTCCTGGTTTCACCAATATGATCATGAATATTGGTGCGGCGAATTCAGCCCGCACACCGTTGTTAGTCATTGCCAGCAACAAGACCATTGGCGAGGACGATACTGAGCACGGCATCCAGACGGCTTACCAGCAGTCACAAACTGATGGCCTGAAAAAATGGGGCAAGCGGCTCATCACTCCGAATCGCATCTATGAATACGCGGCTTATGCCTTTCGTCAATTGAAGACCGGAATTCCCAAGCCGGTGCACCTGGATTTTCCTGGGGAAATATCCGGCGCCCGTTTCGAGGAACCGGGTGAACTGCAGTACTACTATGACAAGACTCGCTACCGCACCGAATCCAAGGCCCATCCCAACCCGGCGGACATCAGCCGCGCGGTGGAGATGATTCAACGCGCCGAACGGCCGATGATCGTGGCCAGCACCGGGGTGTTCTATGACAAGGCCTGGGATGCCTTGCTGCGAGTGGCGGAGAAGAATGATATTGCCGTCGTGGAATCGGCACCGATGCGCGGACATTTCTCAGATGGCCATGAGTTGTCAGCCAGCACGGGACTGGATGCGATTCGCAGCGCCGACCTGGTCATTCTAGTAGGCCAGTATTGTATGCCGTCTATCGGTGAGTTTGCCTTTGGTCCGGATGCCAAATGGATTCGCATTGACCCGGACGCCAGCGATATCGGGCGCAACGTACCCATTGACCTGGGCATTGTCAGTTCCGAGAGTGCTGCACTTCAAGCCCTGGAGGATGCGCTGCCATCCCGCAGTCGGCAGAGCTGGAAGGATGAACTGGCCGCCGCCAGGAAGGCCTTCGATGACCAGAGTGAAGAGCACTACCGGCTCGGCCTGCAATATAGCGCGGCTACCGAGTCGATCCATCCCGCCGTCATAGGTAAGCACCTGGGTGATTTTCTCTACTCCGGCGAGCTTGATCGTCAGCAGACCACGGTTGTCTCCGGTGGCTACGGTATTGGGCGTTACACGCGCCGTTACCTGCGCGCCTACCGACCCGGTCAGATCTGCAACGGTGCTTACCAGTACGGGGCTATCGGACCGGATATTGGCTACACGGTAGGAGTCGGCGCGGCAGTGCAGAACGGTGTCGGACCGCAGGCCCCGTACAAGGGATCTCCAGTGGTCGCCATTACCGGTGACGCCGGTGCCGCCTACTCGATCATGGAATTCGAGACGCTGGGCAAGTATCGCATCCCTGCCATCGTAATTGTTTATAACAACAATGCCTGGGGAGTCTGGACCTCCGGTGCCGGTCGCGGAGCCGTGCGCGCCCAGCACATGTACCTGTTCCAGGAAAATCTGCGCTACGAGAAGATTGCCGAGGCACTGGGCTGTAACGGAGAGTATGTCACTTCTCCCGAGCAATTCACGCCGGCTCTCGAGCGTAGTTATGCCCTGGCGGCGCGGGAAGGTATCTCTACGCTGATCAACTGTCAGGGCAAGAAGGAATTCTGGACCAACCAGTATCCACCGGCCATGCCAAGACATTTTGCGCCGGGTGCGCTGGCTTACTATAAATAGATCGAGTCAGTCGAGGCACCATGCAGGATGAATTCGCTGCAGTTAAAGCTGAACTGCAGAATTATGCGGATCGCGGACTGTTCAGAAACTTAAGTGTTTCCACTGCACTCAATGGAGGCATTGCCGAGTTTCGCTTCGACTGGCTGACGCAATCATCCTTTCACTTGAAATTGAATGTCGAGAAGCATCAACTGGTGCTGCACAACGTCTTGCCTTGTGTGCCATTTCGTTCAGACATGGATAAGGCATTCCGGAATTTTTTAGTGGGGCGCTGTGATGAGGCGCTGCCTGCACATCGGCGTCTGGATGGTGAGCGTTTTACTCTTCAGTGCAGGAATCGTAAGGAAAATCTTTCCGTGAGTATCGATTTCCAATCCGCCGACGCGGCGGCAGCAACGAAGACCGCGATCAATCTGCTGCATGAGATCTTTAACAATTTCCTGATGGACGGGCCTTACCAGAATTACATGGTAGAAGTGTTTAATACTCCGGAGGAGTGAGGCCTCAGGTGCTGTTGGTCTGTAGCAGAGAGTGGGATTGTGGTCGCTTACTCGCCGCGTTGACAATCATATCGGCGGTGACGGGCACCCGGTTGAATAGATGGCCACCCAGGGCATCGGAAATCGCGCATAACAGTGCCGCCGCTGCACAGCCCTGGATAGGTTCGCCAATTCCCTTTGCACCCACCGGATTCTGCGGATCGGGAATTCCGGTGGCGGCCCAATCCATCGGCGTGGGGACGTCCAGGTAGCTTGGAATCTTGGCATGATGAAAACCGGTTGCCGAGGGCAGGCCATTCTGGGGGTCGTAGGCATGCCGTTCGAACCCTGCCATACCGAAGCCCATCACGGCCGCGCTCTTGACCTGGATTTCCAGGCCGCGAGGATGAATCACCGTACCGCAGTCGGCAACACCCAGGTAATCCAGGATCTCATATTTGCCGGTCTCCAGGTCCAGCTCGATCTGGATAAAGCCGGCGGCCAGGGCAGGGACTGTGCCCTGTTTTTCCAGGTTGTCCTTCGCTACACCAATCAGTCCGGAACCCGCCAGTGCCGCTACCGAACGGCTGGTCATGGAGTTAATGTCCTCTGGCACATACTGGCCGGAATATTTACCGCCCAGCTCGATGGCGCGGGTCGCGGCGTCTGCATAGCTGATGAAAGTTGCGGGGTCGGATTTCAAAAAGACCCGTTCATCGCCGATGTCGTAGTCGGCCGGCACACCACCCTTGTCGATGGCGGCAATCTCGAGGAGTTTCTCCAGGGCATCGACGGCGGCGACGTAGTTCGTGCGGGTCATGGTAAAGGAGGTGTTGCTGCCAAACTGGCCCAGATTCCAGGGCAGATGACGACGGCTGTCGCCGCGTTCGACGATGCAGTTATCCCAGTTGCATTTCAACACCTCAGCAGCGACTCGCGAGGTGGCGGTGTGTGAATAGGTGCCGAGATTACCGACCCCGGTGTGTATATGCAGTTTACCATCCGGTGTCAGTCGCACCAGGCCATCGAAGCCATTGCTGCCGGCCGAGTGATAGGCCTGCCCTACGCCCACGCCAATCACCTTGCTGCCATTGCGTTGGCCACTCCGGGCGAGCTTTGCCGCCCAGTCGAAGCGTTCGGCACCCATTGCCAGAGCCTCGGACAGGTGTGAGCTGGTCAATGAACCTTGATTAGCGCCGTAACTGTCATCGTTTTGGGGTGCGTTAACCTGACGAATAGTGAGCGGGTCCAGGCCCAACTCGCGTGCCGCCTTATCTAACATGGGTTCTATGGCGGCATGAATCTGATTCTGGCCTGGTCCGCGTTGTGGTCCCTTGCCTGGTGTGTTGGTGAAAACCGGAATGCCGCGGAAGCGCATGGCTTCGGGTTGATACACCAGGGACACCGTGTCACCGGCCGACAGCCAATCCGAGAAGCCGGCATTGGCACCGTTGTCCTGTATGACATAGAGGTCGATCGCACTGATGCGTCCATCGGCACGGAAGCCTATTTTTATATTGCCTTGCAAGCCATGGCGGGCCGAGCCGATGTAATATTCTTCTTCACGGCTGATGCGCAACATCACTGGTCGACCGGTCAGGCGCGACAGATGCGCCGGTATCGACATCGACGGGTAGGCACCACCCTTGGAGCCGAAACCGCCGCCACAAAACTCGGCGATAAATACCAGGTCGGCCGGATCGATTCCGATATAAGCAGCCAGACCCGGTACCGGAAAGCTCTGGCTCTGGCTGGAACCGTGTACATAACATTTGCCGTTTTGCCAATAAGAGAGCGCCGATCTGGGCTCCATGGAATGGTGAGAATGACTGGCGGTGACGAAACTCTCATTGATGATGTAGGCGGCGTCTGCAAAGCCAGCGTCAACATCGCCCACGCTCCACTCCCGTGCGGCTTCACCCTCGGGCATCTGGTTATTGTGCAATGCCTGCAAATCCTGCTCTGACCAGTGCACGGATCTGAATTCTCCCTGCAGGGTGCCATTGCCCACATTACCCTGGGTGCGCGCATGGGGCCCTCCAGGTTGCAGGCTGGTCAGGGGATCGACGGCGAACGGCAGTGGCTGAAAACTGAAATTGATCGCCGCAATGGCATTCTCAGCAGACTGCTCATCAATGGCGGCAACCGCCAGAATCGGGTCACCGACAAAGGCCGGTTCATTGGTGAGTATCGGATTTTCCAGATTGGCTTGTTGGGGTACGTCATCGGCCGTCAGCACCGCGATCACGCCCTCCATCTGCAAGGCCCTGCTGAGATCGAGGTTTTGAATACGGGCATGGGGAACCGGGCTGGTCAGCAGACGGGCGTAAATCATGCCATCAACGCGAAAGTCCTCCGCGTATTTCGCCTTGCCGGTGACTTTGCCGTGGACATCGGGTGGGGTGAAATCTTTGCCAATGTGCATATACGCCATGATCAATCCTCACTCATTCCCAAGCCTGCAAGCATAGTTGGCGCACAGGTCATTGTCCATTAGCAAGGGCTTTCAGGCTGGGATGGAAGATGCACTGGGCAGTAAGGTCCTGCCTTGGAGGGCCTTAGCTGTCGATACGAACTTGGTATTGTTTAGTCCAACTGCGGACCGGCGGCAACCAGTGCCTTGCCTTCATCGGTGTCGGTAAACTTCTCGAAATTCGCAACAAACAATTCCGCCAGGTTCCTGGCCTTCTGATCCCACTCAGTCGGGTCTTTATAGGTATTGCGCGGATCGAGAATTCCAGCGTCGACATTGGCAATGCTGACTGGAACCGCCAGATGGAAGTAGGGCAGGTCAGCGGTTTCAGCATTATCAATCGAACCATCCAGAATGGCGTGAATAATCGCGCGCGTCGCTTCGATCGAGATACGCTTGCCGCTGCCATTCCAGCCGGTGTTAACAAGGTAGGCCGTTGAACCGGCCGCTTCCATGCGTTTCGATAATTCGTGTGCATATTTCGTTGGATGCAGCGAAAGAAATGCTGCGCCAAAGCAGGATGAAAAAGTGGGTGTGGGTTCTGTGACGCCTCTTTCCGTACCGGCCAGCTTGGCGGTGAAGCCTGACAGGAAGTGATACTTGGTCTGTTCTTTGGTGAGTTTGGCCACTGGAGGCAATACGCCGAAGGCATCGGCAGTCAGAAAGATCACCTGCCTGGCATGACCGCCTTTCGAGACCGGCTTGACGATATTCTCGATATGATAGATCGGGTAAGACACGCGCGTGTTTTCAGTCTTGGAGCTATCATCGTAGTCAATCTCGCCGGCGGCGTTGACGCTGACATTTTCCAACAGCGCATCGCGTCGAATCGCACGATAGATGTCCGGCTCACTGGCTTCGCTCAACTTGATGGTCTTGGCATAACAGCCACCCTCGAAATTGAAGACTCCCGAGTCGTCCCAGCCGTGTTCGTCATCGCCGATCAAGGCTCGCTCCGGATCGGTTGAAAGAGTCGTCTTGCCGGTGCCGGACAGGCCGAAGAAGATCGCCGTGCTGCCATCTCTACCGACATTCGCCGAGCAATGCATCGATGCCATCCCGTTAAGCGGTAACAGGTAATTCATCATCGAGAACATACCCTTCTTCATCTCGCCGCCATACCAGGTGCCGCCAATCAGCTGCATCTTTTCGGTGAGATTGAAGGCAACAAAGTTCTCGGAGTTAAGCCGAAGTTCCTGCCAATCCGGATTCGTGCATTTGGCTCCATTCATGACGATGAAGTCCGGTTCAAAACCGCTGAGTTCTTCCTCAGAGGGCCGGATAAACATGTTCTTGACGAAATGCGCCTGCCAGGCGACTTCCATGATAAAGCGCACTTTCAGATGGCTGTCTGTGTTGGCTCCGCAGATCGTGTCCATCACGTACAGGCGTTTGCCGCTCAAACGATTGGTGACCAGGTCTTTCAGGTGATTCCAGGTGCCGGGGTCGATCGGCTTGTTGTCATTCTTGCCCTGGTCTGACCACCACACGGTATCCCGGGTGGTGTCATCCCGCACCAGGTACTTATCTTTTGGTGAACGCCCGGTAAAGATGCCGGTGTCTACCGCCACGGCGCCGGACTCTGTCAGCTGGCCGCGTTCGTAACCTTGCAGGGCCGGGTCCATTTCCTGTTCAAACAGAAACTCGTAGGAGGGGTTGTAGTAAACCTCTTCGACGTCGGTGATACCGTATTGGGTCAGGTCAGGAGGGGTTGGCAGTTCTCGCCGCGGCAGGCGCTCTGGCTCAGGCATCATCGATGGCCTCTTTCTGGGATTCGTGGGATGCAGCAATTGTACTGATCAAGACGAGTATTGCGAGCGCAATTTCCCAATCCAGCCAAATTTCTACTTCCCTGGAAAATCTTTCAGATTAATTTCTCTGTTCCGGTGGGCAGCAGTGCCAATCCTTCATTCCAGGGCAGACAGGGGAGCGGGTTCAGAAGGCCATGGCGAAGCCGGAGCAGTCTGCAAATCCCCAGCGCGGCAGCAACTACACTACGCTCGCCGGGATACTACGACTAAGCGGTATCGCCGCCTTGCCGTAGCTCAGGATCGGACTCTTTCTCGATCGTTTACCGACGACCCTCGTTAATCGCGACAGTCACGGCGCTGCGTCCTGAATTGCGGAGGCGGAAGGGTGATTGTTTCGCGCTCCATGCCCAGTCACCGGGTGCGTCCAGTTCGGTGGTAATGCCATCGGCACGGGTAACATGCACGACTCCGGCGTTGCGCTGGACGATTACCGTCGGGTTCTGGTGGGTCTGCAGTGCAGTCTCTTCACCTGGTGTCAACTCAATACTGTAGGAACGAAACCAGGGATTCTCGAGATTGGCAGCGGATGCCATACCGAACGGGGCATCGCTGGTATTGCCGGTGACGCCGTTGCCGTCGTTGACCAAGGCGATAATACGCAGTAGCCCGGGCCCGTCATTGCCTACCTTATGGGTAAGTGGTGTGCTGGCATAATCGGTAATCGCCCTGACATCACTGTTGCTCGGCCCGGCGCCGGTACTGATGGTCGTGAGTAATATCGCCTGGTCGTGTACGTGCGCAAAGGATAAGTCACCCGGGTTGACCTGCACGTCCAGCAGGAACAGGCCGTCGCCTTTATGCACGGTCCGATGGCGAGGTTCTTGCAACAGGTGCACGATCTTCTCACCGGCAAATTCATCATCCTGGGCGAAACTACCAGGAAAGAGTTGTGAGAGGCTTAGCTCGATGCCAGTGATGACAACGAAGGCCACCAGCAGGGTAAGGGCTGAGTTGGCAATGAATTTTTGGACCGACTGTTTCATAGTTTCTCCATGCAGCGTCGCTGAAGTCTGTTAATTGCCGGAACTGTCCGGCAGGGCAAATACCAGTAGCTCGGAATCATTTGCTCGACCGCCACCGGCGATCGCTATGTACTGCTTGTTATTCGCCAGGTAACTCATGATTGGGCCATGCAGGCGCTGGTCGACATTGATCTCTCCGATCAATTCGCCGCTAGCCTTATCGTGGGCAACCAGGATCGATCCGGTCTCTTCCGGGCCGATCTCATCTTTGGCCGCCAGGTACGAGATCAATAGCGACCGCGTGATCAGGATACCACCTTCGGCAACCACGTCGTTAAACACGCTGCCCAGCGGTCCGAGGTTCAGATGGGCGATCTCGGGATGTTCAGTTGGACCCTTGCCGAAGGGAATCTGCCAGACATGTTCTCCGGTGTTCAGATCGATTGCCGTAATGCGGCGATACGGCGGCTTCAATAATGGCAGGCCGCGCGGGCCTACGGAGCGGTCGTACTGAATCACATAGGGCCAGTCCGAAGTCCCGTTGGGAGGCACGACCAGCGACATGCCCATGGGTCGGGTGACCGACTGCACGTACAGTATTTGAGTCTCCGGATCCATGGACGCACCCGGGAAATTCGCTCCACCGCCGGCACCGGGTACGACGAAGGTCGCCGTCTTGCCATCCTGACCCCGCACGATGGGTGGTGTGAATATGTCACCCAGCACGAAGCGACTGGCGAGCTCCAGCGCCTCGGTCTTGATCTCAGGTGTGAAATCAATCAGGTCATCTTCGGTGACACCGATGCGCTCAAAGGGCAGAGGCCAGGTAGGAAATGGCTGGGTCGGATTGGCACGTTCACCGGGTACGGTACTCGCTGGCACTTCACGTTCCTCAATGGGCCAGACCGGTTCGCCGGTCACTCGGTTGAATACGTAGGTGAAACCGGTTTTTGAGACCTGGGCAATCGCCTTGATCGGTTCGCCGTCGACGACGATGTCGATCAGGTTTGGCGCCGAGGCAATATCGTAATCCCACAACCCGTGATGCACCGTCTGAAAATGCCAGACTCGCTCGCCGGTTTCGGCATCGAGGCAGATGATGCTCTCGGCATAGACATTCTCTCCCAGGCGTTTGCCACCCCAGTAATCGTTCGTAGGAGTTGAGGTCGGCAGGTACACCAACCCCAGTTCATCATCCGCTGCCATGTAGGACCAGACATTGGTGTTGCCGGCGGATTGCCAGGAGTCGTCTTCCCAGGTCTCGTTGAATTCTTCGCCGGGTTGGGGAATGGTATTAAAGCGCCACTTGAACTCACCGGTGCGGGCATCGTAGGCGCGTACGTGGCCGGGAGGACTGCGATTACTCATGATGTAGTCGTAGATCTTCGAGCCAACGATGACGGTATTGCCGACCGCGATAGGTGGAGCGCCGTGGGTGATGTTGCGCATTTCAAACTCGAGCCGACCCAGGTTCTGGGTCAGATCGACGAAACCATTGTCGCCGAATTCAGGATCCGGCTGACCGGTTGCGATGTCGATAGACACGAGCTGTTTCCCGAGCGTGGCAATGAAGATTCGTTCGACTTCACCGTCGGTCCAATATTCAATCCCGCGGGTCTGGATCGGTGAAAAATTCGGTGGGCCGAGTTTGTAACTCTCCGGATCGAACACCCATAACTCTTCTCCTGTGGTGGGATCCAGCGCTACCACCTGGCTATGATTGGTTGCGGTGTACATGACCCCATTGACCAACAATGGAGTGGCTCGATAATCGCCGGTAGGATAGAGGAATTCTGCGGGTATGCGGCTGTCTGCTGAAGCCCAGCGCCAGGCTACTTCCAGCCGCTCGAAGTTGCCGGCATCGATCTGGTCGAGAGCGGCATATTTGGACGAAAAATGATCACCCCCATGATGATGCCATTCGCCAACACCGGGGGCAGCCGCCGTAATACTTTGCTCGGTGCAGCCAAGCAGGACTGACAATAGGCCGCCTGTTAATAGAAGTATAAATTGCCTGGTCATGGTGAGTCTCGATTTCTTGGTTGAATTCAGTCTGGCACATTGGCCTGGAGGAAGCTGAATATCGAATCATAGATACGCAGCATCTCATTGGCGGGGAAGCCACCATGCCCGCCACCTGGAACGGTCACCAATTCGTTTGTTACTTCCGCGCGATCCAGCAAGCGATGTAATTGTATGGCATGGTCGTAGGGCACAGTCGGATCGGCATCACCGTGAATGGTAATTGTAGGTGGCAGGTCGGAGTGCACATAGTTCAGTGGAGAGACACGATGGGCGATATCCAGCATATCCGGTTGCGCACCGAGCCAGCGCACGGCATAGCTCTTTTCGTTAACTCCGCCTAACAGATCGCCCACGTCGGTGATGCCATACCAGTTCACGATGGCAGCCACCTGGGGTGTTTCACTACCGAGGCATTGTCGGTCCAGGCCGGCATCGGAGGGAATCATGCCGGTGGTCAGGGCCAGGTGGCCGCCAGCGGAGTTTCCCGAGACTACCAGACGGCGTGTATCGAAGCCGTACTGCTCGGCATTGCGCGCTACCCAGCGCAGCGCACAGAGGCTGTCTTCCACTGCTGCCGGCGCCAGTGAGACATCGCCCAGGCGGTACTGCACGTTCACCGCTGCCCAACCCTGTTCCAGGTAGGGCAGCAGTCTTAACACATTGCCTTCCTTGGAGCCGCCGACCCAGCCGCCGCCATGATAGTAGATAAAGGTCGGAACCGGACCGTCGCTGGTGCGCGGCTGGTAGACATCGACCTTCAGTTCAACGCCGTTAGCCCGGTGGTAGGTGATATCGGGAATGACTCGAAAATCATTCTGCACCGTGGCCGACCAGGATGCGGTGTCGGAAAGCTGGGCAGTAGCTGGTGTGAGAGGAACAAGCAGGACTAGCAGGAAAAGCGAGATGGACTTGAGCATTGCAATACTCCCTGGTTTTATTGTTGGAGTTTACAGCTAACCAGGCACCGACTGCATTAACAGTCAGCGCCTGACCGGATACTACTGTGAGCCCGCCTAGTGTGCGGCGCTCTCTACCGCTGCGCCGGGCAATGCCATTGCAGTGAGTTTGGAACCAGTTTGCAGCATGATGTACTGGTGACCATCGTGCACCCACGAACTCATGCCATAACGACTCTGGGCTGGCACCTCAATCCTGCCAACTTCTTTGCCGGTGGCCTTGTCGATGGCGTACAGCAGGGCAGTTTCTCCATCGCTATCCACATCGGAGTAGATCAGCAGATTCGCCGTCACAACCATGGTGACGATATTTCCTGTCCCGGTATCGCTAATATCAATCCCCGCCAGCGCCGGATTATTGCGAATACGGTCGGGAGTTTCACCGCTTGGAATCATCCACACATGTTCGCCTGTGTCCATGTCGATAGCGGTGATGCGGCTGTAGGGAGGTTTCACATAGGGAATGCCCGATGGCATGCGTGGGCGGCGTCCACCACGATCATTGGCGTACTGCGCGAAGGTAGTACCGGTTGGTTCAGGAATGCGTGCATCGGCTTCTTCACCGGATATTACCCGCAGACTCTCGCAACTATTCATGGAAGTTACATAGAGAATATTGCTGGTGGGATCGGCAACCGGCGGACCATAGATGTTGGCACCACCCGCACCGCCAGGACACATCATCGCGCCAATTTTGCCACGGGGATTTTCAGCATGCAGTGGAGGATTAAACAGCGGTCCCATTTCAAAATCAGCCATCACAGCCAGGGCTTCCTGTCGCAGTTCCGGCGTGAAGTCCACCAGGTCGTCGATACCGATGCCCTGCATCTCAAAAGGTGCTGGCCGGGTGGGGAAGGGCTGAGTCGTGGCCAGTTTCTCGCCGGGCACTATGGAGGCGGGGACTTCGCGATACTCCATCGGCCAGACCGGTTCGCCGGTGTAGCGATTAAATGTATACACATAGCCCTGCTTGGTAACCTGGGCCACGGCAGGAATCGGCCCCTGTCCTGGTACATTGAGATCGAGCAGTATCGGTGCGGTTGGCGTGTCGTAATTCCAGATGTCATGTTTGACCATCTGGAAATGCCAGCGTCGCTCGCCGGTTTCGGTGTCCAGGGCGATCAGGCTGGTACCAAACAGGTTGTCACCGGGTCGAAAGCCGCCATAGTAATCGATGGTGGCTCCATTAGTTGGAACATACACCAGGTTTTGTGCAGGGTCGGCTGACAATGGTGCCCAGGAAGAAATGTCACCAGTCCACTGCCAGGCGTCATTCTCCCAGGTCTCGTGACCGTATTCACCAGGGCGGGGAAGTACATTGAATTTCCATTTCAAGGCGCCGGTGTTTTTATCATAGGCAAGAATGTCACCTGGCACGTTTTCGACCCTGGCTTGCAGGTAACCCTGTTCTGCCGAGTTACCGACAACGATGGTGTCATTGACTACCAGGGGGGGTGAAGACGTAGTGATGTACCCGGTTTCCAACGGGATGCCTTCATAGGGGTCATAGGGGTGCCCGAGATTTGCCAGCATATCCACCACGCCAGTTTGCGGAAATCCTTTTATAGGAACTGGCGTGCCCCAATTTTCAATGGGAGTACCCGTGTCGGCATCCAGCGCGACCAGGAAGAATCCCGGAGTTGATACGAACACGACACCTTTGCCGTCGATCTCTGAGTAAGTTACGCCCTTCCCATAGGAAGCACGCATGGAGTATTCCCAGCGGCCCGTGGTGGGAAGTCGAAATGACCAGATGGTCTCTCCGGTCTTGGGGTCGATAGCAACCACATGACGGCGTGCCCCGGAAACCGTGAACAATTTGCCGTCTATGTAACTGGGCGTCGAGCGTCCGCTGTATCCCTGAAACGTAGCACCGTCCCATTCCCAGGCGACTTCCAGATCATTGAAATTGTCCGCGGTGATTTCGGCGGCTGGCGTATAACGGGTATGTGCGTAATCGCCACCCAGCGTGGTCCACTCAATGGAGTCCTGCGCTGACACCGCAAGAGGTAGCAGAAACAGCAGGGCAGCGAGGGTACCGGAGATTGGTCTTTTCATAATGCAGTCCTCAATTTTCGTCGCCCATAAAGAGCTTCCAGAAGCATAGCATGGTTGGGCCGGACCCCAATAAGTGTAGATGTGACACTTTGTCTCAGCAGGATCTCGCCTGGTGGAGAGTAGTACTGCCACCCCGGCAGTGGGCGTAACTCATTGAATTTCTTGCGCCTGATCAAGTTCAATCTGGTCTGGATCCCTTACCATGCTAGCAGTTAACGACATTACCACCTGAATCTGACCTGTCCAACAAGGAGACCTGCATGATCCACGAAGTTGAGGGAGATATTTTACTAAGCAAGGCAGAAGTGATCGCTCATGGCATAGCAGCAAATGATCCCATGAACCAGGGATTGGCGCTGTCACTACACGAGCGTTACCCGGCGATGCACAAGGATTTTCATCACTGGTGTCACCAGCAGCATCCAAAACCCGGCGCTGCCTGGTTGTGGGGAGGTGCCGGTGGAGTGCGCATTGTAAATCTGCTAACCCAGGACGGTGGTTATGAAGGCGCGAACAAACCGGGCAAGGCTACCGAGTCGAATGTTAATCATGCACTCAGGGCACTCAAGAAAATAATTACCAAAGAAGGATTCGGCTCCGTTGCCCTGCCAAGATTAGCAACTGGAGTTGGTGGGCTCGATTGGGATGCAGTCAAACCTTTGATTCAATCTCAGCTTGGTGATCTCGATATTCCCATCTATGTGTACACGGTCTTTCATGCAGGGCAAGTGGCCAACGAAGCAAACGGCAGTTGAGCCTGATTCTGCTATCTTGATTCTGCTGCTCGTGTGAAACGAGGTCAGGGTAAAAAAATGCCCAGGATTGAACAGGACTGAGTTCTTTTGGTTGCCTATTACTCAAACTTACGAAATTTTTGCTGACTTCGTTTCCTTCACTTCGGTAGGCGCATATCCCAGTTAAGTACCTCATACTGCTCAAGTATGCGAGTAAGAGTATCCATCGGTACCGCCTCTAGCTCACCTCTGGAACTGGAAACGGTAGTGGCTTTGAAGATCGCATTGTAGATGGCCTCTTCGGTAGCCTCGGCAGTGGCGGCGAACAGCGGAGACATGGCGGCGTTTACCAATACTTCGGTTGCCACCGGCGTACTGCTGGTTCTGGGTTTGCGCACAGCCGCATTGGTTGAGAAGGCGATGACATAGTCACCGGATCCATTACTGGCGAAGGACCCGGTTCGCCCCAGTCCCATGATGGCACGCAAGCCCAACCGGTCCAGACCACGAGCATCAAGCGGCGCATCGGTGGCGACAACAATCATGATGGATCCGTCTTCACGGTCTCCATCACCGGGTGCCTGCAATTGCTGCCGAAATGAATAGGTGCCCAATTCCCGTCCGACCGGAGCACCGTTAATGGTCATGATGCCACCGTAGTTGGTCTGCACCAGCACACCGATGGTGTAACCACCCAGCGCTTCGGGCAGCACTCGCGAACTGGTGCCGATACCACCTTTCCAGCCGAATGCCTGGGTGCCAGTGCCAGCACCGACGCTGCCTTCTGCCACCGGTCCAGCGCTGGCACTGTTAAGTGCAGCGAATACCTCAAAGTGCTGAATCGGATCGGCCCACATATTATTGACTTGGGAATCGTTCGTCTCACCCACGATGGGATTGACTGTGTGCTCTCCCATGCCAGGTTGTTCATAGATCCATTCCTTTAAGGCATTGGCGGCACTCCAGACGCACAGCGTGCACGTTAGTAGAATCGGGGTTTCGATCTCACCGAATTCCCGCACCTGGGTTTCTCCGATCAACTTGCCATAGCCGTTGCCTACATGAATCCATGCCGGGATCGGGTGGGTATAGAGATTGCCTGGCGCGGGAATGATGGCGGTGACACCAGTGCGGATATCGTCACCTGCTATTTTAGTCGCGTGACCGACTCGTACTCCGGCGACGTCGGTAATCGCGTTATGTTCTCCCGGTGTAAAAATGCCGACCACCAGGCCGATGTCTCTGGCGCGGGGACGACCGCTATCAGACTGAGCCAGGATTTCGATTCCAGATAGGCTGAATAGAATGCTACACAAAATTAGCAGGCGGGGCATAATCCTTCTCCGGAATTGGTCGTTAAATAGTGGGGCATGCCGCATAGTTCGTCGTCACATTATAGTGGGCGATGGTGCGAAGTACAGGACAGCCATGGCGGTGTCAACTTGTAACGAATTATGACAACTTCTGGTGCAATCCCGGGCTTTGTGGTCATATTCCATCCTACCATCGTGCCGAGCAATCCAGGCACGGCTGATATCAGTAATCACAGCCCAATTGGAGCAAGAATTGAAGTCTTATAAGCACTCCCTAGTAACCTTTTGCCTGTTCTTGTCAGCTTCCTTCTCCAGCCAGCTTAATGCCCAGATCGCCGAAGATGAAGCGACAGTTACTTATCCGGCCAGCTATTTCGCTGAGTATGCCCCGGTAAATGCCAAGGACATGCTGGATCGTATTCCTGGAGTTGGCTCCACCACCGGTGGTGGTCCCAGCAGCAGTGGTGGATTTGGTGGCAGTGGTGGATTTCGTGGTGGTGGTGGTGGCGGCGGTGGTCGTGGTTTCGGTAGCGGCAGCGGTACCAGCGAGATTCTCATCAATGGCAAGCGCACTGCAGGCAAGAATAATCAAACCAGTGGAGTACTGAGCAGAATTACCGCCGATCAGGTGGATTATATCCAGATTATTCGTGGTACTTCCGGTGAACTGGATGTGCGCGGCAGCGGGCAGGTTGTTAATGTCGTGCTGTTTGAAGAACTCTCCAACTCGAGCCTGTCTTATCAGATTAATGCCGACCGCAATCGCGACAGCGATATTGCGCCAGGGGCGAATCTTTCCTATTCGAATCGCATCGGTGGATTCGACTACGTACTCAGCGCGGTTGCCGAGCCACGCTATAACCACAGTGAGGTTGAGGAAAACAGTATTCTCGGAAATTTTTCACCCAACGATCGAGTAATTGAAGATACCATCACGGAACAGACCAGCTATGACCTGACGGCGAATCTGGGGTATGAATTCAGTGACCGGGCCAGTGCGCGCTTCAATGCACTATTCTCCCGCAATGACGACCCCACCGAGACCAGGCGCAGCACTACAGATCTAAAGGTAGTACCCAATGTCCTGAAACTACAGCGAGACGATATTCCTGGAGAGCAGCACAACTGGGAAGTCGGCGGCGACTATGAAACGTTTTTCAACAATGGCGATCGATTCAAGATCTTGTTTGTTCTTAACCAGGACAATCGTGACAGGACCAGAGAACGATTCGATATTTTCTCTGACGGGTCGGAAGAAAAGAATCTGTTCCTCGAGTCTGGAAGTGTCACTGAAGAAGAAATAATTCGAGGCTCTTACACGCGGGATATTTTTGCGGGGCAGGATATCGAATTTGGAATTGAGCGGGCTGTTACCACCCTCAATTCAAATCTGGCCTTGGGTGTCCTTGATCCCAATGGGATCCCTTCGCCAAACTTCGGCGGACTGGTTCCAGTGCCTGTGTCCAATGCAAATTCCACGGTGGAAGAGGTTCGCTATGAGCCCTTCATCATTCACAACTGGATTCTAAATTCTCGTATGTCGCTGGAAAGCACGCTGCTGTACGAGCAGTCAGAAATTACCCAGTCCGGGGATGTGTCAAACAAGCGCGATTTCGATTTCTTGAAACCGAAGGTTGATTTCCGCTACGACCTGACACCTGCCATACAGTTGCGCGGCTCCATAGAGAAGGTTGTTGAGCAGTTACGCTTTAGCGATTTTGTTGCATCCACAGATAACAATGACGAAGATTCCAACGTGGTGGCGGGAAATTCTGAATTACGCCAGGAGTGGTATTGGAGTTATAACTTTAATGCAGAGTATCGCCTGCCAAATGATATCGGAGTTGTCGATGGTCAAATTTTCTATCACGATCATCGGGACAAGATCGAACGCCTCGATGTAACTCTCTCTGAAGACAACCTGCAATCGGCCAATGGCAATATTGGCGACGGCAAGATGTACGGCTTGAGACTCAATTCCAGCATCAGGATGCGCATGATAAATATGCCCAACCTGCTGGTGTCGACAAGCCTCAGTGTGCAGGATTCCGAGATCACCGATCCGTTTACCGGTCAGGATCGGCGCATGCTACATCATGGTCGTGGTAGTGCGAGTCTCAGTTTTCGCCATGATATTCCACGCTTGAGCCTGAACTGGGGCGCCAGTGTAAGAGAAAGCTTTTACGGCAACACCAAGATCTATGATATTGACGATGTCCTGAACTTGTACGGTGAAACCGGGCTGTCGCTGTTTGCCGAATGGATAAGTCCGCGTGGTACCAGCTGGCGCTGGGATGCCCGCGATATTGGTAATCCTGAGCAATGTGCCGATAGAACTCGCTATGTCGGGCGCCTGTCTGCTGGCATACTCGAGGAGATTGAGCAGCGCTGTACTACTCGTGGTTTGGTGATGTCTCTTAAAATAACCGGGACCTTTTAGCTTTTTACCTACTCTTTGGAAAAATGCGTCCCTGCATTTTTCCAAAGTCGCCCTTAAATCACTGGCGCAAAAGCGTGGTCTTTCTGGTGATTTGAGGGCTCGAATTCGCTCTGCGGCGAATGGGCAATATGTCCTAGCCAACAATCACAGATTGTTGTCATTCAGCTGCGCATCATGCTCTCGCATGATTAACACTTGCTTTACCCCTGCGCTCACTCAGCTAGTTCAGATGTGAAATAGTTAATCCCGGTATTTTTTCCAAATTGCCGCTGTGCATTTCCCCGCTCACCGTTCCTTGCTACTTTCACATGCTGAAGCCATGGACTCCGCCGTCCAAGCTGACTATCCTGTCTGTCTCCGTTCCTGATACTCACCTCCGAGGAGTCCGGCTATGCTTACTAAAAACACTACACTGGCTGTTGTCCTGAAATCCTGCCTGGTTTCGCTTCCTTTCTTATTCATCAGTCTCAGCGTGGCGCAGGAATTTGCTGTGCATCCGGCGACGCAGCACCCTGCTGTGCTGGTCACCCTGGATACCCTGAAACAATGGGAAGATGAGCTCTCCAATTGGGGTCGCTGGGGGCCGGATGACCAGCGCGGAACCCTGAACCTGATTACTCCGGAGAAGACTCGCCAGGCGGCGGCTCTGGTGCAGGTGGGTGAGACTGTTACGCTCCAACACTTCGTAATCGAAGAGAAAACCATCGATAGCCAGTCTTTCGGCCCCTATGACCACTGGATGAGCAGTCTCGATCCCTTCACCGGTGAACCCAGTTTTGCGCTGGATGAGATCCAGTTTTCATTGCACGATGGCATGCTCTCGCACCTCGACGCACTCTGTCACTACCGCACCGAAATAGACGGCAGGTACATAATCTTCAATGGTTATCCGCAGAATCTTACCGCATCTGGTTGCGACGACCTGGCCGTCGACAAGATGGGTACGTCGTATATTACCCGAGGCGTGCTGGTTGATATCCCATTGCTGCGGGGTGTGGATTATCTCGACCCGAGCACGCCGATTTTCGTTGAAGACCTGGAAGCCTGGGAAGAATTTGCCGGTGTCACAATTGGCAGTGGCGATGCATTGTTCGTTCGGACCGGGCGCTGGGCCAAGCGGGACGCGGAAGGACCGTGGCGTTATGGGCAGGGAGGGGCTGGCCTGCATGCATCAGTATTGCCCTGGCTTAAGGAGCGGGATGTGGCGATCCTGGTTGGGGATGCGGTCAATGACGTACAACCCTCCGGAGTGGAAGGCATAAATCGTCCGATACACCAGCTTACCCAGGTTAACCTCGGCTTGCCCATTGTGGATAATGGGTATCTGCAAGATGTCGCCGAAGTGGCCGCACGCTTGCGCCGCTGGGAGTTTATGACCTCGATTCAAATTAATCCAATCAAGGGTGGTACCGCGAGTCCGTTTAACGCCAATGCGACGTTTTAACTAGAAGGGGTCAGGTGTCCTATTGTATGGAATGCCAGTAGACAGGAGATTTGAGATTAACTGTTCATGGACTTCAGGGAAGCGATCTGCGGATGCTTGGAGCAACGAGCTACCGCATTCCGCGTACCCCTTTGTAGCCATCGTCACAGGAGGTCCAGTCTGATGCTGTCGGTGGGCGGTCTATTTCTGGGCATCACCATTCTTATCGGTGGTGGCTACTTGCTGGTACACGGTGCTTCGGAAATTGCCACGAAACTGGGTGTATCCCCGTTATTGATCGGACTGACAGTGGTCGGGTTTGGCACCAGTGCTCCTGAGCTAATCATCAACATTACCGGGGCCCTGAATGATGCCACCAGCCTGGCGTTTGGCAACGTGATTGGCTCGAACATCAGTAACCTCGCACTGATACTGGGTGCCGCTGCCCTGATGGCGCCGATCACCATTCAAGGAACATTGGTGCGGCGGGAAGTACCGCTGCTGTTACTGGCCACCTCGGTAGTACTGGTAATGGCGTTGGATGGGCCGTTGGAAGGCCAGGCAGCGATGATCAGCCGCTCCGAATCGATTGTCTTGCTGGTGTTGTTTTGTATCTTTCTTTATATCAGTGTGATGGACATCCTGGCGTTGAGAACGCCCGATCCCATTCTGGCCGATATCCAAGACAATCCATTCATCGATAAGCATCTTTTCAGTCGTTACCGCTGGTTGTTAGTGTTCTCTGGAACGATTCTGCTGGCGTTAGGTGGAGAAATCACGGTGCGCAGCGGTATGGCTATTTCCGAGTCGTTTGGAATTTCGGAGGCTGTCGTTGGACTCATTTTCATCGCTGTCGGCACGAGCATGCCTGAACTAGCAACATCTATTATTGCGGTTGTGCGTAAAGAGTCGGATCTTGCTCTGGGGAATATCGTTGGATCGAATATCTTCAATACGCTGATTGTTTTACCTGCCGGTGGCGTGATCAGCCAGATCCCCATCCCAGCCGGTGGCGTTGGCGATATTATCCTGTCCTGGTTTCTTACAGCTCTGCTGATACCAATCTTTTTCCTCGGTGATGGCCGACTCGATCGCAGGTTAGGCGTCATATTGCTGCTGGCCTATTTCAGCTATGTTTTTCTGAGGATCTACCTGGAATGAGTGTCCCCTACGGTTTCTACGGATTCACGGTGTATTTGCGCCCCGCAGAAAAATAATCCTGCATTTTCTGCATACCGTCCATCCCTGGACATAACAGCACGCACCGGGTTCACGTTACACCAGCCAAACGAGAGTAAGGCCGCCAAGACCAATCTGGTCAGGCATGGATAGATAAGGCCCCGGCAGTACGCCATGCGGCTATCACCGGTTTTTGCTCCTGGAATTGGGGGTCAGGTCTTCAATTTCAAGTAAAGACTTTCTCGTTGTGCAATTGCAGACCTGACCCCGAGCTTCGTGCTCCACAAGCCCCGCTGTGAATAAATAGTTGTTGCGCTGTAGCAGGCCGAGCTCGTAAACTCGCCGTTTAGGAGAACCGCCAGAGATGGGGATAGTATATTTAGGCATGATGCCCTAGAGGAAATTTCGAAATTTACTTGGCATCGTGACGAATTGTGCTACCGGCAAAATCGACTCCACTCAAGCTAAAAAAAGACTTCCTATCGCTTATGACAGCTCCTACGATCAATGTAGTCGTCCACCCTACGCAAGAAGGCAAGGTGACCTTTGCCCTCCTTGCAGCGACAATCGGCCCGCCCGCTCCAGGAGGCCTCGAGGAGAGATTGCTCTTTCTCCGGCTGACGATCACCAACGAGGAAAACTTCGATATTCACTTAACCCAGGTGATGATTACGTTTGTCGGAAATCCGCCAGCCATAGGCAAGACTATCAATATCCCGAGCCTAACCATACACGCGGAGGAGACCCGGAATTGGTTTTCCGACCTGCAGGACCGCATCTTGTTGCCCAAGTACCCGGTCGTATCGGAGATGAGCCTCCAGCTTTACTTTGACGGTTTTTCCGATCCCTGGTCCGCGGATTACGACTTAAAGCCACACGAGAATTCGGTCGCAAGCGGAGCTTACAAATTCCCGGCCTTGCGCGCCGACCTTAAGTTCAGAGAAGTCTGGGGAGGACGGAGTGTCCATCTGGGGGGGGAGCTCGGGTCTCAGTTGTTCGCCTATGACCTCGGGGTCATCGCCTTCAATTCGACATTAGGCGAATGGGATACCAAATACCCGGGCGGCGACAAGAAGAAGAACGAGGATTACCGTGCTTGGGGTCGCCCTGTCTATGCCATGGCAGATGGAGAAGTGATCTCATTCGAGAACGATAGAAACGACAATGTAGTTGCAGGAATGGTCGACATGATAAACGAGGGGAATTATTTTCGTATTCGTCATGGCAATGAGACAGTGTTGTACGCGCACTTCCAGAAGGGATCATTGACACCGGGGCTGCTCAGCCCAGACGCCAAAGTAACGGCTGGTCAGCAGCTCGGCATCGTGGGAAATTCTGGAAACTCCTCCGAGCCTCATTTGCACGTTCACGCTGTGGATGACCTGAATGCCATGCAGCCCATACTGTTTCGAGACATTCATATCATCGCGGCATATATATTGATTCCACCGGAAATAACTGGCCCATGGTTCAAGGCGGAGCGGCACGGCCTGCCCAGCCTGTATTCCGCGATCTGGCCTTCCGTGAATCCGCCTCACGAGCTCCCTATGGGAGACGGCGAAGTGGAGATAGGTCCACAAAAGTTCTGGGAATGGCCGATGTTCGTCTTGAGATCGTTCTTCAGGTGGATCGTTCGCCTATTCCGCAAGCTCGTCCAGAGAGATGATTCATTGCGTTAGCGCGTTTTCTGTTTCCTCTTCACACTTTGGCTTTTCGATACTGGCTGGTCTCCAGGACTATCCCTCTATGCACACCTACAGCGTGAGTCGATGTCGCTGGCCAATGTTAATTCTGAGCATAGTGCTGCTTGCTGTTGGTGGGGAAATCACCGTGGGTAGCGGAGTCACCGTCTCTGAATCGATGGGTATATCTGCTACCGTGGTTGGGCTCTTTCTCGTGGCGGTGGGCACCAGTATGCCCCAGTTGGTGACATCGATCATTGCCGCCATGCGTAACGAATCCGATCTTGCCATGGGGAATATTATTTGATCGATTATCTTTAATACCCTGATCGTATTGCCAGCCGGAGGAGTGATTAGTCAGATTCCTATCCCTGCAGGTGGGGTGGGCGACATCATTTTGTCCTGGTTTCTTGCCGTACTGTTACTACCCATTTTCTTTCTGGGTGATGGCAGGCTCGATCGCAAGATAGGACTTGTCTTGTTGCTAGCCTATTTCAGCTACGCTTTTCTGTGGATTTATCTGGAATGAGCCACTCTTGTTCGCTTACTCAATTTGCAGCTCCTTCTGAGGTGATCAGAATCTGATTCAGGACAGCATCGTTTGTACTTAGCTCAGAACTGCCTGCTGGAAATTCATTCTTCTTAAGGATAAAGGCAAGTATCGCTGCATAGGATTGCAGCGAAAGGCTGCCAGGTTGATCGGTAGGCATCTCGGTACTGACCTTGCCGAAGAGCTCGCCTAGTGTTCTTCCTTCCCAGATAAACATGAAACTCAAGCCCAACAGGCTCGGTGAATTGCTATTACCCCGCAAATCGACAGAATGACAGGAAGCACAGCGGGCTGCGTATTCTTCCTCACCACGGACTGCCTGGGCTTCAGTATAGATACCGTCCCAGATGGAACTGGAACCTTGAGCCCGGATCGAGCTTTGCATTAGCATCGCTCCAAGCAGCAACAACATTCCTGGGAGTCTGTAATGACCGAATTTCATTAGTCAGGAAGCGCAAAGACGTGAATGGAGTTGCCATTGAGTGGGCGAGTCAGCTCCGGCGCCAGGTCACGTGGCAGCATGCTCGACCAGCTGGCGCCGCCGACGCCTACCGGCAGGGCGAGGTATTGCTTGCCATCGATCATGTAGGTCATCGGGAAACCCTGGGCCGAGGTGGTGACCCGAGTCTGCCAGAGTTTTTCGCCAGACTCGGCATCGAAGGCATACATGTAACGGTTCCAGTCACCCACGATAACAAGACCTCCGGCCGTAGTGAGTGCCGCGGTATTAATCGGTGCCCGTTGGCGATAGCGCCACTTCACCTCACCACTTGGAATATCCAGTGCAAGCAGTTCGCCAAGATTGCCGTCTGACTGAGGATGCGGATAGTTAATTCGCCGCACCGGCCCGGTACCGCCACCACCTAACACCCGTTCCGTGGGACCGAAGGTAGCGAGTTCGCAGTTCAGGGTAATCGGCACATAGACTGCACTGGTTTGCGGTGAATAGGCCATTGCGCGCCAGCTCTTGAATCCGGAAGTGCTGGGGCACATATCGATCTGTTGACCAATGCGGGGAATCATGCCGTCGCGATAGGTAATATTGCCGCTGGTGGGATTCACATTGACGATGGTCTGGTAGCCGATGTCGGTGGCTCTTATCAGCTCGCCAGTTTGCCGGTCGAGCTGCCACAGTATCGCTAACTTACCCATCTTGAAGATGGACTCACGGCCACCCACATCGATTAACAATGTCTCGAAGACTTCGTCCATGTCATGGGTTTCACCGGGCAGGTGCTGGTAATACCATGCCAGTTCTCCGGTGTTTGGATTCAGCGCCAGGGTCGAGTTGGTATAGAGGGCGTCACCGTCGGTGCCGCGTACCGCACGAGCCCAGGGCTTGGCCTGCGCCGTGCCGTAATAAACCAGGTTCTTCTGTGGATCGTAGCTGCCTGCTTGCCAGGAGTCGGCTCCGGCGCGAAATTGTAGCGGTAGATCACCCCAGGAATCCCCCTCTGGCGTTCCCGGTGCCGCGACAGTTGCAAAGCGCCACAATTCTTCTCCGCTTTGCGGATTATGTCCGGTGATGAAACACAGATCGTCTTTGTAGCGTTCACAGCCGGTAATTCCGGTGACGAGGACGCCATTGGCAATGATAGGCCCGGCGGTATAGTAGTAACCCAGAGCAGGGTCGGCGGTCCGGGTTTCCCATACCAGTAATCCAGAGCGCGCATCGATACCGACGATACTGGCATTCTCTGTCGCGGCGTAGATCATCTCGCCATAGATTGCGATATTTTTCTGCACGCCCCTACCGACACCGGCATAGGCGGTGGCTGGCATCGCCGCCGCGCCGAGTGCTTCGCGGCTTATTGCGCGCTCGGTGCCATCGATGGAAGCGGTGATGCCGGGTCGATATTCCCAGATCAGGTCGCCATTTGCGGCATCCAGCGCCTGGATTACACCGCGCGGTCCGGGAAGAAACATGACGCCATTGTGGATGAGCGGGGCGGCCTGTCCGGCGCCGGTATCATCCATTGCCCATGACCAGACTAGTTGTAGCTGATTGACATTGCCGGTGTTTATCTGCTCCAGCGGGCTATAGCCCCAACTATTCTGTTCGCCGCGCCAGCTCAACCATTCCCCCGGCGGTGGGTCACCTAACATCTCATCGGTAACTGGATCGAATTCTGCTATTTGTCCATACGACCATGAACAACTCATTAGTAGTGCAATAGCCAGGCAATGCGGGAATTTTATTAGCATAGTAAGGTCAGTTTTATAGCAGCCGATAGATCAGAATCAACAGCATAAACACTCTGTCAGCACGAGTCTACACTGCCCCGGAGCCTTCTTCAGGCAGTTATTCTATGGCGGCAAGTCACATTTTGTTTCACAAGTGCTTAGGCCACCGGCTTACTCTGGCCGTAAAATTGTGTAGCATACGCCCACCCCTGTAATCAGAAGAAAAGAATGTAGTCTATGAGCATGCTCTCGCATCGGTGCGTCAATCTCTTCTACCGGCCAATTGCCTTCAAGGCCTTCCTCTTCAGTCTGGGTTACAGTGCTTCTTCACTGGTCATGGCGCAGCCACCGCTGGAAGTGAATGAGGCCATGTTGCACTCTGTATTCCCCGCTGCTGATAGTTTCTCACCGAAAGGAGGAACTCCTCCTGTCTATAAAGCCTATCGGGAGAACCCGGAGACTCTCGAAAACGAAGTCATCGGTTACCTCTTTGAGACGGCGGATCTGCCACCAGAGGAGGTTGGTTACAGCGCGCCGATCGACGTGCTGGTAGGAATGGACCTGAAAGGCTCTATTACTGAGATCAAGGTGCTGTTTTACCGGGAGTCTTATAAGAGTATTCGCGGAGATTTCATTAACAGCGAATATTTTCCTGATCAATTTGACAACAAGAATATCGTCGAGGGATTTCGTGTCGGCCGAGACATCGACGGCATTTCCCGTGCCACGATTACCAGTTGGGCGGTGGCGCGTGGCGTGCGCAATGCTGGCCGACGCGTGGCCCAGGCCTATCTGAGCGATTCAGAATTTGTCTCACTGACGACTTCTGATGCCCAGGGATTGCGGCTATTGGAGTCTCAGACCTGGGAAGAGATGATTGAGAACGGCCTGGTTGTAGAAATGAATATAATCCAACCAGACCTGACGGAATTGAAGCTGGCGCTGGCATTTATCGGCCACGATGGCCTGGGTGAATTGATGGTCGGCAGCAATGATTACTCACGCGCGGAACGCGAAGCCAGCAACCGGGTTAACAATGGCAATATGGTGCTGGTGGGTATCGACGGTGACTCGTCCCGACCGTTCCGTCAGGAACGCCTGGCGGTCGAGCAGGGAGAGACTATTTATCCTATCGAACGGCGCCGCTTCGTGTACGTGGGGAGTGCGGATGAGGGCAAGATTGCCAATCAGGTGCGATTTGCAGGGGCCATGGTCCTGGATCCGGCCATCGATCTTAATAAACCATTTAACGTGCTCTACAACACTGGCGGAACGGTGGGGGAGTTTGGCAGCATTGCCTCGACCCAGTACCAGGTGCCGCAGATACCGCTGGCACTGGCTCAGGGTCAGCCCATTCCCTCGGAGTTGCTGCCGGATTTTGATGATGACCTGACTGAGTTCGAGAATGAGGGTCTGTATGCCAGCCTGATCAACGATGCACCCTGGGGTGAAGTCGCCATGATACTGGTGTTGCTGGCCCTGGTAATGACGGCATTCTTGCGCAAGAGCGCCAGGATTCGCTGGGTGACCCTGGCGTTTACGCTGGTCTACCTAGGTTGGATGGATGGCGGTTTCGTTTCGGTGTCGCATATAACCAATGGCATCAAGCTGGGGCCTTCGATGTTCTTTGACGACCTGCCGCTGCTGTTGATTGTTGTTTTCACGGTGGTGACTACCCTGTTCTGGGGAAGAATTTTCTGCTCTTCCCTCTGTCCGTTCGGTGCGTTACAGGATTTTATCGCCCATTTCATGCCGCGCCATTTCCAGAAACAGCTGCCCCGGGCCATTCACGACAAGGCAATCTATATCAAATACGGGGTGCTCGCCTTTCTGATCATCATGGCATTGACCTACAGTGAGCTGAGCCTGTTTCAGTATTTCGAGCCCTTCGGCACGATTTTCTATATCAGTCAGTCTCTGGTGTTATGGTTGATACTGGGGGCCTTCCTGTTGGCTTCGATATTTATCAGCCGATTTTATTGCCGCTATGCCTGCCCGTTGGGTGCTGCCCTGGGGCTCACTGCCTTGCTCTCTCCCTGGCGCATTCAGCGAGTCGAGCAATGCCGGGTCTGTAGTGTCTGCGAACATGCCTGTCCGACTGGCGCGATCCGTGGCCCGGCGATCGATTTCAAGGAATGTGTGCGCTGTGATATCTGCGAGATCAAGCTGATCGCCAGATCAGGTGTGTGCAAACACGATATGGAAGAGGTTAGGGGCAGAATCAAGCACTGGGAACCGATCGCTGTCGGCTAGTCGCTGATTCAATCCTGATACCGATCGTGCCGTCGTACCCAGTCCATGGGATAGGGCAGCTCGTCTTCATCCCGACCTTTCGGGGTCATGTCCATGATGTGATACGCCGCGTTCAGGATGTCCAGGCCGCGCGCATAGGTCGAGTAAGTGTGGTAAATGGCCCCATCCTCGTCCTTGTAGAACACACTGAATCCCGGCGCTTCTTCCATAGGGAATTTAATCATCTTAAAATTGTAATTCGGTGATTCTTCCGCGCGTTGCTGCTCAGTAAATGAAACTGCAAAATCAAAATTGAAATCGCTATCCCCAGAAGACACCCAATCGAAGGTCCATCCCATGCGCTGGCGGTAGGCCAGCAGTTTTTCCAGTGGCGCTCGGGAGACTGCAACAAGCGTTATGTCGCGGTGCGCCAGATGAATGTCAGTGCCGTTGTAGTTGTCCGCCCAGAACGAGCAACTCGGGCATCCTTCCTCCCAGTCCGGTGCGAACATGAATTGATACACCACCAGCTGAGAATTGTCGCCGAACAGGTTCGCCAGGGTGACTGCGCCGTCGGGGCGAGTGAAGCGGTAGTCTTTCTCAATTCGCACGCGCGGCAGTGCTCTTCTTGCGGCGCTCACTTCGTCCCTTAATTGGGTGAATTGTTTCTCTTTATTCAGGAGTTCACGCCGCGCACTCAACCATTCTGCGTGGCTTACGGTTTGTTGCTTTGCCATTGTGTATTACCTGTTGTGATTCCCGGGCCAGGCTCTTGCCTGCTGCCGACCCTCTACTCACTCCATAAAAAAAGCTGCCAGAACGAAGTCCAGGCAGCTTTTTGAAAATCAATGGAAAACGAGGGGTTCGAATCAATGTACGCTGACCCATTGATTAGTGTTGTCGAAAATAAATCGATAAGGCCTAATTTGCCGCCTGCTGTCGCTCCTTCGCCCTGCCTGCACTGAGAATATTCGGAATCGCGTAATTGCCTTCATGACAGGCATACTCGTACATGACATATTCATCGTCGCGGGTGAGCGGCATCGAGATTGTGAACGGCTGGGTATAGATCTCCGGATCGGTAATCGTCGCCGACCACATGATGGTACCCGCGCTGACCCGCGTAAATCGCTCCACGACATGCAGGTCTTCGGTAACGGGAACGCCTTTCAGTCTGCCACCGGCGCTGCTGCTGGCGATCATGCCACGGTCGTTGTAGTTGGTGGTTTCGACAACCAGCGTGTCGCCGTCCCATCGGGCGATTGAATCCCCCATATACAGTTTCACCTTGTCATCGATGTGGGCATCCTTGTCCAGGTGAATGACTCGTACGTCGTGAATCATTTCATGAACGATCGTAAAGGTGTCAGGTGTCTGTATAAAACGATAGGCGTTGTTATAGCCGGCGGGCAACATCGAACCTGGTACGCCACGGGTCAGGCAGCGATCCCAGACCGTGTGATAGATGTAATCGTCTTCTATGTTCGCGAAATAATAGTCTCGCTCCGCCGCAGCCGATTCCCTGATTGGCGCTCGACCATTGGGTGGGTCGACAATCATCGAAGTCTGACCAGTGGATAGCACCGTGTCACCGGAATCCAGCCAGACCTGGTTATAGCCGCCGATATTACCGCCAGCCGTTACTTCGATATTGTTATCGGCCTCTTCACGCCGACGTGCCAGATTCGCTTCCATCGCCGCGATTTCATCTTCCGACAGGAACTCACGGCCCTGCATTGAGGCCGGTCGTTCAATTGGGGTGATGGTGTCGTTGGTCCACAGGCCCGACAGGTCAGGCTGACCATCGGCAGTGCGGGGGACGATATAATCCTGGGCAGCCACGGTTGTAATACCGGCGCCAAGCAGGCTTGAAGCGAGAAGAACACCAGAGACTGAACTTCTAAACGCGGATAATTTCATGGGATTCCCCTCGGCTTCGGTATTGCTGATTAATGTGACTGACTATCTGCTGTCCTCTTCAAGCCAGGAGAAGTCATCTGAGGTAGGATCGTACAGAGTGGCTCGCTCTCTGCGAATTCTGTCATCTTCACGGGCCATTTTCAGAACGTCCTCGGGCAATGCTTCCCCGACAACGATACCGCGCCGTGTAGTAGGCGCATAGTAAATGCGTGCATTGGCCATTTCGTCTGTGGTCGCCGGGCCGTATTCTACAGAGGCAGTCGAATCGGGATTGAAGCGGTTAGCGTCAGAATTATCGAACCACCAGCTCATGTGCATGGTGGAACCTGCCGGGATGAACTTCGGTTCCTTGTACTCGTAAAGGAACTGCCAGTTGAAGTCGTAATCCGGAACCCACAACAACACCTCCCGTTCACCATCGGGGTACTCCAGCTCATAGCGCATCGCCTTGCCGCGATAGTGCATATGTGGACCCATGGAGAGCAGGTAGATGTCTTCTTCAATGTCGTAAGTGTTGTTTACTTCATAATTAGGATCGCCCGGCGGGATTGTCCAACCGGCATGCGGAAGCAGATTGGTTTCCACCACGTGGTCGATGATTTCACCGTCGTCGTAGAAGACGAAGCCCGCCGAGGTGTTATCCTCCACTGCCGTCCCTTCCCCAGGATTCTTGTGGTAGTGCATATTGACTGTGACGAAAGGATTTTCTGGTAGCAACACGCCCCAGCCTTCTGGATAACTAAAGGGACCGCGACCGGGAACGCCAACACCCATGTGGCTGGAGACGATGTGGTGTACCCAGGGGCCACCGGTATTCAGTTCTGTCCTGGAGATCCACTTGGGATTCTCGTGGGCCCCTTCCGGGACCATCATCTGTATAGTTGGCTGCCAGTCTTTGACCGCGTCTGGTACGTACACTGGTGCTTCGAATTCAACCACCAGATCCGGCTCGCCGATCCACCAACCGGATTCCGGCAACACGGTGCCGGCGCCATTGGCAACCAGGGCCTCAGCACGCATGGCATCGTTCGGATCGCCTTCCAGCGCACCGCCGTCAACCCAGGCCAGCAACAGGTTCAGCTCTTTCTTATCGATGTAGCGCTCGTCCTTGAATTCACCGCGATGGCGCTCATGGGCACCCCAGGGAGGCATGTAACCAGTGATCAGGGCATTCTTGATCATGGGCGCCCAGGCTTTGGCCTGCTGGTAGTCATTCAGAGGCATCGGAGCGCTAATACCACCCACACTGGGTCCTTCAGGTTGATGGCAGGCGACGCAGTTCTTCTGGAAAACTGGCAGGGCATCGGCATAGAAAGTTGGAGCATTGTCTTGGGCGCTGACCAGGCTGGCCGCCGCAAGCGCAATCGAGCCCAACGCAAGAGTAATAAATGAATTGGCAAGGGACTTCATAGCTCTTCCTGTTTGTTATTTTGGGTGCATCAAAGGTTAAAGCCAAATGGCTGAGTTGTCTATACATAAACAATCGGTCAAAACCTGCTCAGCTCACGAAATCCCGCGACTTCAGCCTCTCCGGACAGCTTGATCCAAGAACTGATGATGTATCGTAAAATACGATATATATGATCGATATAAGTCATTTTACCGATTAATTAGCAACCGTTATCCTGGCCACCATTGCTCGGGCAGTATCCCTTAATCGAATCATCAGAAATGAGGTAGAACATGAGTTCAGCAGTTCCACAAGTAGTCTTTAAAACCCGCGTCCGCGATGAGTCCGTAGTCGGGGAGAACCCTTATCGCTGGCAGGATCTGACCAGCGACGAAATTTTTGCCGGACGCCGGGTGGTGTTATTTGCCCTGCCTGGAGCCTTCACGCCGACTTGCAGCAGCACCCACCTGCCAGGATACGAGGCCAGGTACGATGAACTCAGGCAACTAGGTATTGATGAGGTGTATTGCCTGAGTGTGAATGATGCGTTCTCGATGTTTCAGTGGGCCAGCATGCAGAAGGTGGCAAAGGTGAAGATGCTGCCGGACGGTAACGGCGATTTTACCCGGGACATGCAGATGCTGGTGAAGAAGCACAACCTTGGCTTTGGTGAACGGTCGTGGCGCTATTCCCTGTTGGTTGAAGACGGCGTCATCAAGAAACTCTTTGTCGAACCGGGCAAGTCGGATAACTGCGCAACCGATCCTTTCGAATGCAGTGATGTCGACACTATGCTGGAGTATATAAAGTCACTTGACACACTCGCTGCCTAGCTTAGTGCAACTGGAACGGCGATCTACAGTTCCCCTCAGGATCGCCGTTCATTTTTTTAGTCGAATTTTCTAGTCCTCCTCAAAGCGCTGGCGACGCGTAGCCAGGTATTCTTCCTTGAGCTTCGCCACCCTCAGCAGGGCTTCGAGATAGTCCGGATTCTCTGTGGCTATACGGAGAATTTCTTCATTCAGCGCCTGGTAGTCCCCTACAGACTTGTCTCTTAATTCCGTGCTGGTCTCTATACGCTCCAGGCCTAGTTGAAAAAGAGTCTGATCGAACCCATCCTCATCGACTGCCTGGCGAATCTCCGAGACGGCAAATCGAGCACTGTCCTGGCGCAGGTCTGTAAAGAATTTCGGATTGCATTCGCGTCGTGGGATATAGGACCGAGTGGTACGCTCGGTTTTGCAGCTGATGTCGAAACGATCGTGGCTGTTCAGATCGTTGAACAGGCGATACAGATTTTCTTCCTCGCGGATGATCTGGTTGCGTATGACTAACAAAGTGCGTTCACCAATCACCTGAATCTCTTCGATGGGCCTGTGGCTCACCGCGCTTGGTTCCTGTTCTTCCTTCTCAAGGTCTGCATCAGTTTGCGCACACAAATTACTCGCTGTACTCAGCGCCATGATTAACGGTATGAGATTTTTGCAGACTAGGCCCATGGATCTTCCATGGCTTCGAAGAATACCCGGTGTCCATCGATAATGCGTCGGGTTTCCAATGGATCAGGCTCGGTAGACCATTCGTTGCGGACAAAAGTGCCACCCAGAAGAATGCCATCGCTTCTGGGGAACATGTACAAGTTACCGTCATTAACGATAGTTATGTAATCCACTTCCTCTTGCGGTAGAACGAAGGTGAGTTGGCCTTTTATCGGAATCAGCTCATTGTCATTAAAGAGCTCACGAGAGCCAAGGCCGGTGCAATTAAGGATAACTGGCTGGTCCAGAGATAAGACATCACCGCGGTCGGTAAATTCACGAACTACCATGTCGCCACCGGCGCCGTAAAAATCCTGCAGCATCTGCGGCAGATAAATGGCTGGCTCGATAAGCATGGTGCTGTAGTGACTGACATAGGGCGCGGCAAACGGATGTTGCTCAGCCGTCAGCGCCATTTGCTGGGGGTACATGTCGGCATACTTGTTGGTGAGACCCTCACCGGTAGCTGGAGTATCGGAAATCCCGTAATTGCTTATCCAGCGCACACCGTATTTCGGACTGACCAGGTTTTGATAATACCGATAGGCATGGCGCATCGCCGCTTCGAATTGCGCTTCGAACGCCGGCGTTACAGATTCGTCGTAATACACCGAAGTCGGGGACCATTGCCCGCCGGCGATATTTGAGGTGGTATTCGGTGGCAGATCCTTCGCATAAATCGTGACATCCCAGCCGCGGTCCTGCATGAGCCTGGCGGTGGCCAGGCCAACCGCACCACTGCCAAGAACGGCGCAGCGCTGGTGCGGGGTTTGTAAGGCCAGTTCCATCGCCAGGTGCGCGGTGCCCCAGGACAGGGTAATCCCACCACCACCATGACCATAGTTATGCACGACCACCTTGTCATCCATGCGTTCGGCGCTGACATTAAATCCAGACGGTCGGAACGGGCGCAATCCGGCGACGGTACGAATAATGCGCGCATCCGAAACCAGGACCCGGCGCAGCGGCAAGCCGGAAGGAGTGTAGTTGCGCGCATTGCGGGTTGTCGGGATGGCACAGCCAGCCACCAGAGGAAGCGCTCCCATGGTCTGTAATAGAGTTCTTCTGCTGACCATCTGTTGAGCTCCCAAGCGGTGGTTTTATCGCTCTGAAGCATAACTCACTCTCTTGGAGAAGTTAATTACAGCGAATTTGCAGTGCCTGGCGCACTATTTTTACCTGACCTGCATCCAAAGCGCCGCTGCTGGTATCTTCACAATCAAGCTGGTATCTATACAATCAAGCGTGTTGCAATGAGTGATCGAGTAACCTAATTTTAGTAATCAGTTGTCTGGAGGCAAACCTGTCATGAGAAGACTCAATGCATTTTTCCTGGTTTTCATTTTACTCGGAGTGCTTGCTGCCTGTGCGCAAACCGGCGGCTCGGATTATCGCGACGAAGTGGGAGCCAATGGCTTATTAACCCCGCGCGCGGTACTGGCTCGATACGTCGCTGCGCTGGGCGGCGAGCAGGTAATCCGCTCCCATACCTCCACCACAATCCAGGGCCGGTTCGTGCTGAGCGCCTTCGGTATGGAAGGTGCTGCCTCCATTTACGCGCGAGCGCCAAACCATCTATCACAGGTCATCGAGCTGCCCGGATTAGGAACTATCCTGGCCGGCTACAACGGCGTAGTGGGCTGGTCGGTAGATCCACTGCAGGGTAGCTCGGCTCTGGAAGGTGAGGCATTGGCTGACCTGGTACAACAATCCGACTACTATCTGCCATTGAATCTTGCGCTCAGCCCGGGACAGGAAACTCAGGAACTTACCCGGGTGAATGGCATGGAAGCCTATAAAGTAAAGCTCACCGATGACCGTGGGAAAGACACTTTCCTTTATTTTGCTACGGATTCAGGTTTGTTGTTACGGACCGACGTAGTCACGACCACCCCCGTAGGCGCCGTGCCGACTACGACATACTTTGCTGAGTATCGAGATTTCGGCGGGTATATGCAGCCGACGGTCATTAGCATCGATGCGGCTGGGCAGGAATTCTCCATCGAAGTGGACAATGTTTCGTTTGATGATGTGGCGAATTCGCGTTTCGTCCCACCACCAGGAATCTAATGCTCTACGGGCCATGGGCACGGCTACGTCAGAACTGGGAAGCTATCAGCTGCCTCTCAGTCTGACGTGCCACGTAACCCTCTTTAGAGAATTACTCTTTCGTTAGAATTGTATTTTCGGGTGAGCCAATAACCACTCAACGACCTGTTGGCTGAAGGTTTCCGATAGCGCTGGCACATGGGATCCGCCATCGATAGTCCAGAGTTCGCTGGAACCGCCGACTTTGCAGCCCTAGTTAAACAGCAGCACCGATGATTCATGCCCGTCGATACGCGCCTCCAGGTCCCGCTGTTCTCGCGCGGCTCCTTCCGCTCGGCAGCCATTGTATTCCGCCCATTTAGCGACTGATTCAATAGCACTCGGGTAGCGATTGCCCTGAATCTCGTCGCCGTTATAAGCAATGGTGCCGTCCTCAGTGCCATGGATCTGCAGAACATGAACTGGTGATTTCGGCGCGGGCAGCGCATCGACATGTGACGCGCCGGCCAGACTGGCGATGGCGGCAATCGTATCGGAATGTTCATAGGCGGCGCGATAGGACATGAACCCGCCATTGGAGTGACCGATGAGATAGACGCGATTCGGGTCAACGTTGTAGCTGGATTTCACTTCATCAATGATGCTTGCCACATAGTTGGAGTCATCCACTTCAGTTCTGAAGAAGTCACAACAGGCCGGTGAGGCATTCCAGAACCTGTTCTGATCGCCGCCCGGTTCCTTGTTGCCGTCGGGGGCGACAAACAGAAAACCATACTGGTCCGCCAGTTTGCTGAACCCCATGTAAGAGTCCTGGTTGGCACCGCTGGAGGTATAGCCGTGCAGCAGCACTATCAGCGGCATCGGGCTGCTGGAACTGTAGTTCGATGGGACTTTCAGAGGCAGCGCACCGCGACCGAGATCGATGGACTGGGCCAGCGACGAACTGCAGAAGAAGTAAAGACTGAGAATGACAAGCAAGGGTTTGAGTCGTTGCATGGTGGATCCTGTTCTGTTTAAGGTTTTTTGGTTGGACGGATTTGTTATCAGCTGTGTTTCGATTTGTTGCATAGCGTTAATGAGTAAGAATTACTTTACCGGTTGTCTTGCGTCCCTCAAGGGCGCGATGGGCATCCTGCACATCAGCCAGCGGAAAGAAGTGTTCTATGCGCAGCTTGAGACTGCCGTCGCCGATCCATTTGAAGACGTCTCCAGTTCGCCATTCAAGGCTCTTGCGGTCCGCGGTGTAGGCAAACAGGGTGGGGCGGGTCAGGAATAGCGAGCCTTTCGATCCCAGTGTGGCTGGATTGAACTCGGTTACCGGGCCGCTGGCGTTGCCGAAGAGCACCATATACCCCAGTGGCGCCAGGCAATCTATGCTCTTTTCAAAAGTGGATTTGCCGACTGAGTCGTAGGCTACATTGACGCCGGCTCCAGCGGTGATGCGTTTAACTTCTGCTTCAAAATCCTGTTCAGTGTAGAGAATGACTTCATCCGCTCCCGCGGCTCTGGCCAGTTCAGCCTTCTCTGCAGTGGATACCGTGCCGATGACGAAACCGCCAGCGTTCTTGACCATCTGAATGAGCAACAAGCCGACACCGCCCGCTGCCGCATGTATCAGGCAGCGATCGCCGGCCTTGACCGGGTAGGTGGATCTACAGAGATAGTGTGCAGTGCAACCCTGCAGCATCGCTGCGGCGCCCTGTTCGAAGGACACGCCATCCGGCAGGCTGACCAGCTTGTCTTCCGGAACTGCCGCATAGTCGGCATAGGCGCCTGGCACGCTGGTATACGCGACCCTGTCGCCGACCTTGAAGCGACTCGCAGCCGTGCCAACTTTCTCAACCGTACCGGCCGCTTCGAGTCCGAGGGTGGCCGGGAGAGGAATCGGGTACAGACCGGAGCGCTGATAAGTATCGATATAGTTGATTCCGGAGGCTGCGATCTTTACCAGCGCATCGCGCTCGTCCAATTCCGGGTTGTCTATGTCTTCATAGGACATGACCTCGGGGCCGCCGTACTCTTTAATCCTTACTGCTTTCATGTTGGTTCCTCGCCGCCTGTGTGCACGAGTTGCTATTTATCGCAGAATTCGGCGGCCCTGACAATTCAGCAGGCTCCCCGGTATTTCACGAGGAATGCGCTGGACGTGCCTGAGCGGCAGGTTTATGCTCTGAATCTCCTCGAAAATAACAGTTCTCAACAAAAGGGGACCGCTAATGACTAAATTATTTATGCAACGCCTGCTTCACACACTCTGCTTGCTTCCTGCGGTTCTGTTCCTGCAGGTGACGACTGCCCAACCGGCACGAGTGGAGCTTAGCCAGGAAATGGTGGCAGCCGCCAATACCTTTCTGGGCAGTCTCAGTGAATTTCAGCGCAGCAAGGGAATCTATGAGTTTGATGATGAAGAACGCCTTAACTGGCATTTCATTCCACGCGATCGCAATGGCATTCCACTGAAGAGCATGACAGAGGCAGAACGACGTGCCGCTGAACAATTGCTGCAGACGTTTTTCAGCGCCAAGGGCTATCAGAAGTCTGAAGCCGTGCGAGGACTGGAAGCCGTGCTTGCCGAGATCGAAGTAAACGGTCGCTTCGATAGAGATCCGGAATTGTATTACCTCACCGTGTTTGGCACGCCCGGCATGGACACACAGTGGGCGCTGCGCTATGAAGGACACCACCAGGCCTTTAACTGGACCTTCGTGCGGGGGATGGGCATTGCCAGCTCACCGCAGTTTTTCGGCAGCAATCCGGCTGAGGTGCGGGCCGGGCCCAAGCTCGGAACCCGGGTGCTCCATGCCGAGGAAGATTTAGCGCGCGACCTGGTGACCTCGCTGGATTCAACTCAGGCGGCTCAGGCTATCCTGCTGATGGATGCGCCGCGCGATATATTCACGGGTGCAGAGAAAGAGATCACAGCACTGGATGATGTAGGGGTGTCTTTCGCCGCGCTGAATTCGCGTCAGAAGCGTCTACTTATTTCTATCATCGAGGAGCTGACCTCCACCCAACCCTCTGCCATTGCCGAGCAACGCATGGCGATGATTCGTGAAGACGGCATGGACAGTATCAAATTCGTGTGGATCGGTAGCACTGAACGCGGTGATGCCCATTACTATCGGGTGCAGGGGCCGGGATTTCTTATCGAGTATGACAACACCCAGAACAATGCCAACCACGTGCACCTGGTGTGGCGTGATTTTGCCGGGGATTTCGGCAGAGACCTGCTGCGCATGCACTATGATGCCGTTGCTGCTGAGTTTGGACCGGGCCATCGGCATTAAGCATCAGCCTGAGGAGATAATAGGATGAAAGGAACACTGCACTCAACGCTCGCACTGACAGTATTACTTTGTGTAAGTCCTTTGAGTCTTGCCCAGACAGAGAATCGTTCAGGACAGATTACCCCCACCCAACCCTTCATCATCAACACCTTCGAGATACCCCAAGTGCGGGTAGTGCCACTGGCAACCGGACTGGCCAATCCCTTCGACCTGGCATTCCGCGATAATGGCGATATCCTGGTAACGGAGCGCTATACCGGCAAGCTGCGGGTTATTCGCAATGACCGCTTACTGGAAGAAGACTTGAGCGGCGTTCCCCAGGTGTATAGCGAGATTTTTCGGGCAGGATTAATGGCCGTCGAATTACACCCGGACGACGACCGACTCGTCTATATGACTTATACCAAACCACTGGTGGTGGATGGTGAGCCAGAACAGACCGTCGCCTTGATCCGTGCCCGCATCGTCGAGGATGCGTTAACAGGCGTGGAAGAAATCTTCACGGCGACCGGGCTCGACCGCGCCATCGCCGCTTCCCAGTTATTGTTCGCACCTGATGGGAAATTGATGATGTCGATAGGTGGGGCGTATGTGTATGCCGCCACCGGCGATCTGGCTCAGGACCCGACGGTTCACTATGGCAAGCTGCTGCGTCTGAATGCCGATGGATCAGCACCTGATGACAATCCGTATGTGGCCAGCGGTGAGTATTTACCGGAAGTCTATTCGGTGGGTCACCGCAACCAGATTGGGCTGTCCTTTCATCCTGAAACCGGTGAGCTGTGGGCGACCGAAAACGGGCCGCAGGGCGGCGACGAGGCGAATATCATTCGTGCCGGTGAGAATTATGGCTGGCCCATCGTCTCCTACAGTCGCCAGTATCGCGGCGACCGCGTGTCGGATCGACCGTGGCGGGAAGAATTTGTTGATCCGGAGGTGCTCTGGTGGCCCTCGATCGCGCCGGCAGGAATTACCTTTTATTCCGGTGATAAATTTCCCGAGTGGCAGGGTAATCTGTTTGTGGGTTCGATGATGGAAGGTCGCATTCCGGGAACTGGCCATCTGGAGCGGGTCGTGTTTAACAGCCGCGGCGAAGAGATTCGCCGTGAAGGCCTGTTGAAAAACCTGCGCTCGCGCATTACCGGTGTGGCACAAGGTCCGGATGGAAATCTCTATGTGCTGACCGATGAAGAAAACGGCGCCTTGCTGCGACTCGAGCCGGTGCAATGAGAAAACGCTGAGTACTTCTCTTCAATCGTTGCATTTCAATAAGGTAAAACGGATGAACAGGATAAAGATTCAACATCTTCTTCTAGTGCTGGTCTGCGGATCAATTGGGTTCAGTGCTTTAGTAAACGCGGCAGCGGTTTCCCAGGTAGCGACCGACAGCGGTACTTACCAGGGCCATGCATCGGAGTATACCGAGGGTGTCACGGTGTTCCATGGGCTGGCTTATGCGGCGCCACCAGTACGAGATCTGCGCTGGAAACCACCCGCGCCGGCCATTCCCTTCGCTGGTGTGAGGCAGGCGGATCGAATAGGGCCGGCCTGCTGGCAGGCACGGAATCCAAACACCTCCATGTATGCGCGCGGTGACCTTCGGCGTTCGGAAGACTGTCTGTACCTGAATATATTCACAGGCGCGGCAGATACCGGTGATGCCCTGCCGGTTATGATCTGGTTCCACGGCGGTGGCAATACTGCCGGACACGGTGGTCCGTTGATTTTCGATGGTTCCAACCTGGCTGCACGAGATGCGGTCATCGTCACCGCGAATTATCGCCTGGGTCCTTTCGGGTTCCTGGCCCACCCGGCATTGACGAGGGAGTCTGAAAACAATTCCTCGGGTATGTACGGCATTCTCGATCAGATCGAAGTGCTGCAATGGGTGCAGAATAATATTGCCGGCTTTGGTGGCGATCCAAATCGCGTCACCATCTTTGGTCAATCCGCTGGTGGTACCGATGTGTGCTTGATCATGTCTTCACCTCTGGCGGAAGGTCTGGTGCATGGCGTCATCGGTCAATCACCAGGCTGCATCACCATGAACGATACACTTACCGAGGATGGTCATCGCAGTGGTGAGAATTTTGTGCGGTCTCTGGGGATTACCGGCAGTGGTGATCTGGCACTGGAGCAGATGCGCGACATTTCACCGCAGCAGATAGTGTCTACAATGAGTACCGCCGGGTCTGGTGGTGGACCGGTAATTGATGGTTGGGTGGTTCCGGGCCAGCCCTATGACATGATTAAGGCCGGTCGACAGAATCGAATACCGATCATGGTTGGCGGTCTGGCGGATGAGTACTTCGGCCTACAGCACCTCAGTCCTCAGATTAGCGAAGCCGAGTTAGATCAATACCTGGCAAGGGTGTTTGGTGACAAAGCAGCGGCTGTCAAGACGGCTTATGCGGACGCGATTGCCAGATCACCACTGGATGCCCAAAAGGAGATCAGTGGCGACAATGGCTTTATCCTGGCTGCGCGCCTGTGGGGTGGGCTGGTGCAGGGTCGAGGCGATGACGCCTATGTCTATTACTTTTCTCGCAAGCCTCCGGTGTTCAGATTGTATACGCCCGAGCAACCCGACCTGAACGAAGACGGTGGGCAGCGCAGCTTCGGTGCCTACCACTCCGGGGAACTGGCTTATGTGTTCGACAACCTGGACCTGGTAGGTATTGGTTGGGACGCTGACGATCACGCCTTGTCAGAGACTATGGCCGATTACTGGGTAAACTTTGCGCGCACGGGTAATCCAAACGGGCCAGGTCTCCCGGAATGGCCCATCTATGATGCTGCCAGCGATGTGGTGCAACTACTCGATGCCGAAGTGCGTGCCGGGGTGCATCCGAAGAAGGAAGCGCTGGATCGCATGGAGCGCCTCTATCTCGAGAAGAGATAAACGAGTGAGTGAAGAAAAGCCAAGATTCAAGCATGCCGATGTCTGGATTTCCGTAACTACAAATATATTTGTAATTGCGTCGGTGATTTTTCTTGCTTTGGAGATTCAGCAGAATAATAGCTACCTGCGGCGCAGTGAGGTCAATGCCACGATGGACCAGTCCTCGGCGCTTCGCGAAGCAACCTTCGATCGAGAGTTCGCCGAAATGCTGGTTCGTGCCAGGGAAAATCCCGAATCGCTGGATGCGGTGGATCGACTGCGCGTTGGGAATTTCTACAGCCAGGCTTTCTGGTCTTCCTGGCAAATTTACGATAGGGAACGGGGCGGCTATGTGGACGAGGGTGAATGGAGCCGTGCCGGCAGAGGGATAGTGTTGGGACATCTGGCGACACAAGCTGGCAGAGACTGGTGGAATCGCGGGATGAATGTCGGGATGCCCCTTGATTTTATAGAGTTGGTGAATAATTCCTTCGACGAAGCAGTGGCAGCACGCAACGCTCGTCAAGCTCAAGAATCCATTCGGCAGTGAGTAGTACCGGGTTCGTCTGGCACGAGAAGTACATGTGGCACGACACCGGCAATGCCCTGGGCGTATTGCCGGCTACCGGTGAATTCCAACCCTGGATTCATTTCGAGAATCCGGAAACCAAGCGCCGTCTGAAGAATATGCTGGATGCCAGCGGTCTTACCACCAGGCTGACAGCAATCGATCCTGTCCCGGCGAGCAAGGAACAGATCCTTTCAGTGCATACCGAGGATTATCACGATCGCATTAAAGCACTCAGTGACGATAATGGGGGTAATGCGGGCGAGCTGACTCCTTTCGGCCCGGGCAGTTATGAGATTGCACTACTCGCCGCCGGCGGCTGTATCAGTGCCGCCAATGCAATCCTGGACGGCCAGGTGCGCAATGCCTATGCGCTGGTAAGGCCCTGCGGACACCATGCCGAGCCGGCTCGCGGCCGGGGCTTCTGTATTTTTTCCAATGTCGCCATTTCCGTGAAAGAGATACTTACCCGGGAAGATGTCTCCCGCGTCGCCGTTGTCGACTGGGATGTGCACCATGGCAATGGTACTGAGGCCGCCTTCTATGACAACCCGAATGTGCTGACGATTTCGCTGCATGAAGATTGCCTGTATCCCTATAACACCGGCGGCGTAGAAGCCATCGGTGAAGGTGCGGGCGCGGGCTACAATATCAATATTCCCCTGCCGCCAGGCAGTGGCGGAGGTGCCTATAACGCCGCCATGGAGCGAGTGGTTTTACCGGCGCTGGAATCTTTCCAGCCGGAAATGATCGTGGTGGCCTCCGGTCTGGATGGCAGTACCTGGGATCCCCTGGGTCACATGCTGCTGCTCTCTTCTCACTACCGGTCGATGACTGAGCAACTGCTCAGCCTGGCAGACCGCCTATGCCAGGGGCGACTGCTGGTAGTTCATGAAGGCGGCTACTCCGCCGGTTATGTGCCGTTCTGTGGCGTGGCAATTATCGAGGCCCTGTCAGGCGAAATAAGTGGAGTAGTTGACCCCTTTGCCAGGTATGAATCGTCCTGGCAGCAACTGCAACCCAACCAGGAGGCGGCAATTCAGGAAGCAGAGCGATTGTATAGGGGACACTCATAACTTAACAACTTAACGTGGTTACAATTGGTTGTACAATTGGACTAAGAGTACAATTGCGGTCAGATTAAAAAAAAACAGTTTGGAAAACTACTGTATTTTTTTTCTGACCCCACGTATTTGAACAATTGGTGTTATCCTGACTTTTGGTTATGCTGCATAGCAACTGTACTGGGAAAAGTGTTGCATAAAATGAAAAAAGGCCTCCTGTTTTTAGCCGCATTTCTCCTGCTCCTTGTCAGCGGCCTGTTCGGGTACGTGTTGTTCTCCACCGGCCCTGCTCTGCTGTTTCCCCAGACGCCCCTCCCAGATATACAGGCCAGGCCAGAACCACAAATTATCGAGCGCGGCCGTTATCTCTTTCATGGTCCTGCGCACTGTTCGCAATGCCACAGTGGCAATGACCGCGACCGACCCCAGGATATCAACAATGTACCGATAGGCGGTGGCCTGGAATTACCGGTCATTCCCCTGGGGACATTTTATGCACGCAACCTCTCATCCGACGAGGAAACCGGCGTGGGCGGCATCGGCGCTACACATCTTGCCCGGACCTTGCAAACTGGCGTCATGGCCGACGACAGCCTCTCATTCTTTGTGAGCCAGAGCGCGGCATTCCTGTCTGATGAAGATATTGTTGCCGTCATTTCATATATGCGTACGCTGGCTCCGGTTCGCCGCGAAGTGCAACGAGGAAGCTTTTCCCTGATCGGAAGATTCCTGTTCAGCTTCGGCCTGTTACCGCTGGAACCTCGCCAATCCCCAACTCCTGTTCATGTAACTGACACCACGACACCCTCGCTGGACCGTGGCCGCTATCTCGCAGAAAACGTCATGCTGTGCACATTCTGCCACACGGAATTCGACAAGGTCGCGTTGCAGATGACTGGGCCGAGCGGGGGGGGTTCCTTACCGGATCCCAGTCATGGCGATGACAGTGACATGGAGTTCGTGGCACCGAACCTGACCGCACACCCGACTGGAATCACGGGGCGGCTAGATGAGAATCAATTTGTTGCACGCATGCAGGCTGGAAGAGAGTTTACCTCATCCATAATGCCCTGGGAGAATTTCGCCGCCACTACGCAGAACGATCTGCGATCCGTGTACCGTTATCTACGATCACTTCCAGAGGTAGATAACGAAGTAGGGGCGACCTACTGTAGGGGACACTTATAACTTAACAACTTAACCAGCCATATCATCAAGACTGCTTTTCTCAGCGCGAACGGGGACACTCTAAACCTACCCGAAATTCTTTCAAACATTCACTTAAGACGAACGTGTTTCGATTTACTGCAACTGGTGAAATTTCCACCAATCCAAGGGCATCAGCGGATTTATTCCTGACCCTTTCTCGTCACCCATATGTCAACCACATGTCAACCTACTGTGCCTACCAGAAACACCCTGCCCCAAGTAGTCTTGTTAATGGAAAATGCGCATTCCCCACTAGCTATAGAGGCAGGCAATCCGGCGAAGGGCTTCATCCTCGGGGTCTGGCTGGGTTGTTTCGCCTCTTTTTCATGAGAAAACTAAGGGGACACTTATAGTTTTGGGTCTTAGGAAGCAGATCGCATGCTTACATGCGTCTGATATATGTAATCGGCCTCTCCTTGGCATCTATCGAATGTAGACAAGGATTCAAATGCTCGCCAGAATCTGGCTGATTAAGTTGTCAAGCTATGAGTGTCCTCTATCGTTATTTGAACTGCCAGGTGTCCCCCGGCTCGAGAATCGCTTCGGCCGCGGCACCTTCCAGCCAGGTCTTGGCCGAAGCATCGCTTGACAACCAGCTATCCCAGAAAGCCGTGCTGAGTGCCTTGATTATCGGGTGGTGGGCCGGATTGCGCGGATTTTGAAAGCCCGACAGTTCGTGATCGGTGAAGGCATGATGTTCACCTTCGAGCAGGACCAGTTCATATTTATTGCCCGGTGGCAGGGCAGGGAACACCGCCAGTCGACCCTCAACATCGCTACCAACCCCGGGGATAACGGCATTGTCGTCGGTTCCTGTCATGAGTAACCAGGGAATCGTGATATCGGCGAACGCCGCCACCGGGTCTCCAAAACTGGGGATGCTGGGGCTGAACATCGTGGCTGCTTTGATTCTGCTATCTGTCGTTTCCTCGGAAATAGCTGGCATATTCTCACCGCTCACCGACTGGGTAGTCTTGGCGCCGAAGGAATGGCCCGACATGCCAATCCGCGTCAGATCAAGCCGTTGATTCAGCGCGTTCGATGGATCGTCATTCCAGATTTCCAGCTGGTCGATGACGGCACTGACATCCTGAATGCGCAGGATTGAGTTCCCCAAACTGGCGGCGGCGGTGAAGGAAGCTAATACCTCAGATGCAGGGACATCGAGTATCGATTCATCGCTGCCGGGATGTTGCATATTGAACACGGCGTAACCGCGTTGTGACCAATGCTCCGCCAGGTACACCACATTGAAGCGATTACCACCCAGGCCATGGCTGAACAGCACCACCGGAGCCGGCGATATCGTATCAGGCAAATAAACCAGGACAGGAATCTCACGATCCCTGCTGCTATCGAAGACCGTCGTGTCGATTATCTGCGAGGTGTTGCTTGTATACTCCAGAGGATCATAGGCAGCTATCGACAATGCAATCGGAGTTCCACTGAAATAAATTTCACCGGAGTTCAGGGTGGAGTCATAGGCCAGATAGATCGAGAAAGCGGCATTGGCTAAGCCGAGCGGACCCAGTTTGATGTTTTCCAGGATGGTTAAGGGTTCAATCGTGGTGAGAACTTTGTCGCTGGCGCTGGCCTGGAGTGTTGCCGGATTGAGATTCCACACAGAGAAGGAGCCATCATCGCTCTGCATGAAGAAGTCATTGCCTGATTGAATGAGTACATAGAGATTGCCAAAACTGCCAACATGTTGCGGCTCGACCTGGATTTCCGCCGTGATGGAAAGCGGATCATTGCTACCGAAACTTGGCAGATAAGACTGACCCGAGTCGCTGCTGACGCCGCCGCGAAAACTCGCGCTTGTGGGAGTACCACTCAAGGTTGAGGGATTTTCCAGAGTCGGCAATTCAGCGGCTACACTGGCAGCACTAATAAGTGTTGCGACGATCGCTAGCCCGGTTCGCCGCATTCGCTGAATGCTGATAAGGTTCAAAATTTCAGGCACGCTTTCCCCGCATTCGTTCTTCATTTATATAAAGCTATAACGGACTGTCCGGGCAATGGTTTACAGGCGGCACGTTTTTCATGGGCGCGGTGTGCGGGATTTCGGACCCAGCTGTGTGGGGATAATCTCATAAGCGAGTCGCACCCAATCGCCTAGCAGGGGTCGCGTATCGCGCGGGTCGATTACCTCTTCTATGCCGAAGGCTTCGGCAGTACGTAGCGGGGAGCGGTATTGCTCCAGCATGGCTTCCAGTTCCCGGCGCCGGGCATCGGGATCTTCGGCAGCCTCGATATCACGGCGATAGGCGGCCTGTACTCCCCCTTCGATGGGTAATGAGCCCCAGTCCGCCGATGGCCAGGCATAACGCAGATTCAATCCGTCAGTCTTGCCATGGCCGGCACCCGCCACACCGTAACAGCGGCGGATAATCACACTTACCCAGGGAATCGTTGACTGGTAAATCGCCATCAAGGCACGACTGCCCAGACGCACCGTACCTTCTTCTTCGGCCTGCACGCCGATCAGAAAACCGGGATTGTCCACCAGGTTGACTACGGGCAGATGAAACGTGTCGCAGAGATCGACAAACCGCATCATCTTCTCCGATGCCGTTGCATTGACAGCGCCACCGTGGTGACAGGTGTCATTGGCCATAATGCCAACTGCATAGCCATCCAGCCGAGCCAGACCGACAACCAGCGATTCACCGTAACCGGCATTGATCTCAAAAAATGTATCACTATCCACTATTGCCTCGATGATCTCTCTAACCTGGTACATCTGGCGCCTGTCACGGGGGATAACAGAGAGCAGTGATTCGTCTCGACGCTCCACCGGGTCACTGGATTCGACTCGGGGAGGTGCCTGCCAGACATTCTGTGGTAGATAGGCAAGAAAAGTGCGAATCTGTACGAAGGCATCCTGTTCGGACTCTACTTCATTGTCGACAGCACCACTGCCATGGGCGTGGATCTGGGATCCGCCCAGTTCGTTCTTCCCTACCGGTTTGCCAAACCCGCGCTCTACAATCGGCGGACCGGCCACGAACAACTGGCTGCTGCCCTTTATCATCAGGGAGAAGTGAGAAATTGTGACGCGCACTGCACCGAGCCCGGCTACCGAGCCCATGCAGGCGCAGACTACCGGCACCACGCCCATGAGTTTCATCGTGGTCTCGAAGCCATGCAGTGCAGGAACATAGGAGTGGCCAACCATCTCCAGGGTCTTGACGCTGCCGCCACCACCGCTGCCATCGACCAGGCGAATGAGCGGCAGCCGCATCTCCAGGGCATATTTTTCAGCGTAGCCGGATTTGTCGCCAATCTTGGCATCGGCGGCGCCACCGCGCACGGTGAAGTCGTCACCCCCGATGACTACTCGACGGCCATTGATCTCGGCGGTACCCATGACGAAATTAGACGGGGTGAAGTCTTCGAGATTACCCTGCTTGTCATAGCTGGCCTTGCCCGCCAGTGCACCAATCTCATGAAAGGAACCGGCATCGGTCAATGCATCGATGCGCTCGCGCACGGTAAGCCGGCCATTGTCATGCTGACGCTGGATGCGTTCCTCGCCACCCATCGCTCGCGCCAATTCTTCACGGCGTCGAATCTCGTCTATTTCATCTTGCCAGGACATCGGCATCTCCTTAACAGGGAGCGCTAAGGTAATGTAATCAATTCTAGGGTGCAAGCCAGTGCCCCTGTGGCCTAAACCCCGTTTGGAAACGGTGTAAAAAATATTTGACATCAATCGAGTGATCGGTCTAAGCTCTGTCAAATATCTTTGACACGCCCCAAAGCAGCATAGCCGGGCGGACCAGAGCCAATGAACCAAACATCGAGAGGCATACCAGACCATGCAATCCATCGTTTCCCTGTCATTCGTTACAGCGCTGTCGCTCCAGTGCCTGCCCGCCACTGCGTATTCACAGCACGCGATACACCACGCTGCAGAACATGCCGCAGAAATTTCAGTAGAGAAGAGTGAAGCGGCTGATGCCACCGAGACAGTCACTGTCAGCATTCGGCAGAATGATCGAGCCCTGTGCGGCACCGCCATGTACGACAAACTCTATGCGCTCACTGTCGCGGTTTTTGCAGATGGAGCAGAACATGTGAATCTTGCTGATTACGAGCAGCAGGTTTTCGCCCTGGCTACTGCCTCGGAAGAATTTGCGGGAGCCAGTGCTGCAGCAATCATCGATCACCTTAAGGATATCCCGCGGCAACTTGTCGAGATTATTCGGGAAGATCCTGCCGTCCTGGACAGTTGCAGTAACTTCAGTGTCGCGCTAGTCGGGCCCCCGTAAAAAAGTCGGAGAAAGACTGCTTAACCCTGCTATTAACCATCGAAGAGGAATCTTTCCGTGCCCTATAGAGAAAAGAAAGCGTGGATTACGATGATCATACTGATCGTGGTTTCAGTCGTGTACGGCTATTTCATGACTAATGAATACCATTCGTCAGATCCGAACTATAACTATCTGTCCCATCTGCTGGTACTGGCGTTATCCACCTTTGTCGCCTTTCAGGTCATCCTGTTATTTATCGCCGCGCGCCTTTCGCCGGACGATCCCCGAGGTCCACTAGATGAGCGCGAGCTATTGATCGAACTCAAGGCACGTGGCATCGCCTATTTCGTGCTAATGGCCCTGGTGGTGCTGGTGACTTTTATCATGCTTCATCTACCGAGCCATGGAGATCGCGGTATGTGGGGAATTGGCAATCTCTATCTGTTTGCACTGGTGGGTGCGGAAATCTCTCGCTTCGCTATGCAGATCGTCTACTTCAGAAGGGAAGCCTGATGCCGGACTTACCAATCAGTAACCGCATTCGGGAACTCCGGGCTGCTCATGGTGAGATGACCCAACAGCAGTTGGGTCAGAAGGTGAGCGTTACCAGACAAACGGTGAACGCTATCGAACTCGGTAAGTATTCACCGTCACTCGAAGTGGCCTTTCGAATCGCGCGCGTGTTCGATCTTCCCCTGGAAGAGGTGTTCAAGTACGAGAACTAGGGAGCCGCGCAGTAGAAGTTTGCCGCCTCGTCAGTGTTGCCCCGGCCGCTGTAGGTGGCGACCTCAGGATACACGCACAGGGGTCGGGTGCGGGTCACCTCACCATCGACTACCTTCGAGGCGGTCATCGATTCTGGTGCAATGCCATTTTCAACCCAGTTTTCCAGAGCCGAGAGTGCATCGAAGCGATCCGGCCCTGGACCTCCGGAACAATGGCCCATGCCTGGCACCATGAACAGGCGGAAGAAATTCTGTGTGCTGTTCAGCGCAGTTTCGTAGTTCGGGGCGCGCATGTCATCGGCAATGACATTCACTACGCTCTCGAAATAATTAATCGAAGCAACCGGAGAAATATCCGGGTCACTCCAGCCATGATAGACAATCAGCTTTCCTCCATTGTTTCTGAGTGTGCGCAGATCGGGATCATTCGAGTCAACCGCCGGGCCGACTTTCTCCAGTGCATATTCCAGGTCTCGATCGAAATCGAAGCTGCGAAAATCCCAATCCTCATCATCGAACACAAACCAGCGAAAGAATCCTTCACCACCAAGCCAGTGCAGAGATGTAAACGGCTCGGCTCCTGTGACCCAGGTACCCCAGCCACCGGGGCTGGCTTCACCCCCCGGAACCAGACCTGGGTAAATTAGGTCGCCTGCCGAATTCGTGACACCGGACCAAATTTTCTCAACGGCAGACACTTGCTGCGGATTCAGGCAGGAGTCGTTTTCGACACCCGCGGGGCAGGTCAGTGTCGATGGCTGAAAATTGCAGGCCAGGGGATTCTGCAGGATGCCATCTTCAATGCCATCCAACGCATCGCAAGCCGCATTCACAGCATCGCCCAGCGCAGGCAGTTTGCTGCGAGGAATCCAGGCTTCCTGGTCTTCCAGCATGGCCAGTGAATACCACAAATGAGAGCCCGCATAGAACCGGGTCCAGTCGTTGGCCGGATCTCCAGCGATGATGCCATCGAAGTCGTAGGGATAGCGCTGCGCTTCCATCAGCCCCATCTGGCCGCCCTTCGAACAACCCGTGTAATAGGAGTACGCTGGGGCGTTATTGTAAAAAGCCTCGGTTATGGCCTTGCCGTTAACGGTTGTGACATGCAGCGCCCGGTGCCCAAAATCTTCAATCAGGTCGGGTCGGCCGGAGGCCCAGGAGGCGTCAAATAGTCCTCCACGGACATCGTGTCCTGTGTCGGTACTGGCGGTTGCATAGCCGCGTTGCAAGGCGACCGCCATGGCAGCGTAGCTGATAGTGCCGGCCATGCCGCCGTTACCGACGCCGTTGTACTTGCCATTCCAGTTTTGCAGCGGTAGCCAGACTTCGAAGTTAACCGCTGGTGCGGTGACTCCAACGACCCGGCAGAAGCCTGGCGTTGGCAGGGTGTTATCTGAATTTGGTGGTGAGAAAGTGTTTGGGGCGACCACATCAGCGGAAGAGATGGTGGTGTCTGCAAGAACAACGGTGGATAGCGCACGACACGACCCTGAGAGATCGGTTTGTGCGAGCGCCATGTTGCTCATGCCGATGATAAATACAACGCTGAAGATTCTGGCGCCTGAAAAATTCATAGTAGGTTCCACCTGGTTTTAGAGGGGTTCTCGCTTCGATGCCGTGGTCTTACGGAGCCTTCCTGGGCAATGGAACCAGTACCGATGTGCTGGTCACGTACTCCTGGTAAGCCGGATCAGCACCCCATCTTTCCCGGCCTTGTGCTTCCAGCAATCGTACGCCACTGATTTTAATAAGCAAGACCGTGACGAATACAGGGGATACAAGGGTGACATACTGCCAACCCACCAGCGTGGGCAGGGCGATAACCGCGATACCTAACCACAGGATGATCTCGCCAAAATAATTCGGGTGACGCGAATAGCTCCATAAACCGGTTGTTATAAAACGCCCCGCATTGCCAGGGTCTTTTCGAAATCTGCTCTTCTGGCGATCGGCGACAATCTCGATGGTAAATCCGATCAGCCACAATAGCATGCCAACACCGGCAAAGACTCCCAAGGGGCGCTGGGTCATCGACGTGATCGCCGCCAGTCCGGCGGCCATGGTTATAAATACCCAGGCGCCTCCCAGTGTCCAGGTAAAAAGATAACGCCAGAATTGCGTCTTGATTTCAACAAAGCGCGTATCCTGACCCGCCTTCTTTACCCGCACAAACAGGAAGGTGCCCAATCGAGCCGCCCAGATCACAATTAACACAGCGATGATCAGTCCGCGAATGTCGAGAAAGGGTTGCAGGTAAACAGCCAGTACTACGGCCACGATGTAGGAGACAGAGCCAGTGAGGTCGAAATAGTGCTCGGTCTGGAACAGGTAGCTGGGGATAAAGACTAGCCAGTGCAGTACAAAGCCAACAAGTGCGCAGATCAGAAACACCGGAATCAGAGAAACAGAGGCACTGCCTTGGCTGCCTGACCAGGCGATGCCGGCACTTATCAGCAAAATTACCAGAATTCCGACGATTGATTTCAGGGGGGCCATGGTTGAAATCTGCGCAGGTCTCTAGAAATCCACTCGGGCAAGGGCGATACCACTTTCACCCCCAACCGCATAGAGCAGATAGACCACATCCTCTTCAACATACAGAGCAGGATCCCGTAATTGATTCACATAACCATAGGCCGTACTGCGCACGGAGGGTTCATTCGGAGCATTCGCACCTTCCCAGTCGAACTCCGGTCGCAGCAGCACGACTGCGTCCGATTCCTGCCATTCGCTCCAGTCAGGACGCAGATCGATGGTGCTTAACAGGATGCTCTCAGGTGTGTCGCCGACCCGGGTCCAGAAAACGTACAGATAGTCCCCGCGCACGATGACCGCGGAATGCCGCATATTGGGCTCAAACAGGCGTGGCCCGGTTTCGAAATTGCTGAAGCCGTCGGCGGAGCGATAGAACTGACCAGGCATGGCTAATACATAAGTCATGTCATCGTGCTGGAAGGCACGCATATAGGTGCGTCCAAGGTTCTCTTCCCGCGCCACAAAATCGATGCCGTTCTTTGACGTGGCCACTCGTGAATGCTGGAAACCGGGACCTTCCAGGCCGTGGAAGTACATGATGATCTGCTGAGTATCATCGTCAACATGCAAATCCGGAGACGCGATATGGGGCTGGGTCAATTCCAGTTCGAAGGAGTGAGAAATCTGCGAATCACTGGTGCGACGTGCTGCAACCAGCTCCGCCAGGTCATTCTCGGAGATTGGTGGAGGCGTGGGCGCGAAGTAGGAGTCTGCGATCTGCAGGCTGCCGGGCACATGAATCTGCCAGGGGCCGGTGAGACTGTCAGCGTAAGCCAGGCGAAGGTAGAGGCCTTTATGGTCGGCAAAATAGAGGTAGTAAACCCCGAGCGGATTTTCCACCCAGTCCGGAACCCGGATCAGGGATGGCCCCTGGATATTGATGCCGATACTGGGATGGATGTCGGGTCCAATAAGCGGCCGGTCCAGTAAGCGGGTAACTCTGACCTTGCTCAGGTCTGGCTCCTGCGCGATGCCTGCCTGGGAGAAGCCAGCGAGGAATACCAGAGCGGAGATAAAGATACAGCCTCGAGACGTGAATAATTGGCGCATGGGACTTCACTCATCGTTAATTTTCACCAAAGAGTAAGAGGACTACACGAAAATGTCCACCTGGAATGGGAAATAGCGAACGCCCGTGTGATTGTTTATTATTCGAGTGTTTCCTCTATCGCGGATTTCTTCATCCATGCAAGCATCATTGCCCGTTCGCCTCGCCGAAAGCTTGATTGACAGTGTCTCCTATCCTGTTCTCACGACTGGGTGCGTTTTCTTTGTACCGGTGATGTTTTTATTTATTGCCTCCGGTTCAATCTATCCTGCCCCTGATATCCAGCCCTGGGGCGATAACCCACTGGAAATAACCGGGGTATTCCTGTTGATCGCAATCTTGCCTGCCTACCTGATGATGTGCTTTGTCGCCTCGACCAGACAATTGAATAATACCCATGCGGCGATCAGCAGACTGATCGATGATGTCGATGAGCAAGAGCGGATACGGGCGCGCGGGGCCGGCTACTGGCCGCTAGGCGTGTTGCTGGCAGCAATATTTGCCCTCGGCTTTAATATCACCTGGAGCACACTGAGTTTTAATTTCGCCGACCCGCGCTTCGCAATCAGCGCCTGTATGGTCTTTGGCCAGGTCTATTTGTGGGCAGCCGTGGGACTGATAGTCTTCCATGCCATACAGCAGAGCATGGGGTTGAACCAGCTGGGTAAACAGGTGCGCATCGACCTCTACCGGCTCGACGATCTCAATGGCTTTGGTCGCTCTTCATTGAACAGCTTCCTGATGCTGGTTGGCGCGCTCGCTCTTACTACACTGCAGTCAATCGACCAGACCTTTCGCTGGGAAAATTATGCCAACGCATTCGTAGTGGCTATACCGGCGATTTTCCTTATAGTGCCGTTGCCGATCTGGGCAATCCATTTGCGAATCGGGGATCAGAAGAATGCCTTGATGGCAAAACTGGATGAAGAGATTGCGCAGACGTCACGTGCGCTGGAGACAGAAGCACTGAATAGAATGAACGCTCTGTTGTTACGGCGGGAACAAATTCACAAGCTACGTACCTGGCCGATGGACCTGTCGATAGTCACGCGTTTTCTACTCTATGTGTTTATCCCGCCGCTGGCCTGGGCCGGCACGGCATTGATGGAAGTGTTCCTGGATAATTACTTGATCGGCTGAGCACGCATCGAGCATGAAAAGAATGCTGGCCACGCAGAGCGCGGTCTATTTTTGAATTAGTTGTTATTTTCCGTCAACTCTAAAAGGTGATATTCACCATCAACGCCTTCCCCTTTAGAGCGAGCCAGCCAACCTTTGGATTTGTAAAAATTTAGTGCGTCAATATTCTCTGCGACACATTTTAGTTGGGCTGGATAACCAATCTCGGCTACGCAATCCTTCAAAAGCGCCGATCCGAGGCCATGATTTGAGAACTGTGGAAGTATGAAGAGATGGTGGATGAACCTCCCTGCTACTTGCGCAGATATAAAGCCAACTACGATTGATTCGCTTTCACAGACTCAAATACTCTCACCCTTTGTATCTCTATCAAAATCACCTCTCTCCAAACTACTCTCTTCTAACCAGCTGAATCTTTGTTTTCTGGTTATCAGGTAAATATCTCTTAAGGCCTCTCGATCGCTTTCTTAAAATCTTCGGGTACTCATGAATCATCCTGCGCGAGATAACGTCAGCAATAACCGGCCGCGCTTAAGTAGCGCTAGCGTAAAGCGCAACCTAAGCACGGCACAAAAATGTTCGAGTTGATTGCTTTTGTTATGGGTTGATGCTTGCTCAAACCAGCCTAATCGGGAGAGTTAGACAGGCGTAACCTTATTAGCACACGGCCCTTTCTGGCCTTGCCCAACTTCAAATTCTACTTTCTGACCATCACTGAGACTTGCATATCCACCGCCACTTTGAATTTCAGAATGATGAACAAATAGATCCTTGCCACCATCTTCTGGAGTAATGAAACCGAAACCTTTATCTGCATTGAACCACTTTACTGTACCTGTACTCATGCCGTGCTTTCCTTTGTGTGATTAATATTCATTGACTTCAACTAATTTGCTAAGAGTCGCTGGTTGGAATTGCTTTATCATCGTTTCCTGATACAGGTTGAACGTCCTGCGACTGACTATCGTCTACTCCCGATTTTTGCAAGCGCTTTTCTTCCTTCTTTTTCTTTTTGGCTATTTCTTTCTGGCGTTTTTCGAAAGAATAATTGGGCTTTGCCACTCGTATTCTCCTCTACATCATTTTTGGATTGGAGCCTATAGGATACGATATTTTCCAACTGATTGCGCTATTCATAGCGTCAAAAATATCCATGGTCACGAGAGGGGGCTGAATTGTTAGCGGATGTTGACCCTGCCTCAGGTACATATCGCCCTTAATAATAGGGCCAGGATGTGCGGTCGGCTTTGTGAAAAAATGGCCGTAGGCCATTCACAAAGCTGACCGTGCATTCTGCTTACTTCTTGATTTGATTGATACTCATTGAGCCTTCTCCCCAGCCTGCAGAATTCTGTAAGCTGTAAGGCACCACACCCATAAAGGAGAAAGCCCAATGAATTTTTACAATAACATACCCCCTATTATTGCGGAATTGATTTACACGCCAGATCCCTGTACGTCTGTATTATTGATCAGCAGGGTAATACTTGCCTCCACAAGAATATTCCAGCCAACCCAGATAAGCTGCGACAACTGCTTGCGCCCTATATCGGTAACATAGTCGTCGGTGTCGAGTGCATGCACTGCTGGTACTGGGTCGCTGATTTCTGCCAGGAACTGGATGTCGACTTCATCCTGGGCCATGCGCTCTACATGAAAGCTATCCACGGCGGCAAGGCCAAAAATGATCGGATCGATTCTTACAAGATTGCCACGCTAATCCGAGGTGGCAACTTCCCCCTGGCCTATGTCTATCCTAAGAGCATGCGAGCAACCCGTGATCTGCTGCGAAGGCGCACCAAGATCGTCAGGCACGGTGCACACCTAAAAGCCCACGTGGTTAATACCACCAGTCAATACAATCTGCCACCGAACAAGGTCAATTTCAAAAACGCCACCGCTCGCGAGCAGGTCGCAGCAACATTCCCCGATCCAGTAGTGCAGCGCAGCATGGATTTCGATATGGCGCTTTTGGATTGTTACACACACGAACTAAAGAAAGTTGAACTGTATATTGACCAGAAAGCCAAACAACACAATCCTGCTCACTTTCGCCTGTTAAAAAGCATCTGAGGATTGTCAGTCCTCAACTATTCCAGAAACCATTCTGAATTGAGTGCTTGTAATGCGGCAAGTGATCCTTGTATCCAGGATTTCCAGCTGCTGCTCTCCCATCGAAGGGATAGGAAAACCTGTAACCGCTTCGCTTACTTGGTTATTCCCTTGCCCATTTTCTGTCGAGTGGCTGGCAGATCCACGAAATCACCCCCGCGTTTTTCTTCCGCCGCATTGATGGCTTCGCTGATTTCATTGGCCTGTAACATGCTGGCATTCCACAGGCCGATGTAGTCAAGGCTGTCGGCGGTGGAGTGATCGCGCGCATAATTGATGATGTGCTTGCTGCCATAGATTGCCAGTGGTGCTTTACTGGCTATCTGTCTGGCGATGTCCATAACCGCTTCCAGCATTGTCTGCTGATCGGGGAATACGTCGTTTACCAGTCCATGGGACCTGGCTTCCTGTGCCGACATGCGCCGGCCTGTGTAAGCCAGTTCCTTTACCACGCCCTCCGGAAGCAGTTTAGTGATGCGGGGAAAGGTACCGACATCGGCAGTCATACCGATGTTTATCTCGAAGATGCTAAGATAGCCGTCTTCAGTCATGTAGCGCAGATCACAAGCGGTTATCAGATCCACGCCGCCGCCGATGGCGCCACCCTGGATGGCAGCCAGCACCGGTACCCGACATTTCTCCAGACAGGTGAAGGTTTGCTGCATGTACTTGATGGTGTCGTAGAGCTTGGCACTGCGTTGCCGATTGAGTTTTTCCAGGGTGTCCGGGTTATCGCTGTTCTCGATGCTGCTGCCGAACACCGAGGTGTCAAGCCCGGACGTAAAATGTGGCCCTGTCGAAGAGAGTACGATTACGCGAGCGCTGGAATTTTTGTCGAGGTCGTTGATGATCGCCGGAAGTTCGTCCCAGAATTCCGGAATCATGCTGTTGCGTTTTTCCGGCCGGCTTAAAATGATATGGGCGATGTCATTTTCGATGCTAACATCGAAGCACTTGAAGCTCACGTTAACACTCTCCTAATCAGTTTGCCGGCGGCAATGAAATTGCACGGTCTCTGTACCGCTGGTGATATTTTCAACGACCGCACCCCAGGTAACAGCGCCAGCGTTGGCGATGCGGCGGCGCCGATCTTCCATATAGGCGTCAAACTTGACGCGGGAGATCTCCGGCAGGATTGTTTCAATATCGCCGAGTACGACGCGGTAATACCTGGAGATAAAGTTGCTGGTAAATTTCGCACGGGCCTTGTAGGCATCCAAGGCGACCTGGATGCGGGCATCGCCTTCCAGATCAGAATTGTTATAGGCACTACACATGGCTCGAATGTTGGCCATTTCGTTATTGTTGATAAAGCTGAGCGCATTGGAAATGGTAATGAAAATATCCTGCAATTGATTGTCGTTCACTGCCAGGCGAGTGGCAGTTGTTTGCGGGTCGCGGGCAATTTCCTGCATGAGACGATTCAGCACTACCCGGTTGATCTCTTCCGGAGCGATGGTCGGGGCTAATACGCTGAGTTCCCCCCTTTCGGGTCGACGTAGTTCGTCAATGCGTGCCTGGGTATCGACCACTCCATCGACCGCCGGTGGCTCCCGGGATTCCTGTGCCAGCGTGGACGCCGGCAACAATACCAGCAGTGCAAAAACTTTCAGGGCGTGCATGGGTTTGCTCAGACTCCGTCTGCCTAGTTGTCGCGTTGAATCAGGTCTGCTTCGAGCTGCGGATATTCGATGCCCAATTGCTGCAGGTAGGTGTCATACCGGGTTGGATCGTAGTAGAGCTCCTCCAGCAGCGGTCGAAACTGCGCCATGATGTCCCGGTTCTTTTCAATCGCTGCGGCATCATCTGGACCGATAAAGGGCTGGTATTGTTCTTCGGCAGTCTGCACATCATCGAAGTAGGCCTGGGCCTCATCAACCAGCGTGGCGTTTTGCACCAGGTCGAGCAGAGTCGTGGCGACAACCTTGGCACCTGCAACTGCACCTTTATGTGCGATCGGGGTAGCCATAGCCATAGCGCTGGACCAATGGTGTCCCTGCAAGCCTCTCACATTGGAGGGGTAGCGTAAGGTGACAGTTGGCACATTCCAGGAAATGTCGCCGATATCATCGGAGCCGCCGGAAACCGGATTCTCCAGGGGTTCTCCAATGCCGGATAGCTCGGTAGCGAGCCCCTGTGGATCGTCGGATCCCATGAAGGCCTGCAAGGCCTTGGCAAACCGCTGATCGTCTTCCGACCAGGTAGGTAAACCGACTTTGCGGATGTTTTCATCCATGGCTAGTGCAATCGGCTTGTTAAAGTGCCTGGGATAGGCCGCTCCGACAATGCGACGATTCATCGTGGTGTCGGTCATTAATGCAGCGCCCTGGGCGATCTGGTTTAGGGTGTTAAAGTTCTCGAGAATATTGTCCGCAGTGATTTCGCGAATGAAGTACCAGACACTGGCATAGGAGGGCACAACATTGGGTTGATCGCCGCCGTTGCTGATTACATAGTGAGAACGTTGCAGCGGCCGGAGATGTTCGCGGCGGAAGTTCCAGGCCACGTTCATTAACTCTACGGCATCGAGAGCACTGCGTCCCTGCCAGGGATCGCCAGCGCCGTGTGCGGCGACACCATCAAACATATATTCGACCGACACCAGACCGGTACCGCGTGCATTACCCCAGCTGACACCGAGATTGTTGCCGACATGGGTAAACAATACGGCGTCCACACCATCGAACATGCCGTCTCTGGTGTACCAGGCCTTGGTGCCCAGCAGCTCTTCAGCAATGCCGGGCCACAATACGATGGTGCCGGGCAGGTCTTCCCGTTCCATAATCTCCTTCACAGCCAGCGCAGCCACGATGTTAACTGCCTGTCCGGAGTTGTGGCCTTCACCATGACCGGGTGCACCTGCGATGATGGGTTGCCGATAGGCGACACCCGGCATCTGAGAGGCGCGAGGGATGCCATCCACATCAGACCCCAGTGCAATAACCGGATCACCGCTCCCCCAGCTCGCCCACCATGAAGAAGGAATACCGGCAATGCCGAGTTCCACTTCGAAGCCGTTTGCCACCAGAATCTCTGACAGGTAGCGTTGGGTTTCGAATTCCTGGAAGCCCAGTTCAGAGAATGAAAACAGGCTGTCGACGATTTCCTGGGTCATCTTCTCCATGCCATCGACGGCGGCGACTGCATCGGCCTTGAGTCCAGTAAATCCAACTTCCTGGGATAGGGTGGAATTTGTAGCACCCAGTGCAATCAGACTGGCAACAAGCAGTGGCTGGAATTTTTTCATGGTGTACCTCCTGGGCTAAGGTCGTTAGATTACGCTGTTTTCCAAGGGCTTGCCACAGCCCGCCCGTACCATAGGGCCACTGTAATCAAATTTGATTGACCATCGCTGAACAGGTCAGCATTATGGATGCGGAAATCCTTTCACCACTACACTGAGGAGCAGGTTATGGAAATTTTATTGGCGGGCGTGAATTGGCTGGCCGTGGGTGTCAGCACAATTATCTGTTTTGGCCTGGGTGCATTGTGGTATTCCCCGAAGTTGTTTGGTACCAAGTGGGCGCAGGGAGTGGGCATTGAGATTGGGCCGGAAACCAAGCAACCGATGGGTGCGCTGATAGTACAGTTTGTGGGCACGCTGATCCTGGCCTGGATCATCGCACTGGCCCATACCAACGGTGCCTATTCTTCGGCAGTGCTAATCGTCATTATGGGAGCCTGTTTATTAATGGCGGGCAACCTGTTTGCGAATCACGATACTTACTCAACCGTAGTAGAGGGCGCGTTTGTAGTAGTGATGGCGCTGATCATGGTGGCATCGAACTACGTTTTGTAAGAAAAAGGGGTCGGCATTCAAAGGATCATCAATCAAGTCATGAAAAGAGCCATCGGTCTTGTCAGCGCACTATTGTGCTTATTCGTGGTTTCCTCAGCCGCGGCCCAGTTTCCTGGTGATTTAGAGGGTACGCTCATCGTCTTGAATAAGAGTGGTAACGATGCCAGTTTCATCGATCTGGGTTCCGGCGAGATCATCGCCACGCTAGCAACCGGCAGGGGACCCCATGAACTGGTTGTAACCGATGACGGACGCTGGGCGATAGCTACTGACTACAGCGGTGGTAACAGCCTGACTGTGTTTGACGTGGAAAACCTGGTAGTGACGAGAACGATCGATTTCAGTAGCTATCCAAGACCCCATGGCATTCTGTTGCTACCTGGACAGGAGGAAGTCATCGTCACCTCGGAGGCCAGCCGCACGCTGGTGATTGTCAATTTCCACTTGGGAGAAATTGTCCGCACGATTGAGACGAATCAGAACGGTTCACACATGGTGGCGGTCTCTGCCGACGGTACTCGTGCCTATACCAGCAATGGTGGAGCCAACAGCGTTTCGGTCATCGACGTTACCAACGGGCAATTCGTTAAAGCAATTGCTGTGCCTGCTCGGCCGGAGGCGATTACGACGAACAAAGCCGGCGATGAGATCTGGGTGGGAAGCAATGATGACGCGGTAGTATCGGTGATCGATCCAGAAGATGGGTCGATTATCTCTCAATGGCCGGGCTTCGACTGGCCTTATCGCATACTGCTAACAGATGACGAGCGTTATGCAGTTATGCCGGATCTGAACCGCAACAATCTGCGCTTCTTCGATGCCCGGTCAAAGCGTGAGCTGGGGTCAATAGATCTCGCCGGGATTCGGCCCGAGGGAGTCACTCTCTACCCGGACGACAGGACCCTGTTGCTGTCCTCGGCAGCCCTGGACAAGGTGCTGGTAATCGATATCGAGTCACGTGCGGTGCTCGGTGAATACGACACCGGCTCAGCACCAGATGGGATCGGCTATTCGCAATTGGTGCTGCGTAAGACAATCGAAAGGGGACGGAGATGAAATAGGGAAAAAGGCGATGATAAAAAGGGGACGGAGGCTGAGATATCCCCACAAATATTTGCCCATACTTGGGCTAGCTTTTTTGCATCTATCACTGGAATAAGCACGCGGTGACGGGGATATTTCCCACGAACAATCAGCG
>JAQBSZ010000085.1 GCA_027623555.1 Pseudomonadota bacterium | reverse complement strand
TCCGGACAGACACTAGTTAATGAATATTTTGCGGTTGTAGTACAAAATATCAATTTTCCAACATTAAGTTCAAGTGATCTGAACTTAATACACAATTGGTACCACTCTTTGAATAATCCTTGTATAATCGACTGCTTCAATTTTACTATCTGAAGTCAGTGCTGTCCCGTTAACAGATGGCTAAAGAGGCCTGATTCAACCAGAATTGATACAATGAGTTTGCTTATAACCTATTGAATCGAAAAGGAGAATCAGGCCATGGCACATTGTAATACGATCCTCTCACAAATACTAAAACTTGTACCGAGACATGAATTTGAGACCCTGGCAAAACAGCATCATTCAGGCCGTTCTTTTCGAACCGCCTCTCGTTGGTCCCAGTTCGTGGTCCTTATGATGGCACAAATGTCTGGGCGGAATAGCTTGCGCGATATTGTAGAAAATATTTCCGCACAGGCTCATCGGCTGTATCACCTGGGTAGTGCGAAGCTTTCCAAATCCAATCTGTCTCGCATCAACGAAGATAAACCCTACGCCCTGTACGAGGCCCTATTTGGCAAACTACTGAGCCGATGCCAGGGGAAAGTTCCAGGTCATAACTTCCGATTCAAAAACCCGCTTTATTCATTGGATGCTTCGACCATCGACCTTTGCCTGTCGGTCTTTCCCTGGGCAGATTTCCGCACCACCAAGGGTGCAATCAAGCTCCATGTCGGACTCAATCATGCGGGATATTTACCGGAGTTTGTGACGGTTACCGAAGGCAGTACCCACGAGGTGAATATTGGTAAGCTATTGGCTTTTCCGAAAGGCAGTATGATTGCGATGGATCGAGGTTATAACGATTATGGTATTATGGTTGGTATAAGAGTCTGACGGATAAAGGAATATTCTTTGTTACTCGACTCAAGAAGAACGCAAACTACAGGGTCGTCGAGCGCCACAGGGTCAATAAGAAACAGGGAATCACCAGCGACCAAACGATAAAATTCAGCGGTGTTAACGCCACTCAAAACCCGCAGTTATTTGCCGAAATTATCAATAAACAGGAATTCCTCGTTGTCGGTGATTTCGTCGTTTTAAAAGGCCGATGCTTCTTGAATCAGCAGTCGAGGATTTTATTTCAGTACAATAACGGAAGAGTCGTTGAGGAAGGTATGACGCCAGCAGTGATTTGACGGTCCAAGTTGACGCCATACCCCCGTAAAAACCGTGCAGATGCACGACCCGTAAAGTGTTACACATTTCGGTGATAAATCCAGCCCCCATCGACCTTTTTTGTCGATGCAAACATCCAGTCGTCTCTATCAATGTGCTCGTTGCCATGCCCAGGTCATTATCTGCTCTCGCTGTGATCGTGGGCACCGCTATTGCGTGGACGGCTGCGCCCAGGCAGCCAGAGCCGAGTCCTGTAAACGAGCGGGTAAAAAGTATCAATCCAGCCGACCTGGTCGCTTCAATAATGCCGCCCGGCAACAACGATTCCGGGCGCGAAGTAATCAAAAAGTAACGCAGCAGGGTTCCATTAAAAAACGCCTTCGTGATCTACTCGCAACCCAGCTAACCAGACCGGAAAAGACTCCAATGCCCTGGTTATCCGGCACCCCTTTACGGTGTCATCATTGCGGTGAGGTGTGTGATCCGTTTTTACGCCATGATTTTCTGCAAAGTCATCGCTTCAAGCGATCATTCCGGCGATCCGGGACGGTTTAATCTGGCGAACGAAGCGGAGATATCATGACCATAGATAAGCAGATCGAAGCCAAAATACTGCGCTACCACTTTGTAGAGCAGTGGCGAACTGGCACGATTGCAACCCAGCTCGGTATTCATCACTCGGTGGTGGATCGCATATTAGCCCAGGCCGGGTTGCCCAAAGTCGAACGCTCGGCGCGACCGTCGATGATCGATCCCTATTTGCCTTTTATCGTCGACGTACTCAATGAGTTCCCCACGCTCACCGCCGCCCGCCTGTATGACATGGCAAAACAACGCGGTTATCCCGGAGGGCCGAGCCAGTTTCGCCAGCGCATCAGCCAGCTTCGTCCTCGCAAACAGCCTGAAGCCTATCTACGATTAAAAACCCTACCCGGTGAGCAGGCCCAGGTGGACTGGGGTCACTTTGGTCACATCCAGATCGGCCAGGCAAAACGCCCATTAATGGGCTTTGTGATGGTGCTGAGCTGGTCACGACAAATCTTTTTGCGATTTTATCTGAATGCCCAAATGGAAAACTTCCTGCGCGGCCATGTCGCTGCCTTTGAGACCTGGCAAGGGCTGAGCAAAGTCATTTTATACGACAACTTGAAGTCGGCTGTACTGGAGCGCCAGGGTAATGCGATTCGCTTTCATCCCACGTTACTGGCGTTATCCGCCCACTACCGCTTTGAACCTCGTCCGGTAGCCGTGGCCCGTGGCAATGAAAAAGGGCGCGTGGAACGCGCCATTCGCTACATCCGGGATAATTTCTTTGCCGGGCGCCATTGGCAGACGCTCGATGAGCTGAATACACAGGCCGAACTGTGGTGCCAGGGCACAAGTGCTGACAGACGCTGCCCTGAGAATAGCGCGCTGTCGGTCAAGGACGCTTTCCGACAGGAGCAGCCCCAGTTACTGGCACTGCCGGATAACCCATTTGATACCCGTGAAAGGCTTGAACTACGCGCCCGTAAAACACCCTATATCCGCTTTGACCTGAACGATTACTCCATCCCGCATCAACAGGTACAGAAAACACTCAGCGTTCATGCCGACCTGGATCGGGTACGGATTATCGATGGCAATGAACTCATTGCGGAACATCCGCGCAGTTTTGACAAGGGTGAGCAAATCGAGCAGGAAGCCCATATCAATGCCTTATGGCTTGCGAAAACCCAGGCTAAATTACACCGGGGACAGGATCGCCTCAGCCAGGCTTCGAATCATACGCCTGGCCTGTTACAGCAATCGGTTGCGCGTGGCCATGTATTAAAAACCACCACCCGTTTACTTAATGAATACCTCGACCTGTATGGCCGGGATGAACTGCACTGCGCGCTAGGCGAAGCCCTCAGACAACACTCACCTTATCCCCAGGCGGTGCAACAAATCCTCGAACGCCGGCGGGAAGAAAAGCAACAGCCACCGCCGCTGGCCGTAGCCGTACCGGATAAAGTCAAGCACCTCAGTGTTAAAACCGGCAACGTCGCCGATTACGACCAACTGTATCCCACAACAAAAGGGGAAGCCGATGAATGACGCCACCACCCTCATCGATGGCGCGCAACTGAAACAACAATCCATTGAACTGAAACTCCATGGCTTGCAGTTGCACTGGCAGGAGCTGACCGAAGAACAGTACCCCTGGCTTGCAAAGCTATTAAGCTGGGAACTGGATGAACGGCGGCAGCGCTCACTGGAGCGACGGCTCAATCAGGCCAAACTCGGTCGCTTTAAGCCGATGACGGAATTTGACTGGCAATGGCCGACCCAAATCGATCAGACATCCATTCATGCACTGATGCAGTTGGATTTTTTAACGACCGCCAGCAACCTCGTTCTGATCGGCAGCAACGGTGTCGGTAAATCGACGATTGCGCAAAACCTGGGCTATCAGGCTGTCATGCACGGGCACACGGTGCTATTTACCACCGCGGCCAATATGCTCAACGACCTGGCGGCTCAAGACGGCGATAATGCACTACGGCGACGATTAAAACATTACGCCAGGCCCAGATTACTGGTTATCGATGAAATCGGTTACCTCTCCTACAGCAACCGCCATGCCGATCTGCTGTTTGAGATCATCAATCGGCGATATGAACAAAACTCTACCGCGGTGACCACCAACCGCCCCTTCGGAGAATGGAATGAAGTCTTCCCCAATGCCGCCTGTGTGGTCTCGCTGATCGACCGACTGGTGCATCACAGTCAGATCATTGCCATTGAAGGCGATTCTTATCGAATGAAAGAAGCGCAGGAACGCGCCTCGAAACAGAAACGCCAGTCCGTTAAAAAAGAACCCTCAAAATGAAAATCCTGAAAATCACTACCCACTGGACAACCGAAGAAGCGGATTGTGTTTATCGCCTACTGGGTGAGCTGCAATCAGAAATATGGCAGCACTATGGTGAAGACATCCATCACATGTACGATCAGATACAGGAAGCGCAATTGGAACGCGACGAGACTTACTTTGATGACATCCCATTCTAGGTACGGATGAACTCATGCTGCGTAACCATCACAGCTTCTACTAATCCGACCTTATTCTGCGGCATATATCTGCGGTTTTACTGTGGCAGTAACACCGCACAGGCTGTGCCCGCGCGCAGGTGA
>JAQBSZ010000084.1 GCA_027623555.1 Pseudomonadota bacterium | reverse complement strand
ATGGCGTTCTGCTGGCGTCTTATCTATCCATGCTTGACCAGATTGGCCCTTGCGGCCTTTCCCTCGTTTGGCTGGTGTGACGTGAATTCGGTGCTTGCTGTTGGGTGCGAAAACCCCGTGGAAGCGAGTGAGGTTGACTCGAGGCTTGGGAACCAGGGCAGCCAAACGCGCAATAAAGTCCACCGGCTCAAAGATGACGTGAGTGGTGCCATTGCGGTAAGGTGTCTTGAGTTCATAGCGCACCTTGCCCGTAGAGGTGAGTGACAGGCGCTTCTCGGAGACTGCGGGACGGGCAATGTAGCGGCACAGCCTTTCTACTTTATCGCGTTGATGGGCTTTGGCTGCTACGCCGGCGTGAAGGCTGAACCCGGCTAGCTTGGCAACGCGTTCAAATCCTAGGGGTAAATCTGGCTTGGGTGGAATGGTTTGCAAGGTGAACACCTTGCGTCCTCGCTGTGGACCCATCGCTATCCGGTAAGTCACCGAGTGAGAATGGATATCCTGCATCGGATCTTCATCCAGCCCATCCAGGGTGAGATAGCTGTTGTCTTCATCCCGTTCCAGTAAACCCCGCCTTTCCAGAAAGCTGGCTACTCGCTGGCTGATTTTGTGTAGGCGACGGTCGCAGAATCAAACACCAACTCCATGTCTGGGAGATTAGTGGGACCGCGATGGCCCGGCTAGAATGCATAGCGCAATCCGATGAACCCGGCCCGGGGTGGCGCGGCGCCCAGGAACAGGGGCAGTGAAAATTCCTCAATAATGGGCAGTTCTGCCTCACCTGGGTTCTCTCCAAGCAAACCAAACGTTTCAAACTCCTCGTCCAGCAGGTTGTCGATGCGCGCGAAGAGCTCCAGGTTGGTTGACCAGGCATACCTAGCCCGCAGGTTGACGACCGTGTAGCCGGAGACCGTGGATAGCTGGTTCGACTCGTCGCCGCGGATAACCTGGTCGTCGTTGCTCACCACGTCCAGGCCGACGGTGACGCCATCACGCACCGTGTAGTCGGTGCTCAGTTTGAACTGGTTGCGGGGAATGCCCGGAATGCGATCGCCTGCGTTCACGCTGATCTCGCCTTCGTCATCGGCAAAGGCGTGGTTCGGGCTCAACGCCTGGAAGTTGTCCTCGAATGTTGCCTCTATATAACTGTAGCTGGCCAGCCAGCGCAGGGCGCGCCACTCGCTGGCCAGGCTGGCCTCGACCCCGCGCCGCCGGGTTTCGTCGACATTGGCGAACAGGCCGGTGCTGCGCCCGGTGGTCTGGAACAGGATGTCATCGTGATTGGTCGTGGTAAAGATGCCAAGTGAATACCGCGCGCCACCGAGAAAGCCCCGCGTTCCGGCCTCGAAACTCTTGGCCACGACATCATCCAGGGGCGGGTCCGCCAGGAAGGCATTGGGCAATCGACACTCGAAGTCTACATTGTCCGGTTCTTCACCCTCGGCGATGGCGAATGCCACCGCCAGGTCGAACACGCCCTCATTGCAGGCAAGTTCGATGGGTGTGGGTGCGCGGGAAGATTCGCTGTAGACCATGTACACATTGTGGTCAGGCTGCACCTGCCAGGTAAGACCCACCGCCGGGTTCAGGCGGAAATAGTCATGGCTGCCATTCAATTCCGGGCGCTCGCCGGACCGGTCGCGCAATTTGACATTGGTGTTGTTGGCGCGGGCCGACACGGTCAGCGTAAGCGCGTCATCGAGCGCGATAGCGTTGGTAAAATACAGGCTGGTGGATTCAGTAACCGTGTCTATCGAGGTAGCAGCCTCGTCCACGAACGTGCCGGTGCCGAGTCCGGTGGTAAGTCGCGAAAGTGGATCGATGTCTGCCAGCTCGGTAACCGAGTTAAACCGCGATTCTCCCCGGAACCAGGCCCCGCCGGCGATCAACTGACTATCAAATCCGAAAATCCGCGGATGCAGGGTCCATTGAAAATCCATGCCGCGACTGTCCTGGGTGCGGTTGCTGATATTGTTGATCGCCGCGTCGGAGAGTATGCCGGTGCCAGTCAGGTCGCCGCCAAGATCTTCCAGGTGAAAGGGGTCTTCACCGAACTGGGTGGCAAGGCCGTTGAGGAAATCCTCGAGGGCGTCCGTGCTGCCGAACTGCCCATCACAGATATCGTCATCGTCCAATCCAATCTCTTCCAGGTCATCTTCTTCCAGGCCTTCCAGCAAGGTAGCACTGCCGGTCAGCTCGCACACGGCAAATTCGGACATGTCACCGTTGAAGGATTTGGTCTTGTTGCGGCGTGAATAAAGGTTGCCGCTGAAACCGGAATTAGCGCTGATTGTGTGGGCAAAATCCAGGCTCAGCATGTGCAGGTCATTCGCGGTGATATCGGGTCCGGAAAAGATCGCCTCACGGTCGAATTGCAACAACTCGACAGGCGCGGCGCCGTTGCCAATAAGTTCGGAATCCGTGTATTGATAGTTCAGGCCGACCCGGGTGAGCTCGGAGCGCCAGCCAATCGAGCCATAAAAGTTCAAGGCGTCAGACGCGGAGTGGTCCCGCCATCCATCTTCCTCGAAATAGTCGACATTGGCATACCAGGCGAATGTGCCATCGGTATTGCCCGACTCCAGAGACGTCGTGCGCCGGCCAAACGAGCCGGTACTCACTTCCACTTCGGTGTCCTGGTAGTTAAAGCCGTCTTTCATGTTTACCACCAGCGAACCGCCGAGGCTGTTCAGGCCAAACAGGGGATTGGCGCCACCGGTGAGGGTAATGCCCTCGATCGCTGATTGGGGCAGCAGATCCCAGTTCACCGTGTCTCCCAGCGGTTCGTTGATGCGCACGCCGTTCTGGTAGACTGCCAGCCCCTGGGCGAGGCCCAGCAGTGGCGAGGCGGTAAAGCCGCGGTATTGCAGGTCGCTTTGCAGCGGGTTGTTCTGGGCATCGTTGATGCTCACACTGGCAAAATTCTGGCGCAGGAAGTCGGCCAGGCTTACCGCGCCCGTATTCTCCAGCGCGGCACCATCGGCAGTCTGCACTGGAAACGGAATCTGGTTGCGGTCCAGTCCCGCGCCGCTGGGCACCACCCCGACAACGACAATCTGTTCCGGGTTTTGTCCCGGATTCTGGGCCAAAGAGGTATTGGCGAGGGTTAGCAGGCTTGCGGCTATGAATGCTCGTCGCATGAACTTCTCCAGGGTAATCGGCTGCGTATAGTTAGGGGGGCCGGGCAGTATAGCAGAATAATTCATGGTCAATAGCTTTTGACGGCGCCGGGCGCGACGGGTAGATTGGGGATTGGACTCGGCGTACAACGCTACGCGAGTGATTTTACCGACGACAGGGAGACGACATGGCCACAGTATTAATCACGGGTGCAAACCGGGGTATCGGACTGGAATTTACCCGCCAGCTACTTGCACGGGGTGAGCGCGTGGTGGCAGCGTACCGCGCGGTCGATGGCGCGACTGATCTGCAGCAGCTGGTCAAAGCGAATCCACAATTAACCCTGTTACAGCTTGATGTGGCAGACAACGAATCTATTGCCGCGTTTCCGAAACAGTTGCAGGGCGAGCCGGTGGATATCTTTATCAACAACGTCGGCGTCTACGGGCCCCGGGACAGTGAGTTTGGCAAGGTGAGCGGCAAGGAGTGGCTGGACGTGCTGCAAATCAATTCCGTGGCGCCGTTATTGCTGACCCAGGTATTGATTGAATGCCTGCGCAAGGGCAAGGACAGGAAACTGCTTTACCTAACATCGAAGATGGGATCGATCGCCGACAATGGTGATGGCGGACATTACGTATATCGCAGTTCGAGTATAAGTAGAATAAAAGCTATCTCCCTCTAATTCTACGACTTCTATATCGGGAGCCACTCTCCTCCCCGTCACAACAGTCCACTGAAATCTGCCCAAAGCGCCACAACATTAGCCGATCCAGCGCTAGAATCACTCTTTGATTCGTCGTTTTTGAATTACTCAAATATTCAAGCCGCAGTCTGCCTCGCCACCTCCCCTGGCAGCAATGGCAAAATGTTGAAATTTAGGTGTGCTCAAATAACTCAATCTGTGGTGGTGCTCGGCTTGGGGAAAGCTGCGCTGCGCTGTCTCCAACAGCTTTCTCTTAAGGTGTTTAAGAATCTTCTCGATAGCCACTGGATCTTCCACTCAGGCAATGATCTTGACCGGGCCTTTGCACTTTTCACAAACCTCGATATCAATATTGAACACGCGTTTCAACCTCTGCATCCAAGTCATGGCTATATGGCGTTCTGCTGGCGTCTTATCTATCCATGCTTGACCAGATTGGCCCTTGCGGCCTTTCCCTCGTTTGGCTGGTGTGACGTGAATTCGGTGCTTGCT
>JAQBSZ010000048.1 GCA_027623555.1 Pseudomonadota bacterium | reverse complement strand
CGGTATTATTTGCTCACGGACCTGCGGTCCTGATTGTTCGCAAACAACAGCACCCCCTGGCTCGAGTAGTTGAAATTCAACGGTTCCCACACTTTCCAAGCCTGCAGAAATCGCTCAAAACAAGCTAACCCAACGAGTTAATTCGACATTTTCTGGGGATATCTCAGGGGCGGATCTACTTTTTGTAATCTGCTAGAGGACACTGGGTTAGATCCCTCAAAAAATAGCTCCGTCTCTATTTAATCGCCAGTGCAATCCACTCCGCCGGATCACCGAAGCTACCGACCGCCACCACGATGTATTGTCTGCCTTGATGCAGATAGGTCATTGGCGCACCGGTGGTGGCAGAGGGTAGCTGTGTTTCCCAGAGGATCTCTCCCGTTGCCTTATCGAATGCTCGAAATCCTCGCCCCCACATATTCGGTTGGGTACCGCCGTGCAGGTTGCTGCCATCGCCGATGAAGAGCAGAGTGCTGGTAACCAGAGCCGCAGGTCGGCTGGCAATCCCGAGAGTAGGGAGGTCAAGCTCATCCAGCGCAGGATGCTCACTCAATGAATCACCATTGGCCACCTGCCACACATGTTCGCCGCGATTCATATCGATGGCGGTAATGCGGCCCCAGGGAGGTTTGGTCAGTGGGATACCATCGATATAGGGCGCTTCCCTGTTCGGGCTCCAGTATTCCATTTCGGCATCGGCATCGGTGGTTTTCTCAATGCGATAGACCCTGGGGATGTCGTTTGCAAAGGCATAGTAATAACCAGTCTCTGGATCGAAGGCGCCGGTGTTCCAGTTTGCCGATCCCCAGGAACCCGGTAAGGTCAGCGTGCCCTGGGTTCCACCGACCGTGTTGCTCACCAGCGATGGTGGTGTGAAAATCGGACCGGTTACAAAATTTGCCGCGGTGGCCCTGGCTATCTGACCAAGCTCGGGGAAATCGATAAGGTCTGCATCGCTGATTCCCTGCGTAGCGAACGCAGCGGGTTTAGTAGGGAAGGGTTGCGTCGGCGATAACACTTCACCGGGAACGAGCGACTGTGGTACAGCCCGTTCCTCGATTGGCCAGACCGGTTCGCCAGTCTCGCGATTGAACACATACACCCAACCCGTTTTATTGGCCTGCATCACAGCCGCAATGGTGCGACCTTCTACCGAAATATCGCCCAGTACGGGAGGTCCGACATTGTCATATTCCCACACATCATGATGCACCATCTGGAAGTGCCAGACCCGTTCACCCGAGGTGACATCGATGGCAACGAGACTATTCGAGTAAAGGTTATCGCCAGGGCGATGACCACCATAGTAGGCTGCAGTGGGGGCGGTGAAGGGGACATAGACATAGCCCAGCTCCGCGTCGGCACTCAGGCAACACCAGGAACCCAGGTCACCGGAGTCTCGCCATGAATCATTGCCCCAACTGTCCGTACCAAACTCACCCTCTTGCGGCACGGCATGAAATGTCCACAGAAGTTCACCAGTTCTGACACTGTAACCCCGTACATCTTCCGAGGCTGCACCTTGCCACTGGGTACCTGCATCACCGGCGCCGTCGATGGTGCCGGCAACCACTACGACATCGTTTACTACAATCGGTCCGCCGGATACGAAACTTTGTGTGCGCGCAGTAGCAGGAACCAGGTTCACTCTGCCTGCCATACCGAAACTGGCCACCGCCTGGCCAGTTTGTGCATCGAGAGAGTAGAGATAACCGTTTCTAACAACCAGCAGGCGGTTTACAGAACCATCGGTCCAGTACTCGACTCCGCGAGTGCTTTGTCCGCTTACCTCCTCAAGAGTAGGCGCAACAGCTTGTTGCACCCACAGTGTTGCGCCTGTCGCCGGATCGAATGCTTCAGCCAGGCCTATGCCATTTGCTGCGTAGAGTATTCCGTTGACGATGATTGGTGTGGAACGCAGGTTATTGGATATCCTGAGATCCGGGTAGGCATTAGTAATGGAGGGGTCTACCGCCGCTTTGCGCCAGACGATTTCCAGGTCATCGACATTGTCCGCATTAATCTGGCCCAGTGGTGAGTAACGATTAAACGCCTTGGTGCCGCCGTAATAGGTCCAGCCACTCTCACTCTCGGCAGCGTGAACCGCAGAGCATCCCAGTGCCAGGCTCGCTAGAAGGCTGAACAGGGCAAGCAATACTGCGTTATTTGTCATTGATGGCCTCTCTATTTTTTCTTATTTCCACTGTACATTCATACATGAATCGCTCGAACCATACAAATTTGACTCTGCTACAACTATTCTTTCCTGCATGAAAGTCTCAGAACAACAACTTAAACCAACGCAGAATCTGGCCATGTCAATTGTCCTGGTAGTCATTCTTGGACTCTATGTTGGCCTTGGTTAGCGGTGGTATCTGAAAAATTCCTGTGCTTGCAAAATTCCAATAATAAATCAGGAGTCTTGCATGAAAATCAAATCACTCTTACTCGCCTTTAGCATCTCCCTGTTGGCAGCTTGTAGTGCGACTTCTCAGCAGTTCACTACTGTGGATTCAGAACTCGTCGAGTTCAGGTATTTCCTGACCGGTCTGACACATCAAATGCAACCAGTGGGTGCCAGTGGAATAGAAGAAGCGCGAAGAAACGATATTATGCAAATACGTGACGAGATGTTGATAGTGATCGGAACTGCCAGAAGCCTTGAGGAATTCAGTGACCAGCAATACTTCGACCTGGTAAGCCTGGCACAGCAATTGTATAGGAAGATGTGCGCCGAACAACGATTCGTGCCCGACCGCTCTGCGCTCTATGCAAGGCTGCTTACGCCAGGTATCGATAGTCGACTCGCCCGCCTCTAAGCGGATTCAACAGGGACAGATTTTGCTGTCCCTGGTTAACTATTTTCTCCGCTCACCGATGATCTGCTGATAGTCCTCATCGGTCAGATACGTCATGTTTACATGGGCATGGTACATCTCATCGAAACTCCGTTGTCCCCAGCCTATCCACTGAGTAGGGTCCGGGTTGGCCCGATTGGCTTCGGAGTTATCGTGCCACGCCGTTATATGGATGATAGTTCCGGCCGGCAGTACTGGCGCTGATTCATCGGTGTAAACGTAGTTTACATGCCAGTTGAAATCAAAGTGATCCACATGATTGAGCATCTGCACCTGACCGTCTGGAAGGATTGCTTCCATCGACATTGCCTTGCCGCGAACGTGCATGTGTGGCTGGTAGTTTTCGATACGAGCCTGAGTGCGTAGCGGAATGTAGGCGTGATGGGTGGTCACCTTGCCAGGCGGGATGTCCAGAGTGGCCATCGACTGCTGCACACCAAGGGCATTGGAATAGACTCGATATTTCGGCACATACCCTTTCTCATGAAACCAGATACCCAGTTCCGTCTGCGCGGTGATTTCCTCACCTACCGAGTGATAGTGATTGTCGAAGGCAATTTGTGAACCAGCTTTCATCAGCTTCCCGGTATTTTCGCGAAACACATCGCCAATCTTGCCAACGGCGAATTCGGTCAGGTAGCTACCCTGACCCGGTACGTCGATGACTTCTTGAAAATCGCCCGGCGTTTCCTCTTGCTGTAAGTAGATCACTGCATGGTGAGTTACCGGACGACCTTCCATTGTCGGTCGAACTTCCATGCCGGTGACCCAGCGGTCTTCAGTCAGTCCTGTCTCGATAATCGGGGTCCACCACTGATCCTGTCCCTGGGCGCTCTGGGTCCAGGGAGTAGAGCGGATAATGAGATCCGGCTCACGACCGTATCTTTCAGCCATGCGCCAGAGTTCATCATCTGGCCAAGCCACCGGTATCGGCAGATCTTCTGGATTGCCACGCGGGGCTCCTGCATCAACCCATCCGGCGATGGTGTCGATTTCCACGTCGCTGAGCGACACATCATTTTCGAAATCCTGAATACCCACAGTTTTATCGAGGTGCCAGGGTGGCATCAATCGCTCGACTACCTTCATCTTGATCAGTGGAGCCCAGGGCCGCACTTCTTCATAAGTCATCAGCGCCATCGGCCCCATCTGGCCAGCGCGATGACACTCCTGGCAGTTCTTTTGCAGAATAGGTGCGATGTCCCGGCTAAACGTGTATTCAACATTTTGCGCAGAGGCAGTTCCTGCAGTTGCTAACAGTGCCGCGCCTGCTAACAGGCCGAACCACCTTGTAAGACGTCTGCTATTCATTGTCATAACCGTCCCTTAGAGCTTCACTCTATCTTTATTATGTTCAATCGACTCGAACCGTGACAAAACCATTGGTCCAGCAGCAGAAGAAGCCCCCGGCCATGATCGCACTCTGACCACCTGAGTCATCCCAGCTCAGCACCCGCAAGACATATTCTCCTGGCTCTTCAAACCTGGCACTAAGCGTCGCCTTCCCATCGATGATTGACGGCCTCTCGTTGTCGAACTCAACGTTGCCGCCGCCACGAAACTTACTCCATACCACACCAAATCGTGACGGCCGTCCGGTGGACCGGGATTTTTGCACGCCATCATCCATCGCCCAGACTGTCAGGGGTATGGCAACGCCCGCTGTGGCTGTGTGCAAACTCGACCTGACTCCCAGCGGTCCCTGCCCGCTCTTCCCACTCTCAGCGTCGAAGCGAATCAGCGGTGGCGTGTTACCGCTGGTCACTTCTTCCAGCGCCGTGATTTCCCACTCGGGACGCAGGTGTCCGGGTATGGCAATGGTCACATCGTGAGCAGTCAGAATCCAGCGTAATTGCTGCTCGCCGAAATCGGCCGGCACCATGAGTGCAAATACGCCGGTTTGTCGCCTCGGGTAAAAATACGTGGGCTGACCACGATCCGCCGGTCCTGGTTCGAAACGGTTGTCGGCACCGATCGGCAGATTGAGATGCTCCTGGTAATTCCGGTTGAAATAGCCGAATACCAGGCTGTAGGTACCATCAGGGTTGGGATACCAGCCTTCGAACGAGGGCGACACACTCTGTCCATTGTCATGGGGGATCGGCGCGTCGAGGTAGGTGCTCTGGCCTGTGCTCTGGGCAATTTCCTGTGCAACCGCCAGCGCAGACAGCACGATAGCCCCCCACAGACAAAGGAATTGGAATACTCGGTTGGCAAGCAGGTTCATAATAGTCCTGAGATTGGACAAGACTGGTTTCCAAGTCAAGGATTAAGCGGCCCTTCCGTTGTTCTCTCTGCTGGCACCTGTGCCGTCTTCGAGCTACTATATTTGTCTAGAGAAAAAGGAGGCATATGAACCTGCCAAATCTCAAAATACCTTGCGCTGTGTTGGCTTTGAGCATAACGGGTTGCAATCCGCAGGAAGCAACTGCACCTGATTCGCCTGCCCCGTTAGCCGCTGCACAAACTCCCTCCCGGAGCGCTGTTCAACCATCCGCCTCACACACTCGTGAAGCGATTGACCGGTATTGCCTGGTCTGCCACAACCAGCAGCTCGAGACGGCGGGACTCAGACTCGACCTGATCGATGTTGGCAATGTCGCAGAGAACCCCGAAGTACTGGAAATGGTCGTGCGGAAACTGCGCACGGGCACTATGCCTCCTACTGGTATGCCCGCGCCTTCCGTCGACGAACGTCACGCCATGATCAGCTGGTTGGAAACTTCCCTGGACGCGGTAGCGGCGGCGAGCCCGAATCCTGGCCACACCGAAACGCTGCGGCGTCTCAATCGTACCGAATATCAAAACGCCATCAGGGATCTACTGGCGCTGGAGATTGACACTAGCTCGCTGCTGCCACCAGATGAAAGTGGTTATGGTTTCGACAATGTAAATGTCGGCGACCTGTCACCGGCACTGTTAGATCGCTATATTTCCGCCGCTCAAAAAATCGGCCGTTTAGCTGTCGGTGGCAATCTGGCTTCGGTGCAAAGTGATGTGATCAGTGTGCCGCCGGACCTTACCCAGGAAGAACACATACCGGGTCTGCCCATTGGTACGCGCGGTGGTGTGTCGGTCACCCACACGTTTCCGCAAGACGGCGAGTACGATATCCAGATACGGCTTGCACGCAATCGCACTGGCAATATCGGAGGCCTTCGGAGCAGCGAGCCGCAACCGCTGGATCTGCTCCTCGATCGAGAACTCATCGAGACCTTCATGGTGAATAGACCCGAGGGTGAAGATCATTCCGAGGTCGATAAGAATTTCAGGATAAGATTGCCGATAGCAGCAGGCCCTCACGATCTGGGCGTAACCTTCCCGAAACTGTTTTCATCTCTGATCGAATCCGAGCGCCAACCCCTGCAGTCTCACTACAATGAGATTCGTCATCCGCGGCTAACTCCGGCTGTCTATCAGGTCACCATTACCGGGCCCTATGCAGCGACAGGTGCCAGCGACACACCGAGCCGCCGCCAGCTGTTTACCTGTCAGCCAACAGCAATCGACGAAGAAGAAGTCTGTGCTCGTGAAATTCTCGCCAAGCTCACCCGGCGTGCCTACCGCCGAGCTGTTGCTGAGGCAGATATCGATAAGCCACTGGCCTTTTTCCTCGCAGCTCGGAAACAAGAGAGCTTCGATGAGTCAATTGGCGAAGCCGTAAGCTCTGTGCTCATGAATCCGGAATTTTTATTCCGTGTGGAGGTAGCCCCAGAACTGCTGGAGCCGGGCCGTGCTTATCGTATCAGCGATATCGAGCTGGCTTCGCGCCTGTCCTTCTTTCTATGGAGTAGTCTTCCGGATGAAGAGCTGCTGGACGTAGCAGAGCGGGGTGAACTGAGCCGATCGGACGAGCTGGAGCGGCAAGTCCGTCGATTGCTGGCCGATCCCCGCTCCAGCAATCTTGCCACCAACTTTGCCGGGCAGTGGCTGCAGCTTCGCAATCTCGAAGCCTTCACTCCCAACCCGCGGCTCTACCCGGATTTCGACGACAACTTGCGCCAGGCCTTCAGACAAGAGACCGAACTGCTACTGGACAACTTGCTTCGTGAAGATCGCAGCGTGCTCGATCTGCTGGAGTCAGACAACACATATCTGAATGAACGCCTTGCCAAACATTACGGAATTCCGGGTGTCTATGGCAGCCGCATGCGGCGTGTTGAGCTGGGCGAAAACAGCGAACGCGGCGGTCTGTTGCGCCAGGGCAGTGTACTGGCGGTTACTTCCTTTGCTAACCGCACCTCGCCGGTGCTGAGAGGCGTGTGGGTGCTGGACAATATCTACGGTGCGCCACCGCCACCGCCACCGCCCAATGTGCCGGCGTTGGATGAGGCTGCTGTGGCCGCCTCCTTGCCCATGCGGGAGCGTTTGGCCGCCCATCGGACCAACCCGGTATGCGCCAGCTGCCACACCACCATCGACCCGGTGGGTTTTTCTCTGGAGAATTTCGATGCCGTGGGCCGCTGGCGCGACCATGTCGGAGACAACCCGGTTGACGTCGCTGGCGGTTTGCCCGGCATGGGTGAATTTGCTGGTGTGGCGGGTCTCGAAGCTGGCTTGCTGAGCCGCCCGGAGCTATTCGCCGATACGGTGACTGAGAAGTTACTCACATTCGCGCTTGGCAGAGGCGTCGAGTACTACGACGCGCCCGCGATTCGTCAGATTGTTCGCGATGCTGAACCCGGGGGTTATCGCTTTTCATCGCTGATTCTGGGCATCGCAAAAAGCACACCATTTCAGATGCGGGTATCCTTATGACCACTGCCAGGAAGTCCCTGATTGAAGGCACTTCTGTGCATGTAACATCCCTGTGCCATTTACTTACCGTCCGCACGATTGCAAAGAGGACAGCTGTATGATTATTACCAAGAAAGCCTTACCCAGGCGTACATTCCTGCGCGGCGCGGGAGCTGTGTTGGCGTTGCCGCTGCTGGATGCCATGATTCCTGCCGCCACCGTCCTGGCCCAAACCCCGGCTGCTCCGGTGCCCAGGCTTGGCTTCGTGTTCGTACCGATGGGCACCGATCATGCGCGCTGGACACCCGAAGGCGGAACGATACTCGATAAGTTGTCACCCATCCTCAGTCCCCTGGAATTGGTTAAAGACAAGGTTACGGTGGTTACTAATCTTGAATTGCAGAATTCTTATCCGGGCACGCACGACACCTCAAATGCTGGCTACCTGAGCGCCGCCTTCGCCAAGCACACGGAAAGCTCGGACTATCATCTGGGAACCACCATCGATCAGATCGCCGCCAAGCAGATCGGTCAAGAAACCCGACTGCCATCGCTTGAGCTGTCCATGGATCTGAATCCACTGGCCGGTGTCTGCAACAACGGTTACGCTTGCGTGTATCAAAACAATTTGTCCTGGTCCTCGCCGACCACACCACTGCCTTCCGAAGCCCATCCACGGCTCGTGTTCGAGCGTCTGTTTGGAGAGGGTGGCACGCCAGCCGAGCGGGAAGCCTTGCTGAGAAGCCGGGCCAGTCTGCTCGATGCATTCCACGAAGACATTTCTCGTCTGAAGCGCGCAGTGGGCGCAAGCGATCAGAACCGCGTCGATCAATATCTCGACACCGTGCGTGAGATCGAACGCCAGATTCAACGTGCCGAAACTGCAGACACCGAAGAATTCTCCACTGACATGGAGCGACCGGTGGGCGTCCCGGCGGAGTTCGGTGATCACGCCACTCTCATGTACGACCTGCAGGTACTGGCGCTGCAGGCGGACATCACTCGGGTCATTACCTTCCAGTTCACACGTGAACTCACTAACCGGACCTATCCACAGATTGGCGTGCCGGAACCGCATCATCCAACCAGTCACCATGGCAATGATCCGGTGAAAGTAGAAAAGATCGCCATGATTGGTCAGTACCACGTGGAGTTCTTTGCGAAGTTTCTCGAGAAGTTGAAGGCGACGCCGGACGGGGATGGATCGTTGCTGGATAACACTATTTACCTGTACGGGAGTGGCATGGGTAATCCCAGCCTGCACGACCATGTGAATCTGCCGATTCTCGTCGCTGGGGGTGCCGCCACTGGGCTCAGAGGCGGGCGACATATCCGCTATGAGAAGGGCACGCCCCTGGCGAATCTGCATATGACGCTGCTGGACCGTGCTGGCGTACGCCTGGATAGCTTCGGCGACAGCAATGGCAAGATCGACGACCTGTTCGATGCCGTACCTGTTTAAATGAGCGAATTGTGGAATTGCCGTGTAGTTTCTCTGCAAAGAGCAGCTACAGGAGACTTAGAATGAGGCGACTAATAATCCTTGCCCGTATCCCTAACATGTTGCTTATGGTTGTGCTGCTGTCTTCCTGGCTGCCGGGCATAACTACGACTGCCTATGCCCAAGTCGCAGCACTGGCGGATGCAGCGGAGAGTCAGGACGCAGCGCTTGTGTTCAGTTTGCTCGATGCCAGTAACAGCAGCATCGATGTTAACGCCACCCAGGTAGACGGTATGACCGCGCTGCACTGGGCCGTATACCATGATGAAGCCATCTTGGTGGAGCGACTCCTGAACGCCGGTGCTAGCGTCAATGCCGTGAATCGCTACGGCGTGCTCCCTCTCGCCCTGGCAGCCATCAATGGTAATGAATCAATCGTACAGCTACTTCTCGATGCTGGTGCCGATCCGAGCAAGACGATGGCGGGTGGTGAATCCATGCTCATGATCGCCGCACGCGCCGGAAGCCTCCAGGCCGTACAGGCCCTCCTGGCCGCTGGTGCCGATCCGAATGCGCAGGAACAGCGTGAGCAAACTGCACTCATGTGGGCGGCTGCCGAAGGGCATGCACCGGTCGTGCAGGCGCTAATCAATGCAGGCGGTGATATAAATGCCACGCTGGGATCTGGTTTTACTCCACTATTCTTCTCCGTACGCGAGGGGCACATCGATGTCGCGCTGGCACTGATCGAGGCGGGGGCAGATGTAAATGCGCTACTTCAGCGCAACAGGCAACGAACCGAACAGTCGGGTAACAATGCCACAACGCAGCCGGTCAACCAGGGCCTCAGCCCTTTGTTGATGGCTGTTCGTAACGGCCACTTCGAGCTCGCGGTCGAACTCGTCAGGGCCGGTGCCGACCCTAACGACCAGCGCTCTGGATTTACGCCATTGGCTACCATGAGTTGGGTACGCAAGCCCGATGCCAGCGACCGCGGCGATCCGGCTCCGGTTGGGTCCGGGAATCTGAGTTCGCTCGAATTCGTCAGGGAACTGGTGGCATTGGGAGCGGATGTAAATCTGCCAATGGAAGAGGGTGCACCCCGCCAACCGAATTCCGCATCTCGACTCGAATCGGGAGGCGCCACTCCGTTTCTGTTTGCCGCCGACCGGGCGGATGTTCCCTTGATGCGATTACTGCTTGAGCTGGGCGCCAACCCGTTCTGGTCGAATCTAAGTAGCACTACAGCGCTGATGGCCGCAGCAGGCCTGGGCACAACAGCTCCAGAAGAAGAAGCTGGCACAGAGGACGAAGCCCTGGCCGCGACGCGCTTGATGCTCGAGCTCGGTGCCGACGTCAACGCAATCAATGAAGAGAACGATACCGCCATGCATGGCGCCGCCTACGGGATGTTTCCTGAAGTGGTTGAGTTGCTGGCCGCGCACGGCGCCGACCCCCACATCTGGAACCGCCAGAATCATCGTGGCTGGACGCCTTTGTTCATAGCCGAGGGCTACCGATTCGGACTACCCCGCCCCTCGCGCCCGACTATCGACGTGATTACGCGAATGATGAACGAGGCCGCCATTCCAACCGAAGGACCGAGGCCTGAAGTGATCGATATTTACGAAGTTCCACCGAACCAATAAGTGCAAATAGCGAATGGAGCGGGCGACGAGATTCGAACTCGCGACAACTAGCTTGGGAAGCTAGGACTCTACCAACTGAGCTACACCCGCTTGAACTGTTTTATTTGAAGAACAATGATTCTGCGCCAATCGTCGAGGGATTGGAAATCCGAATACACATTTGTCCCTGTTATTCACCGTCATGAATCAGGGGCAGCATGGCATAGACCATCGACTACAACGCATTTCTGCCAACCTGTTGTCTATGGACTTGTATAAAGGCAATAAATGGAGAGGTCTCGATGCGCCTTAAAGTAATATTTTCCTGCACTATTTCATTTTCTCTACTGGTGCCGGCGGTCACAGCCCATGGCGCAGACTTCACTCCCCGCTTGACCAGTTATGGCCATCCTGATTTGCAGGGCAATTGGACTACCGAAACTGCGACGCCCTTCATTCGACCCCAGGAGTTGGGCGACAAAAAAACCTATACAACTGAAGAAGCACTGGAGTGGGAACGCCGCAAAAACGCCGAGCTCGATGACAGAGAGGCACCTATTGAGGGCGCTATTGAGGCGCCTGAGATTGCCCAGTCAGTCAGCAACACTGCCGAAGATCAGTTCAAGGATCGGGTTTTTAATGTACTAAAAGTAAACGGCGAATTCCGTACCTCCATTGTGATCGATCCTCCAAATGGGCGACTCCCTTTGCGGGATGATGCCAGGGACAATACCTTTCGCGGCAAGTTTAGAGCGATAGGCTTCAAGGATTTCGATGGACCGGAGATGGCGGGCCCCGGCGAGCGCTGCCTGCTCGATTTTGGCACCGTTCCGCCTGCAGTACCTATCGTGCCACTCAGCCCCAACTATCAGTTTGTACAGAATGAAGATTACGTGGTTCTCTATATTGAAGCCGGGGCTGAATTGCGCATCATACGCCTGAGTGATGAGCCCCTGCCAAATGTTCACAAAAATTGGCGCGGCGATTCTATCGGTTATTGGGACGGTAATTCGCTGCTTGTGCATACCAGCAACGTGCATCCGCAATCCGCCTCCTTTGTACAATTAGCCTCTGAGTCCTTCGTGCTCGAAGAACGCTTCACCATTAGTTCCGATAATGAGATTTTCTATCGCTTCACGATCACCGATCCCGAAATCTATACTCAACCCTTCAGCGGTGAACTCACGTTGAATCGCATGCCCGCAGGGGTTAAGTTGTACGACTATGCCTGTCATGAGGGGAATTACTCTCTGCCGGGTATTCTTGCCGGGGCCAGGCGGCAGGAGATGGATGCCGAGAACTAGGCGATTCTGATTATCAAAGAGTGTAGTACCGCTTCAGATACTTCAAGATTCAAAGAAGGGATTAGTGTGCAGTTATTAATTTCAATGAGGTAGCGATGCCAGGAATTACCACCAGGACCAGGGCTGCATTACTCAGTCTGCTATTGTTATTGCCTTTCGTTGCTGACGCTCAAAGTAGTCAGCTGCCTAACGTTCATATCCTGGCCACTGGTGGAACGATCGCCTCAAGTAGTAGTGGGCTGGTAACAGCGGAAGAGCTAATAGAGGCGGTTCCTGGTATCGAACGGCTTGCCCGGATTGTGGTGGAAGATTTCGTGTCCATCGGCAGTTCACGCATGACGCCCGAGATTCAGTTTAGCCTGGCGCAGAGAATCAACGAACTCTTTGCAGATGACAAGCTGGCAGGAGTTGTAATCACTCATGGTACAGACTCGCTGGAAGAGACCGCTTTCTTTGTCGATCTTCTTGTTGCAGACAATCGCCCGGTTGTTTTTACGGCTGCACAACGCCCACCGAGCCGCGTCGATACCGACGGCCCCCGCAACCTGTTGAATGCAATTCTCATTGCCGCTAACCCGGACTCGAAGAACCGTGGCACTCTAATAACATTAAACGACGACATACATGCCGCGCGATATGCCCGCAAGACTCACTCAACCGCGGTGGAGGCGTTTCAATCCACAGGCGCGGGAAAGATGGGCGCTATCGATCAGGGGCGGATTTACTATGCGTGGACACCGTCGCAGAGAGTATTTTTGTCACCCGAGGCGATTGAGCCCCGGGTCGACCTGATAAGCCTGGTGGCAGGCAGCGATGGTCATCTGGTTCGTGCGGCTATCGAATCCGGGGCCAGGGGAATTGTCATGGAAGTCTTCGGGCGCGGCAATGTACCTCCTGAGGTGACTGAGGCGCTACAGGAAGCGAACGATGCCAACATTGTAATCGTGTTCACCTCTCGCACGGGTGCTGGCCGTGTCGTTCTCTATCCGGAGTTTGATCATCTTCAGATTGTGAAGGGAGAAGGACTGGATGGGCTCAAAGCACGTATGCTGCTCATTGCCGCCCTGGGACAAACTACCGATCCCGCCAAAATTCAATCTTACTTCACGCTGCTTTCTGGAGTAACGCAGTAAATACCTAACAATAACTATAGGTAATTTTTATTTACTGGAGAGCCAAATGAAGCCACGTCAATTGCTCATCTGCATAGCGACATATTGCTGTTTGCTGAATACACAAGCATGGGCGCAGCAATCGGTTGCTGACTTTATTTATCTGGTCGAACAGGGTCAGGAGAATATCGATGCCGAGAACTCCGAACACTCCATAGAGCAGTTATTAGCCCGCTTCAATCTCCCCGGTGTCAGCATTGCAATCATCAGGGATTTCGAAGTGCAGTGGGCCAGGGGCTATGGAGTAGCCGACGTTGTCAGCGGTCTAGCAGTGGACACTGAAACACTGTTCCAGGCGGCATCGATAAGCAAACCGGTTAATGCGATGGCGGTACTCAAATCCGCCGAAGAGGGATTATTTTCCATCGACCAGGATATCAATACCATACTCACCGGGTGGAGGCTGCCTGACACTGAGTTCACCCTCTCGACCAAAGTCACCCCCAGGATGTTGGCGAGTCATACCGCAGGATTGGGCGATGGCTTCGGGTTTCCGGGTTATGAGCCCGATCAGTCATTGCCCTCACTCCAACAAATATTCGATGGGCTAGCCCCCTCCAATGTTGGCGTGGTGCGGGTTGTTCGACCTCCGATGTCGGCCTTTCACTATTCCGGAGGCGGAGTGACTATCCTGCAACAGGCGCTGATCGATACCTATAACAACTCCTATGCGGATTTAATGGAGGAGCTGGTTTTGGCTCCGATTGGCATGGTACACAGCACCTTCGAACAACCATTGCCCGCTTCAAGAGATGCAAACGCGGCACGGGCCCACTCGAGAACGGGTCAAGCCAACGGCCCCAAGTGGCATATCTATCCGGAACAAGCCGCTGCCGGTCTGTGGACTACACCAACAGATCTGGCACGCTTTGCAATAGAGGTGCAGCTTTCCTATCAGAACAGATCTAACAAAGTCTTGAGCAAGGAATCCATCACGGAGATGCTCAGCCCGGTGGGAGTAGGCTCTTATGGCATAGGATTTTCATTGGACAAGCGAGGCGAGGGTTGGTACTTCTCCCATGGCGGTGGGAATTTTGGATTTCTCTGCCTGCTCGTGGCCCACAAGGTGAAAGGCTACGGTTTTGCGATCATGACCAATGCCTCATCCGGTGGGCCAGTGATTAGTGAATTGGCGCGCAGGATTGAAGCGGTATACCGCTTCGATTCTCTGGATGCTCCGGTACCGCGCTAGCAATACATGCATCTGCACTTAATTTTAACCAAATACGCTCTTCAGGAAAGCTCAGAAGAGCACTCACTCGAGGTGATCCCATGTTGCGAACTCTTATTCTCTGCTCATTTATTATGGGCTTGTTCACCCCCAACGCATTCTCCGCCGAGGCCTGTCACTCTGACGGCGATGTGCAGTTCGTCTGTGGTACCACCAACCCCGAAGATCTGTACCAGGTCCCTGGCACTCCCTGGGTAATCGCTTCCGGTCGCACATCTGATTCAGAGGGTCCAATCTATGCCGTACACATTCTCGACCATAGAGTGCAGGAGATCTTTCCGGCGAACGCCCTGGCACCCGAACACGATACTGCAACTTATCGCGACTGTCCTGGACCCAATCCGGTCTTCCAACCCCATGGGCTGACTCTCCGGGAAGGTAGCAGTGGCATGCACACTCTGTACGTTGTGGGTCATGGCACGCGGGAAGCGATCGAAGTCTTTGCTCTGGATGTCCGCGGCAGTGCCCCGACTCTGAAGTGGATAGGATGTATTCCCTCTCCCGAAGGAACCGCCCGGATCAACTCAATTACTGCCTTACCCGGCGGTACCCTGGGTGCTACCAATTTCGACCCATCCGGTGGTGAGCTCTGGGAATGGGATGCATCGACCGGTTGGATTGAAGTGCCGGGTAGTCAGATGAACGGCCCCAATGGGCTGGTGTCCTCTGCCAATGGGCAGTGGTTTTATGTCGGTGGCTGGAGTGATCAGGCACTGGTGCGCCTGTCACGGCGGCAATCTCCGATTCAGATTGAGCTAGCTCCAGTTGGCTTTAATGTTGACAACGTGCGCTGGGGAAACGATGGCAATATCATAGTCGCCGGTCATGTTACTCGCTGTGCTGATGGTAGCGACTGTGAGTTGTCGGTCGCCCGTGTTGCCAGGGTGAATCCGGACACGCTTGCTGTACAACAACTGGTGAATTATACAGAGGGCAATGAATTCTTTCGCCTAGGTACGGTCGCGATCGAAGTCGAAGACGAGATCTGGATTGGTGGTATTCGGGGCAGCCTTGGCATTGCCCGTTTTCCCAAATAATTCCAGTCAAGCCTCACCATAGTTTCACAACAGATCAAGAAGATAGGTTCAATGAGCAAATGCTGTTTTGAGTGTGGCATTTCGAACACTAAGGAAATCTCAGTTGTATACGGCTACGCAGTCTGCAACGCCTGCAAGCCCCACCTTGGTCTATACAAGGACGACACGATCAGGAAGGCTGTTAAGTCCTACGCCAGGAAGCGAGAATTGGTCCCTGAGAATCCGACTTATAAGGAGGATGTGGACTACCGATTAAAGATCTTGGAAGAAAGATACATCAAGGCACGCATAAAGATGCTGCATATTCAGGCACGCCTGAAAGAGCTTGCTTAGTTAAGCCGCCGGGGTCTCATTGAGTTGCCGGCCTGTTATTCCAGGCCAGTCCTTGCAGTTCCGACTGAGCGCCGTGTTGATTCAAATTTCGCTTCTGCGAGCTTGAACTCGAGCACTTTATTCTGCTGCGGTAAAAGCCTCTTCACTGGGCTTAAGTCTAAGTTGAATCTATTCAAAGCTAGCATTAACCCAAGGCGGTGAGCGGCAGACTGGTGTAGCTGCAATCAAAGACCAGCGCCGAGCGCAGAAAAAAGACTCGCGTTTTATGCGAGGCTTCTTTTCGGAGCGAGGACACCCCGGAGGGGCGCGGTCTGCAGCTACACCAGTCTGCCGCTCAGCGCCGCTCGAAGCCATCGCATCATAGAGAGCTCACGGAATAAGCGTACTCACCTCACTTGTTTCTTACGCCTGGATTGTCAGGCAGCGGATTCAGAGACAGCGCCGATACATCGCCAGCAATCGTTCCCAATGGCGCTCGGCTGCCGCTTTGTTGTATTTACCCGATCTTAATGGAAACACAAAACCGTGTTCGGTACCCGGGTACCATTCGATGCGGTAATTTATGCCCGTTCCCCCAAGATATTCCTCCAGATCCTCGATCATCTGGGTCGGCGCATGCTCGTCGGTCTCGGCACAACCGAAGTACATCTCTCCGGCGATCTTGTCTGCATCCAGATGGGGCGAGTCAGGGCTGTCGGTACACAGGCGCACACCGTGAATGGAGGCACTGGCTGCAATCTGCTCGGGGAAGGCCGTCGCCGCAGCGAATGCGAAGGGTCCGCTCATGCAGTAACCGACACAACCACTCTTTCCATTCAGGGCAGCACTGTCCGCCTCGGCAAATTTAATCAGCGCCCAAATGTCTTCGCACACCATGGCATTGCTCAGGGAATTCATGTGGGAGTACATTTCTTCTCGGTTGGAGTTTTCAATTCTGTATTCCCGTACTCGACGGTAGTAAAGATTGGGCAACAGGACATAGTACCCGGCCGAGCCCAGTCTTCTTGCCATGTCATGCAATTCCTCGCGCTTGCCCGGCGCATCCATCAGGAACAACACCAGCGGATGCGGCCCTGCTTCTTCGGGATGGGTAATAAAGGTGTTCATTACACCGGCGGGAGTCTGAATATCAATATCGCGGTCGATCATGGCTGGTAAACTTTCTGAAGATTAAGAACGGGGAGTGGCTGGCCAGCAAAGGTAACAGAAAAACCGCGCAGAATGAAAGTAGGGGGTCTTGTGTTTCAGATCTGCACCTGTCCCTGTTTTTTCCCGAGTCACTACAGTATATTCACCCTGATCCAATCCGATTTAGTTCCAGCGCGTAGCGGGGTGCTATTTCTCCAATTAATAGTGAATATAGGAAGCAGCAATGTTTAGTCATGTAATGGTTGGCACGAACGATATGCAAAAGGCAAAAGAATTTTACGATGCGACGCTGGGCGCCCTGGGCTACGATCCGGCCGTCATGGATGAAAAGGGGCGCTGTTTTTACATGGCAAAGAGCGGCGTATTCTGCATTACTACTCCAATAGACGGTGAGCCAGCCTGTCATGCCAATGGCGGCACCATCGGTTTTGCAGTAGAGAATCCGCAAGCGGCTGACGCCTGGCATGCGGCCGGGTTGGCCCATGGTGGAACGGCATGTGAAGATCCTCCAGGCATTCGCGAAGGTGTGAACGGCCAGCTTTATCTGGCGTACTTGCGAGACCCGGACAATAACAAGGTCTGTACCTTGCATCGCATACCGTCAAGTTAGAAGAACTCTCAGGACTACCTGATTTTCGACTGGGGCTTGCCGTCCATGCAAGCCCCTTGACAAACTGGTAATTCGGTGAGTCACCAGACCTGTTCGGGTTAGCAACATGAATTCCTCCGATATCGACTCAACCCTGATTAGCTGCGTCTTTTTCATGGCGCTGCTGGATAATTTTCTGGTGATGCATGGCAGGAAACCATTTGAAGGTACGCGGTGCGTACTGGCCGGATTAATCGCCGCCTGACTTGCAAAACTGAGGGATGCCGAATTACCCGGATTCCCTCATAGCCTGCGCACCTAGCCAGGCGCTATAAACTGGTCTGCAAACACCACCAGTCCTTTCGAATTATCGGTACGCAGATGAATAATTTCCTGATACTCCGGCGAGTCGTACCAACCCTGTAACGCTTCACGGCTTGGAAACTCCACCACTACAGTCACCGGATCAGGGTTGCCTTCGACAGCGACACTGTCCGGGCCTGCCACTAAAATATTTCCTGCATGGGCGAGGATCGTTGGGACAACGGCGGCGAGGTAGTCTGTGTAACCGTCGGGATTGGTGACTCTGTAGTTAGCGATCAGATAAGCTGCCATGTTCTATTCCTTCATTTAGTGATTTGGTTATTCAGTCATTCGAAAAGTGCCTGGAAACGTGGCCAATCAAAGCCTGCCTAGCGTGCTCGCGTCATCACCGCCAACACCTTAAAGCCCTGCGCCAGGCGTTGGCTTGTCTGCCTGTCGGCATCTGCTTGCGAAGTCGCCACAATGGGATAGCCACAGGCAATGTTGCGCTCCAGGCACACCTTGAGAACCCCCTGCACCATGGACTCTACCTCCGCCGCATTGGGACCCTCAGCACCAATAGCCGTTGCCATATCGGTAGGCCCAAGAAACAGCACGCCAATGCCCGGTACTTCGAGGATGGCATCCAGGTTTTCGATACCCAGCGGCGACTCGATCTGAATCATTGCCACCAGGATTCCAGCCGGATCTAACGGCCAAACTCCTGCCTGGCCTGAGCGTAATGAGGCGATAGCCGCTTCAGCCTGGGCGCGCGTGTCCACATCAGGAAACATGATCCCCGACACTCCGACATCGAGAAGTTGTTGCACTACTGATTGCGGGGTATCACGAACGGCGAGAGGGGTGCGGACAATCGGCGCAACTGGCCGTGGGTTGTCGCCTGCTCGCATGCCAATGATAGCGTTGCGAACCCCCTCAATATCAAATTCACCGTACTGCTCGTCGATAACTGCGAAGTCCAGGTCAGTAGTCGGTGAGCGGGAAAACGTGCCGATGACCGGGTGCCCCTCCAGCAGGTTTTCGATAACAGGATTAACAGGATTGATTTGCGCGTACAGCGACGAGGAGGCAATGACGCTTATAGAGACAAGCACACAGACACATTTCCTGCTGTTGATGCCTGCGCGACTAATTGGCATTCGGGTCGGTCCCTCTTTCTGCCTTTAGCACGGCTCGCCAGAGCGGCCAACTACTTGTTCACAGGCTCTCTAAGTAAAATCAGCAAGCGCAATAATGAAGCAGTCCCTGATTCTGTTAGCGCTCCGGTTCGTATTGCTGGGTGGTATTCTGCGATGGATCTGGATAAGGTAGCCAGCTCCAGAAAGGCAGCATCTGAATCTCATTGCTGTGCGGATCGAAGTTTGCTTCCATCCAGTCATCCCGCGCGGCCACCGCCTGAGCCTGATCGACCCGGGTCTGCAGGCAGTCGTAACACACTGAGCCGGGAACATGGTGTTCATCGCCCTCAATCTCGAGGCCACGGGCCAGCATCAATTCTTCCATTCTCGCGCCGGTGTGCAACTGGGCCTTGTAGAAATCGGTGTAACTGAATCCCCGGGCAATGGCCAGTGGCGACCAGCCGTCTTCGGTCAGCGCGGCGAGATCGGCGCCCCGTTCCACCAGGTAGTCCAATACGCTATTCACGCCGCGAAAGCCCACGCCATGCAGGGCAGTCTCGCCCCGGTAGTTGCGCGCATTGACGTCGTTGCCAGCTTCGACGGTGAGTCGCACGGCTTCGAGCACTTCTGCTTCCTGCCCGGTGAATGAGCCACCATCCTCACCCGGGTTCCAGATGTGCAAACCGGCGGCGACCATCAAGGAGGTCGTGCCATCGGCAGTAGGAATGTTTGCATCAGCGCCGGCTACCAGCAGCAGTTTCATCGCTTCTACATCGGTTACCTTGGCCGCAAGCATGAAAGCGGTGGCGCCGAGTCGGTTAAAGCGATTGCGCTGGCCATCGCGTATGCCGTTACGGGTCATGCGTGCGTTTACGTCGACACCGGCATCCAGCAATTTCTGTATCAGGTCGATGCTGTCCAGAGTGCCAGAAGCAAACGGTCCCGGTGGACCGAAAGCCAGGTTCATGCGCCGGGTGCGGACAGTTTGATGCAGGGCATTCCAACCGGCGTCTGCCGCTGTCACATCGGCACCACGATCAATGAGGAAGGCCGCCAACTCCCAATTCGCATTGGCGGCGGCGACTACCAGGGCACTCTGGCCGTCAGAAACCTGGTCATTAACCTCTGCTCCGGCTTCGAGTAGTGAACGGGTCGCTTCGAAGTGTCCATCGCGGACGGCGAACATCAGCGCAGAGAAACCTGTGGGAGCCGGATAGGCAAACGTGCGATCGCCACCACGTGAGGGATTGTCGGTCTGCAGATTAATGTCTGCACCGTGTGCGGCGAGCAATTCGATGGCGGTGGCGTTGTTATTCGCCGCCGCCCACATCAGGGCAGTCTGGCCCCGCGTTTCTTCCCGGTGATTCGGGTTGGCGCCACTTATCAGAAGTGCCCGCACTGATTCTGCATCGCCAGTGCGGGCGGCGGTCATTAACAGCGTCTCGCCTCCCGGCAGCGCCTGATTCGCATCGACTCCCGCCTCGAGCAGCATTTTGAGAATCAGGCCATTCCCGTTTTCCGCGGCCAGCGCCGCGGCACCAACACCGTAGCGATTCCTTAGATTCGCATCGGCGCCGGCTGCCAGTAACAGCGCTACTGATTCTGCCTGGTCGGTGTGCACCGCCCATTGCAGTGCTGTGGTTCCATCCGCTGTCGTAGCGTTCACATCGGCGCCGGCGCTGATTGCCGTACCCATGGCTTCCAGCTCGCCAGCGCGAACCAGGTCAACCAGTGTGGATTCGGTCTGCGCTGCCAAAGTGATGCCGCTGGCCAGCAAGCCCAGCAGCATAAGCCAGCGCACGCTCATTGCCGGTTGCGCAACTAGTGATCTGGTCTGGCTTTTCCTATAGCAACTCATCATTTGCATCCTAAAGATCCGACAATCTTCCCGTGCTGTCGGAAAGACTTGCCACATTGACGCCGACCTTGTCCAGCAGACTCAGGCCGAGGTTCATGAACGGCGTGTGCAGCGCGTATTTAAGGTGACGGCCACCTTCCAATTGTCCGCAACCGCCACCCATCAGTATTACCGGCAGGTTATAAGGCGTGTGATGATCGCCATCTCCCATGCCAGTGCCGTACATCAGGATGCTGTGATCCAGCAGTGTGCCATCGCCATCCTGGGTGTTGCTTAGCCGCTCGATGAGTTTGCTGAACAAGCCAACATGATGGGTATTGATCTTCGTGTACTGCTCGATATTGTGTGGGTTGAGCTGGTGATGGGACACAGTATGGTGCCCTTCGGGTACGCCGATATTCGGGTAGGCGCGTCCACTCAGCTCCCGAGCCATCTGGAAGCAACTCACTCGAGTGATATCGGTCTGGTAGGCAAGCGCCAGCATTTCGAACAACACCTCAACATGTTCATCGTAAGTCTCAGGAACACCTGCCGGTTGTTCTACCCAAGGCAATGGTCGTGCGGCATTGTTCTGTTCAGTGCGTTGAATACGGCGCTCGATCTCCCGTACTGCATCCAGGTATTCTTCAACCACAAGCTTGTCGCCGGCACCCAATTTACGTTCCAGTTGACCCAGGCTATCGCTCACCGAATCGAGAATGCTGCGATCAGTCTGCATCTGTACCAGCCGCGCCTCGACGGAGCCGCCATCGCCAAACAGTCGTTGAAATACCACCCGCGGATCACGCTCGTGGGGCAGCGGTGTAGTGGCCGAGCGCCAGGAGGTTGAATTCTGGTAAGTGCAGCTATAGCCATTCTCACAATTGCCAACGGTGAAGTTCGACTCGGTGGTCAACTCCAGCGAACGCAATGAGGTGTCTCTACCGAGTACATCGGCAGCAAACTGGTCTACCGTCTTGCCGGCTTCGATGTCAGCGCCTTCGGTGCGCTTGGGCAGCACACCGCTGAGCCAGCCACCGTGAGCGCGCGTATGAACGCCACCGCCCTCATTGGGGCTGACGATGCCGTTGTTACTGAGCCCGCTAACCACCACCATCTGGTTTCGATAGGCTTCCAGCGGTTTGAGGATGGGCGTGATCTCATAGTCTCTTCCGCCGTCCCCCACAGGATGAAAGTTAGGTAAAAACATACCGTTGGGTGCGTAGAAGAATCCGAGACGCGGAGTCGGAACCGCCGCTGTCTGCGCTGTCGCCGTGAGTGCCGGCACCATCGCTCCCAGAAAAGGTAGCGCTACCATCGTGCCCATGCCACGCAGCACGGTACGCCGCGGCAGAGCCTTCTTGGTAATAAACGTCATGATTCAGATCTCCTGTTAAGGAAAGGATAGCTCTTCACAATACCGGCGATAATAGACTGTATACCGTATTCATCGGCGGCCGCTTCGCGAACTATCCTGCGCACAGCCGGCATATCATAGTATTCGAGGCCGCGACCCAGCGCGTAGGTCATCAGCTTTTCGGTAAACGTAGCAACGAATCTCTCGGGCTTCTCCACCAGGGCTGCCCGCAGTTCGGCGGCACCATCGAATGAGGTTCCATCAGGCAGTACCCCGGAGGTGTCGATCGGGTTGAACCATTCGTCAACTTCCCGGTACCGACCGATGGCATCGAAGCCTTCCAATGCAAACCCGGCCGGGTCGATCATGGTATGGCAAGCTGCGCAGACCGGGTTGGTACGGTGGGCGTCCATGCGTTCGCGCATTGTCGCTACCCTGGCAGAGGTCTTCTTGTCATCCAGTGCCGGCACGTTGGGTGGCGGATCAGGCGGTGGCGTGCCGAGGATGTTGTTCAGTACCCACTTACCGCGTAGCACCGGTGAGGTGCGGATCGCGTGGGAGGTCAGGGTCAGTATACTGCCCTGCCCCAATAGTCCACGGCGCGGGCTGTCTTCAGGGAGGGCGATCCTACGAAAATGCGGACCCTGTACATTGGGGATGTCATAGTGCCCGGCCAACCGACCGTTCAGAAACGTGTAGTCAGCGGTCAGTAATTCGAGCACGCCCCGATCTTCCCTTACGATACTGTCGAAGAACATTTCGGTTTCGGTAATCATCGCCTGGCGTAATTTTTCGTCGAACTCGACAGCATAGGGCTCGCCCGGCCGGACCAGTGTGGCAAGGTTGCGCAGCTGCAACCATTGTCCGGCGAAATTACTGGTCAGCGCCCGTGATCGGGGATCGGCCAACATCCGCTGAACCTGCCTCTCCAGTTCGGCGGGCTGGCTGAGATCTCCCCGTTCTGCTAAAGCGAGTAACTCATCGTCCGGGATGCTGCTCCACAGAAAGAATGACAGGCGCGATGCCAGCTCCAGGTCTGTTACCTTATAAGAAGTGTCAGGCGTGACAGTAGTTGGATCGGACTCTACCCGCACCAGGAACTCAGGACTGACGAGCAGACGGCGCAGTGCCAGCTCGATACCACTTCCAAAATCGCCAGCGTCGCTACGGCCCGCTTCATAGAACTCAATCAGAATGGCCAGGTCATTCTCAGTAACAGGTCGTCGATAGGCCAGTCGCGCCAGATCTGCCAGGATGGTGCGGGCGCAAGTGGATTCTTCCATGGTTGAGGCAGGACTACAGGTGAAGATTCGATCGCGGCTGGCCGTCTGGCCTGGACCTTGGGCATCGAACGGCCCGGCAATGGTAATGCTGGTGACAAAGGGCATCTCGCCACCCGGCCCACCAGTGTTGCCGGCGGTGCGTGGATTCTGAAAACGTTCGCGTACCTGCTCAACCAGCACCGGCGGCCGGCGCTGAAATGCTATGCCGATTTCGCGCGTACCGGCGGCTACCGGCAAACGCAGATCGAAACTGGAACTGCTTACCGATAACTGCTCAACAGGTTTGCCATCCACGGTGACTTCGAGCTGATGCTGTTCTTGCACACCGCGTACGCCACTCAGTTGAATGCGCAGGTCATAATCGGCATCGAGGGGAAACAGGTAGTTCACCAGCATTCCCCCGCGAGTTCCGAACGGCAGTCCGACGTCCCGCTCATGCTGTTGCTCATCCTGCTGGGTACGAAAGGTTACGGAAAAAGGCGCAGGGGGTGGACTACCAACGGCGAGGCGACTGATCACCCGGCTGGCATCCAGGTAGCGTTCCATTAAAGACTGGGAGATGCGCAGAACGCCGCCAATATTGTCAAATCCGTAACTCGCATCATCCGCCGGAAGAAAATCATCCACCTCGATTTCAAGGGCCAGCAGGTCCCTGACGGCATTACGGTACTCGGCCCGGTTTAAGCGGTGAAACACCGCGGTACGACCCGGGTCCGGTCGTGCGTTTGCGGCAGCATCCAGTTCGGACTCCAGCCAGGTGCGGAACGCCTCGAGTGTGACCGCATCCGGGCGCGGCATTCCGGCAGGGGGCATTAGCCCGGCCTTCAGCTTGCGGATGACCTTTTCCCAGTGATCGGCAGCAGCCGGCACAGCCGCCAGGTCGAGCGTGTCCAAAGTCAGGCCAACCGCACGCAGCTGGGAGGTCATGGCATCGGTCGAATCAGCCGGGCTATTGACGATCTGCTGGTTGTGGCACGTGACACAGAACCGGTCTACCAGAGCTTTATACGCAATGGCAGGTTGGGCGTTGGCCAGGGTCGATATCCCTAGTAAGGCAAATATCGCTACTACCAGGCGCAGCGAGCGAGATCGAGCCGTCTTACGCCCTGTCAGGTTCTGGAACAACTTACCCATTTATGCACCAGTAGCAGGGACCGGGTACTGCACCCTGCGGCTTGTTATTGAGCTGAAAACCTTAACAAAAAAACCCGGTGGAGGCATTAACTAATGAGAAGCAGAAGCATTTATTTATCCGCTCCGACGACAATAGATGGTGGATCAGCAGAACTGTATTCGGGGCACGGTTACCCGCCAGAGGACCGAGCCGATGTGCGCAGACGAAGCAGGAGCTTTTGAGCAGCCCACTGCGGGGTTGCCGCCATCGGCAAATAGCGCTCAAAAATTGACCCATCTAATAGCTATTTGTCATAACGCTTGTTCTTTGCACTTGCGTTTAGTTCCCGGAAACGTGCCATCTTCTCCTTGATGCGTATTTCCAGGCCACTGTCCCTGGGAAAATAAAACTGTTCCTGCTGAATCGATTCAGGTAAATAATTCTCTCCCGCAGCGAATGCCTCTTCCTCGTCGTGCGCATAGCGATACTCCTCGCCATAACCCAGCTCCTTGCCCAAGGAAGTGCTGGCGTTGCGCAGATGCAGCGGTACTTCGAGACTGCCGTGTTCGGCTACCGCTTTGCGCACTGAACCGTATGCCTCGTAGATCGCGTTGCTCTTCGGCGCGCTGGCCAGGTAGACCGCTGCCTGTGCCAGCGCCAGCTCCCCTTCGGGACTGCCCAGGCGGGTATAGATGTCCCAGCCGCTGAGGCAGATCTGCATAGCCCGGGGATCGGCAAGGCCAATGTCTTCGCTGGCCATCCGGGTGAGGCGGCGGGCAATATAGAGCGGGTCACATCCCCCATCCAGCATGCGGGTTAGCCAGTACAGCGTGGCATCGGGCGAAGAACCGCGAACAGATTTGTGCAGGGCGGAGATCTGTTCGTAAAAACTGTCGCCTCCTTTATCGAAGCGGCGGTAGGTTTCCTCAACCACCTGCGCGATATGCTCGTCGGCAATGACACGGTTGCCATTGCCAGGTTCGGCCATGTCGCTGAGGACTTCTAGATAGTTGAGGGTGCGACGAGCATCGCCATCTGCTGCCCGTGCCAGCAGCTGTTTCTGTTCCAGGCTCAAGTCAATATTGAGGCGGCCCAACCCTCTTTCCTCATCTTGAAGTGCCTTCTCGATCACTCCCACCAGGTTGGCCTCGGTCAAGGGCTTCAACAGGTAGACACGCGCCCTGGAGAGCAGCGCATTATTAAGCTCGAAGGAAGGATTCTCGGTGGTGGCCCCGATAAACAACAGGGTTCCGTTTTCAATATGTGGCAGAAAGGCATCCTGCTGCGCCTTGTTAAAGCGGTGTACTTCGTCAACAAAGAGTATCGTCTTTCGCGAACCATTGGCCTGATGAAAGCGCGCCTGTTCAATGGTGGCGCGAATCTCCTTAACACCGGCCAGCACCGCCGATAAAGATTCGAAGTGACAATCGCAGACGCTGGCAATAAGCCTGGCCAGGGTAGTTTTACCCACACCCGGCGGACCCCAGAGAATCATCGAATGGGGGAGTCGGTTCTCAATAGCCTCGAAGATTGATTTGCCTGGGCTTAGCAGATGCTCCTGCCCGACGAACTCCTGCAAATTGCCCGGGCGTAATCGCGCAGCGAGTGGCTGGTATGGCGCATCACTGAAATCCTCGGGAAATAGCGAAGTGCTCATTGGCGGAATACTTGTTTCGTCTCGCTGCGCGAACGACTATTAATGGCTACTCCGGATTGCGATACCGATGTACGAAGCGACTGGTTCTGCCCCGTATCTCAGGTGCAAAAACCGTCTGCGTGAGATTGTCAGCGTCATTGCGCAAGATATTGCTCTCACCTTCCAGAATAAAACCCGCAGTTTGCAGAGTGCTTTTGGTGAGCACCGGTGAGATGCGATGGGCCGTGTTGCCGGATGAACTCGGCGCATTGTCCGGGGCTGCATGGTCAATCACCGCTAGCGTGCCGCCGGGTCTTAAGATCTTTCTGAACATGGCCAGTGTGACGGCGGGATCAATCCCCCAGGCTTCAAAATAAAAATCATGAAAATTCAGGATAAGAAAAATCTGATCCACAGAATTCTCTTGCAGATCCAGGTCTCTGAGGTTGGCATAAATGGGAACCACATTATCCAGGTGTGAGGAGCTTCGAATGTGCGCGGCAAATGGATTATCAGGATCCATACCCTGGGCGGGTAGACCGTGGGTAATTACTCTGCCGCCTTCACCAACGACTCCAGCCAGAATCTCGGCATAGTAACCGCTGCCCATTCCCACCAGGTCTAATACGGTCATCCCCGGGGCTGTGCCCATAAACTTGATGATTTCACTGGGCTTGCGTTGTGCATCGCGCTCGCGGCTCGCCGGTAATCTTGCTGAGTTGTTCAGTGCCGCCTGAATTACGGCGTCAATGTTCTGCGCCTGGGTAGCTGTGAAAGGCAGAAAACTCAAAGCTGCAATCGTTAGCAGCCATATCCTGTGTGTCAGTTTCATAAGGCATTCCTTGATCGATGGAGTATAGCTAGGGAGCCTCTGAACAAGACCATGGCCACTCTGCGGGAGTCTGTCGCGTTTTGCCGCTAGGCGGCGTGCGCAGGCAATGGCAGTCGTCCT